>NZ_JAVYJH010000012.1:0-240107 GCF_032621685.1 Pseudomonas sp. zfem002 | reverse complement strand
TACGCGCTTCTTTCAGCTTGGCCTCACGGCGTCCACCTTGCGTTTCACTACAGTTGTCGTCACTCATTCTGGTCACCGCTTTCAGGTGACTGATTTTGGCCCATGCCGGGCACACTGGGAGCGGGCATTGCCCGCGATGCGCCGTGCGGACGGCGCTCTCACGGCGTCCACCTTGCGTTTCACTACAGTTGTCGTCACTCATTCTGGTCACCGCTTTCAGGTGACTGATTTTGGCCCATGCCGGGCACACTGGGAGCGGGCATTGCCCGCGATGCGCCGTGCGGACGGCGCTCGATCTCAAGGGCACTAGAAAAACATCGTCATGCACAGCGATGCGCCGCGCGGGCGGCGCTCGATCTCAAGACCGCTGGAAAGCGGCCGACATGCGCCCTCACCGCCGCGGCAGAAAAATACCGAACCGCGCCCCACCCAGCTCCGACTGGCCGACCTCGAGCCGCCCGCCCTGGCTCTCGATCACCCGCCGACTGATCGCCAGCCCCAGGCCGAAGCCACCGGTGGCGCGGTCGCGGCTGCGGTCCAGGCGATAGAACGGCTGGAAGATCTGCTCCCGCTCATGCTCGGGAATACCGATGCCGTCGTCCTCGACACTGATCAGGCAATTGCCCTGGCCATCCTGGCTCAGTTCCAGCAGCAGTCGCCGGTCGCAGTAGCGCATGGCATTGCGGATCAGGTTCTGCACGGCGCGCGCAGTCAGCCGCGGGTCCAGGGCAAAACGCTGCAGCTCGGCACCACCGCGCACTTCCCAGCACACTCCACGGCCGTCCAACTCTTCGGCGAAGCTGCCGAGGATGCTGTCGATGAACTCCAGCAGCGACACCTCGACCCGCTCGACCACCTGCCCCGGCGTCTGCAGGCGGCTGTACGACAACAGCTCCAGCACCAGTTCATCCAGCTCGCGAACGTGCCCGACCAGTTGCATCAGGCGCTTGCGACTGGCCGCCGGCAGCTCGTCATAGAGCAGCACCAGGCCGAAGTCCAGGCGGGTCAAGGGCGTGCGCAGCTCATGGGACACCGCGTTGAGCAGCTCGCGCTGCTGGGTCAGCAGCTGTTCCAGGTCCTGGGCCATGGTGTCGAACACTGCCGCCAGCGCGCCGATGTTGGAGCGCGGGGAAATCAGCGTGCGCTCCGACAGATGCCCCTGGCCAAGCAATTGCGCGGTGGCCTTGAGCCGCTGCAGGTCGCGCCAGTGCGGCCACAGCCAGAGCAGCAGGCAGCCGAGCAGCGCCGCGCCGATCAGCACGGTGATGCCCCAGGACAGCAGATTGATGTCGAACGGGTCCGGCGGGGTGCTCAAGGCCACCAGCCATTGCTCGCTGAGCGGCGCGATGGCGGTTTCGTAGTAGCCCCAGTCGCCGAGGCGGACGACGTTCTGCCCGGCATCCAGGTGTTGGCGCTCGGTGTCGCTCAATGACTGCTCGGCACGCGGCAGCAGTTCGATGGTCAGCGGCGCGAAATCGTCGGCGAGCTGTTTCGCCACCTGCGGCCAGTCACGCTCCGGCGTGCGGCGGAATTCCTTGACGATCAGGCTCTGCACGCCCCGGGCCTGTTCCAGGTTGTAGACGACATAGCGTTCGTTGAAGACGTTGAGGATCAGCTCCGGCACCAGGAACAAGGCCCCGGCGTAGGTGATGATGGTCAGCAGGTACAGGCGGACGAGGATCTTCAGCATGCTCGGGCCTCAGACCTCCCATTCCATGCGGCTGAACAGATAGCCCTTGCCCCACACGGTCTTGATCTTGCGCGCTTCGCCGGCATTGTCGTCGAACTTGCGGCGCAGTTTGGAGATCGCCACGTCCACCGAGCGGTCGGTGCCGTTGAACTCGATGCCGCGCAGGTGCTGGAGGATATGGTCACGGCTGAGCACCGTGCCGGCATTGCGCGCCAGGACCACCAGCAGGTTGAACTCGCCGCTGGACAGCTCCACCGGCATGGCGCGCCAGAGCACGGTGCGTTCGGCAAGGTCGATGCACAGCGCGCCGATGGCGATGCGATCGCTCTCCAGGTGCGGTTCGGCGACGCTGCTGCGGCGCAGCAAGGTGCGCACCCGGGCCAGCAGCACCCGTGGCTCGCAGGGTTTGGCGACGTAGTCGTCGGCACCCATTTCCAGGCCCAGGACCTGGTCATGGCTATCGTCGCGGGCGGTGAGCATGAGGATCGGCAGGGTCTGCGATTCGCCGCGCAGGCGCCGGCACACCTGCAGGCCGTCGAGGCCGGGGAGCATCAGGTCGAGGATCACCAGGTCGGGCCGGTCGCGGCGTACCTGTTCCAGCGCCAGGTCGCCGCGGGCGATGACGCTCACGGTGAAACCATTGCGTTGCAGGTAGCTGGCGATCAGCTCGGACAGGGCGCAGTCGTCTTCGACCAGAAGGATGTTGGGCATGGCTGGATGTGCAGGACAGGGAAAGTCGGCAGGATATAGAACCGGCCAGGTAAGAAGTTATTTCCTTACACTTTTTAACAGACACTCTACACAGCTTCACAGCGGCTGGCGCCGCGCCTGCGTACCATGCGTCGGTCATTTATGGAAGAAGCGTATGTTGCCCTCGAGTCCCGCCCGCCTGCTGCCCCTCGCCGCCACCCTCCTCCTGCTCGCTGCCTGCGGCGATGGCCAGGCCCCGGAAGAGGCGCAAATGCCCGCGCCGAACGTCTCGGTGGAAACCGTGCGGATCCAGCCGCTGGCGATCAGCAGCGAGTTGTCCGGGCGCATCCAGGCGCCGCGCAGCGCCGAAGTGCGCGCGCGCGTCGCCGGGGTCGTGCTCAAGCGCGAGTACCGCGAGGGCAGCGATGTGAAACAGGGCGAGGTGCTGTTCCGCATCGACCCGGCGCCGTTCCAGGCCGACTACGACAGTGCCCGGGCGACCCTGGCCAAGGCCGAGGCGGCGCGCTATCAGGCCCGGCTGCAGGACCAGCGCTACGCCGAGCTGATCGCCATCAACGCGGTCAGCCGCCAGGACCGTGACAACGCTCGCGCCGCGGCGATGCAGGCGGACGCCGAGGTCGCCGCGGCCAAGGCTGCGGTGGAACGGGCGCGGCTCAATCTCGGTTACGCCACGGTCACCGCGCCGATTTCCGGACGCATTGGCCGCGCCCTGGTCACCGAGGGCGCGCTGGTGGGCCAGAACGAGACCACGGCGCTGGCGACCATCCAGCAACTGGACCCGATCCACGCCGACGTCACCCAGTCGACCCGCGAGATCAACGCCCTGCGCCGCGCCTTGCGGGCCGGCGAGCTGCAGCAGGTCGGCCAGGACCAGGCCCGGGTCACCCTGATCCAGGACGACGGCACGCCCTACCCGCTGCCGGGCAAGCTGCTGTTCTCGGACATCGCCGTCGACCCGGGCACCGGCCAGATCACCCTGCGCAGCGAATTCCCCAACCCGGACCTCGACCTGCTGCCGGGCAGCTTCATCCGCGTGCGCGTCGAGCAGGCGATCCAGCCCCAGGGCATCAGCGTGCCGCAACAGGCGATCCTGCGTGACAGTGCCGGCCTGCCGCGGGTCCTGGTGGTGGATGGCGCGCAGCGCATCGTCGAACGCGCGGTGGTGCTCGGCAGCGCGCAGAACAACCGCTGGATCGTCAGCGAAGGCCTGACCCCGGGCGAGCGCGTGGTCACCGAGGGCCTGCAGCACGTCAAGGCCGGCGACCAGGTGCAGGTCACCGGCACCGATGCGGGCACCTCGTCCGTCGTTCAGAACACCACCGGCCAGTGAGGGCCTGATTCATGCCGCAGTTCTTCATCGATCGCCCGGTCTTCGCCTGGGTGGTCGCGTTGTTCATTCTTCTCGCCGGTGCCCTGGCCCTGCCCAAGCTGCCCGTGGCCCAGTACCCCAACGTCGCGCCGCCGCAGGTGGAGATCTACGCGGTGTATCCCGGCGCGTCGGCACAGACCATCGACGAAAGCGTGGTCAGCCTGATCGAGCAGGAGCTCAACGGCGCCGATCACCTGCTGTACTTCTCCTCGCAGAGCAGCCTGGGCAGCGCCACCATCACCGCCACCTTCGAGCCGGGGACCAATCCGGAACTGGCCCAGGTGGACGTGCAGAACCGCCTGAAGATCGTCGAGTCGCGTCTGCCGCGGGCGGTAATCCAGCAGGGCCTGCAGGTGGAAAAGGTCTCCACCGGCTTCCTCCTCCTGGTGACCCTCAGCTCGGAAGACCCACGCCTGGACGAAACGGCCCTGAGCGACTTCCTCGCGCGCAACGTGATGAACGAGATCCGCCGCCTGTCCGGGGTCGGCAAGGCCCAGCTGTACGGCTCCGAACGTGCCATGCGGGTGTGGATCGATCCGCAGAAGCTGATCGGCTTCAACCTCACCCCCGAGGACGTCAACAACGCCATCGCCGCGCAGAACGCCCAGGTCGCGCCGGGCAGCATCGGCGACCTGCCGGGGCGCGCCGGCCAGGAAATCACCGCCAACGTGCTGGTCAAGGGCCAGCTGTCGAGCCCGGAGGAGTTCGCCGCCATCGTCCTGCGCGCCAACCAGGACGGCTCCAGCGTCACCATTGGCGATGTCGCCCGGGTCGAGATCGGCAGCCAGGAATACCAGTTTGGCACCCGCCTCAACGGCAAGGCTGCCACCGCCTTCAGCGTGCAGCTGGCGCCGGGGGCCAATGCCATGCACACCGCGACCCTGGTGCGCGAGAAGATGGACGAGCTGTCGCGCTACTTCCCGCCGGGCGCGAAGTACGCCATTCCCTACGACACCTCGCCGTTCGTGAAGGTCTCCATCACCCAGGTGATCCACACCCTCGGCGAAGCCATGGTCCTGGTGTTCCTGGTGATGCTGCTGTTCCTGCAGAACATCCGCTACACCCTGATCCCCACCCTGGTGGTACCGGTGGCGCTGATGGGCACCTTCGCCGCGATGCTCGCCCTGGGGTTCTCGATCAACGTCCTGACCCTGTTCGGCATGGTCCTGGCCATCGGCATCCTGGTCGACGACGCCATCGTCGTGGTCGAGAACGTCGAGCGCATCATGATGGAGGAAGGCCTGGCGCCGAAGGAGGCGACGCGCAAGGCCATGGGCCAGATCAGCGGGGCCATCGTCGGCATCACCGTGGTGCTGGTGGCGGTGTTCCTGCCGATGGCGTTCATGAGCGGCTCGGTCGGGGTGATCTACCAGCAGTTCTCCATGTCCATGGCGGTGTCGATCCTGTTCTCGGCGTTCCTCGCCCTGAGCCTGACCCCGGCCCTGTGTGCGACCCTGCTCAAACCGGTGGCCAAGGGCGAGCACCACGAACGACGCGGCCTGTATGGCTGGTTCAACCGGCGTTTCGAGGCACTGAGCAACGGCTACCAGCGCTGGGTCATCCACGCCATCGCCCGCAGCGGTCGCTACCTGCTGCTGTATGCCCTGCTGTTCGCCGTGCTGGTGTTCAGCTTCAGCCAGTTGCCGTCGTCGTTCCTGCCCACCGAGGACCAGGGCTACACCATCACCGACGTGCAGCTGCCGCCGGGCGCCAGCCGCGAGCGCACCGAACAGGTGGCGGCGCAGATCGAGGCGCACAATGCCCAGGAAGCCGGCGTGGGCGACACCACGGTGATCCTCGGTTTCAGCTTCTCCGGCAACGGGCAGAACGCCGCGCTGGTGTTCACCACGCTCAAGGACTGGTCGCAGCGCACGGCCGATGACGCCGCGGCGGCCATCGCCGAGCGCGCGACGGTCGCCTTCAGCCAGTTCAAGAACGCCATCGCCTACTCGGTGCTGCCGCCGCCGGTGGACGGCCTGGGTACCTCGACCGGTTTCGAGTTCCGCCTGCAGGACCGTGGCGGCCTGGGCTACGCCCGGCTGATGGCGGCGCGCGACCAGTTGCTCGCGGCCGCGGAAAAGAGTCCGGTGCTGGTCAACGTGCGCGAGAGCGCCCTGGCGGAAAGCCCGCAGGTGCAACTGGAGATCGACCGCAAGCAGGCCAATGCCCTCGGCGTGTCGTTCGCCGATATCGGCACGGTGCTCAATACCGCGGTGGGCTCCAGCTACGTCAACGACTTCCCCAACCAGGGCCGCATGCAGCGGGTGGTGGTGCAGGCCGAAGGCGACAGCCGCAGCCAGGTCGAGGACCTGCTAAAGATCCACGTGCGCAACAGCAGCGGCAAGATGGTTCCGCTGGCCGCCTTCGCCCGCGCGCAGTGGGTCTCGGGGCCGGTGCAACTGACCCGCTACAACGGCTATCCGGCGATTGCCGTGAGCGGCGAGCCGACCCCGGGACACAGCTCCGGCGAGGCCATGGCCGAGATCGAGCGCCTGGTCGCTGAACTGCCGCTGGGCTTCGGCCTGGAATGGACCGGCCTGTCCCTGCAGGAGAAGCTGTCCGGCAGCCAGGCGCCGTTGCTGATGGCGCTGTCCTTGCTGGTGGTATTCCTCTGCCTGGCGGCGCTGTACGAAAGCTGGTCGATCCCGACCTCGGTGCTGCTGGTGGTACCGCTGGGGATTCTCGGCGCGGTGCTGGCGGTGACCCTGCGCGGGCTGCCCAACGATGTGTTCTTCAAGGTGGGGCTGATCACCCTGATCGGCCTGTCGGCGAAGAACGCCATCCTGATCATCGAGTTCGCCAAGAGCCTGGTGGACCAGGGGCACGACCTGCTGGACGCGACGGTGCAGGCCGCGCGCCTGCGCCTGCGGCCGATCGTCATGACCTCGCTGGCCTTCATCCTCGGCGTGGTGCCGCTGGCCATCGCTACCGGTGCCAGCTCGGCGAGCCAGCAGGCGATCGGTACCGGGGTGGTCGGCGGGATGCTCAGCGCGACGCTGGCGGTGGTGTTCGTGCCGGTGTTCTTCGTGGTGGTGATGCGGGTGACCGGGTATCAGCGCAAGAAGGCTGCCGAGCCGCTTGCGGATCCCCTGTAACGAGGGAGGCTGGGACCGCTTTGCGGTCCTTTCGCGGGCAAGCCACGCTCCTACGCGGTATATGCGGTATATGCGGTAAGTGCAGGTCACTCGACAGCGCGGTGCCATCATGGGAAGGTGACGGCCCGCAGACGGAATAACCATTCAATGAGCACCACGCCCCTGCCCCCCTGCTCCATCCTGATCCTGGCCGGCGGTCGCGGCCAGCGCATGGGTGGGCGGGACAAGGGCTTGCTGCCCTGGCACGGCGAGCCGCTGATCGCGCATCTGCACCGCACCGTGCGGCCCCTCAGCGATGACCTGATCATCTCCTGTAACCGCAATATCGAGGCCTACCGACCTTACGCCGATACGCTGGTGCAGGACGCGCAAGCGGATTTCCCGGGGCCGATGGCCGGTGTCCTCGCCGCTCTGCAGGTCGCCCGGCATGACTGGCTGCTGGTCCTCGCCTGCGACGCGCCACGGGTCGACCGGGCCTTGCTGGAGTCCCTGCTGGCCCTGGCCAACGAGACGCTGACACCGGTCATGGTGCGCCAGGCCGGCCACTGGCAACCCATGTTCAGCCTGCTCCCGCGCGCACTCGCAGGCACGCTTTCAGCTGCCTGGGCGCGTGGCGATCGCAGTCTGTCATGGGTGTTGCGTAGCGGGCCCTTGCTGGCCCTGGATTGCGCCGAAGACGATCCCCGGCTGGCCAACTTCAATACGCCGCAGGCCCTCGACGACGACGCTTCAGCGCAGTCGTGAACGGATCTGCCGGCAGGTATCGAGCATCTGCTGGCGGTTGTGCGGTTCGAGACCGAGCTTGCCGTTCATGCAGTCGAGCAACTGCGCCGCTTCCAGCTTCAGGGCCTTGCCCTTGTCGGTCAGCAGCACCTTGCGCCGACGCCGGTCGCCCGGATCGAGATAGACGGTGATGAAGCCGGCATCGGTGAGACGGCGAATGATCGGCGTCAGGGTGCCGAGGTCGAACAGGGTCACCGCGCTGAGCGAGCTGATGGACATGTCGTCCTCCCCCCACAGGCCGATCAGCACCAGCAATTGCGGGTAGGTCACGCCATGCCGGCGCAGGGGTTCGCCGTAGTCGCGGACCATGGCATTGGCGGTGGAATACAGGGTGAAGCACAGCATTCTGTCGAAATCGAAAGTCGGTTCTTCCATAGGCGTCTCTTGGGCGGCGATCATCCGGCCACCCCTCTTTGCTCGTTGCATGCCCCTCGCTGCAGCGGGACGAAAGCCACACGTCCGCTGCCGGTACCGGGCAGTGTTGTCTTGAAAGTGATTGCCGCGGGCAACTGCCAGGTGGCGAGCCCCTCCCGGCGGTGTCCCGGGCGCTGCGGTTGTTCGACGGGCAGGCCGTGGCGAGTGCGGATCCGGGTGTAGGGAAACAGGTCGTTCATCCTTGATATCTGTCGGTGCAGCAGCCCCGCCCCGCGGTTGGTGACCAGGTGCGCATCGGGGAAGTCGATGTCGCGTCGGCTCGCATGGTCGTGCAGAAGCGCCAGGGTGGTCCCGGCAGCCACGGCCATGAGCATCCGATACAGGCCGTAGTGCGCGGACAATGGCAGGGAGCACAGGATGTTGTCAGTGACTTCACAAGCCAGATTACTGCGCAAGGAGTCCAGTGCCATCAGCACGTTATGCTGGCTGACCGTCGCTTGCGGGCACTCGTCGAGGCGTTTCATGGCGCGCTCCGGACCCGGGCGACGCATGGCAGGCAAATGTGGTCGACGGCCCGATCCCTGACATCGAATGCCCTGATCTCTGCCAAGACGCTATCCATAGCAAAAATGCCTTCATTGGTTTGCGTAAAAAGTAAAGACTCAGGCCCTCTAAAACATCCAGAAGTGTGAACCAAGTCAGATTTTTACCAAGATTGCCCCATTCGAAGGAATATAGCTAGTTGCTATGATGGCGAATAAATGGCGTCAATGAATCGCGCCAGCCCGCGTGTGGCGGGCTGTTCAGCTGGACAGCAGGAAAAATTGACCCGGCCATCCGAATGGATGGCCGGTCGGCGTCACTCAGCCGAGGCGGTGCCAGACCCGGCGTTCGCGAGCGAGCAATTCGTCCGCGGCGGCCGGACCGTCCTCGCCGGCGGCGTAGGAATGGACTTCTCCGCCCTCCTTCCAGGCATCGAGAAACGGCTGTACCGCGCGCCAGCCGTTTTCGATGTTGTCCGCGCGCTGGAACAGGGTCTGGTCGCCGATCAGGCAGTCGTAGATCAGGGTTTCGTAGCCGGTGGCCGGGCGCATGTTGAAGAAGTCCTTGTAGGCGAAGCCCAGCTCGACGTTCTCCATCGCCAGGGCCGGCCCCGGACGCTTGGCCTGCAGGTCGAACCACATGCCCTCGTTGGGCTGGATCTGGATCTTCAGGTAGTTGGGCTTGGGCCGTTCGGCGTCGCTGTCGCGAAACTGCGCGTAGGGCGCCGGCTTGAAGCAGATGGCGATCTCGGTGTCGCGCACGCTCATGCGCTTGCCGGTACGCAGGTAGAACGGCACGCCGACCCAGCGCCAGTTGTCGATCATCACCTTGAGCGCGACATAGGTTTCCGTCTGGCTGTCCGCCGCCACCCGCGGTTCGTCGCGATAGCCCCTGAGTTTCTTCCGACCCTGGCGGCCCTCGGTGTACTGCCCGCGTACCGAATTCTTCAAGGCCATGGCCTTCGACCAGGGGCGGATCGCGCCGATGACCTTGGCCTTCTCGCTGCGCACCGCGTCGGCGCCGAACGCCGCCGGCGGCTCCATGGCGACCATCGCCAGCAACTGGAACAGGTGATTGGGCACCATGTCGCGCAGCGCGCCGGTGTGGTCGTAGAAGGCCGCGCGCTCCTCGACGCCGACGGTTTCCGCCGCGGTGATCTGCACATGGTCGATGTAGTGGTTGTTCCAGAACGCCTCGAACAAGCCGTTGGAAAAGCGGCTGACCAGGATGTTCTGCACCGTCTCCTTGCCCAGGTAATGATCGATCCGGTAGATCTGCTTCTCGCTCATCACCCGCAGCAGGCAGGCATTGAGCAGCTCGGCGCTGGCCAGGTCGGAGCCGAAGGGTTTTTCGATCACCACCCGACGAAAGCCCTCGGTTTCATCGAGCAACCCGCCATCGCCCAGGCGCTGCACCACGTCGGCGAAGAAGCGCGGCGCGGTAGCCAGGTAGAAGATCGCATTGCCGTTGCGCGACCTGCCGATGTGCTTGCCGATGGCCTGGTAGGTGTCGGTATCGAGGAAATCGCCGGTGAGGTAGTCGATGCGTTTCGCCAGGCGTGCCCAGCGCTTCGGGTCGAGGTCCTTGTCGCGCTCGCGCATGAAGGCGGCGAGGCGTTCGGCGAATTCGCTGCCAGTGGCGGCATTGTGGTCGACACCGACGATGCGCAGGTTGCGGTCCAGCAGGCCGTCGCGGCTGAGGTTGTACAGGGCCGGCATCAACAGGCGCTTGACCAGGTCGCCATTGGCGCCGAACAGGAACAGGGTGCAGGGTGGCGCGGTTTCGACGTTGTAGGGATTCATTCGCGACGCTCGACATGGCCACCGAAACCGAAGCGCATCGCCGACAGCAGCTTGTCGGCGTAGGTGCCCTGCTGCTGTTGCGAACGGAAGCGGGCGAACAGCGCACTGCTCAGCACCGGCGCCGGCACGCCCTGCTCCACCGCGGCATCGATGGTCCAGCGACCCTCGCCGCTGTCGGCCACCGCACCGCTGTAGTGACTCAGCTGCGGATCGGCCGCCAGGGCGTCGGCAGTCAGGTCGAGCAGCCAGGACGTGACCACGCTGCCGCGGCGCCAGACCTCGGCGATCTGCGCCACATCCAGGTCGTAGCGCTGCTCTTGCGGCAGCCCCTCGCCGGTCTTGCCGCGAAGGATATCGAAGCCTTCGGCGTAGGCCTGCATCAGGCCGTATTCGATGCCGTTGTGGACCATCTTGACGAAGTGCCCGGCGCCGGCCGGACCGGCATGGATATAGCCGTGTTCGGCGCGCCCCGGCTCGCCTTCGCGGCCACGGGTGCGGGGGATGTCGCCAAGGCCCGGGGCGAGGCTGGCGAACAGCGGATCGAGGCGCTCGATCACCGCCTGTTCGCCGCCGATCATCATGCAGTAGCCGCGCTCCAGGCCCCAGACACCGCCGGAGGTGCCGACATCGACGTAGTGCAGCTTGCGCGCGGCCAGCTCGCCGGCGCGGCGGATATCGTCCTTGTAGAAGCTGTTGCCGCCGTCGATCACGGTGTCGCCGGCCTCCAGCAGGTCGGCCAGTTGCGCGATGGTCTGCTCGGTCGGTTCGCCGGCCGGGAGCATCACCCATACCGCCCGCGGTTTGCTCAATTGCCGCACCAGCGCCGGCAGGTCCGCCGCCCCCTGCGCGCCCTCCGCCACCAGCCCGTCGATGGCCGCCTGATTGCGGTCGTTCACCACCATCTGGTGACCGTTGCGCATCAGGCGCCGCGCTATGTTGCCGCCCATGCGGCCCAGCCCCACGATTCCCAGTTGCATGCCGATGCTCCGTTCGAAGGATGAAATGTCGCGTCAGGTCCACAAGGTTAGTCCAGCGGTGATGACGATGGTTTCACGACGAACGGCGAGACAACGGCGAATAAAAAAGTTCCACCGGACGGAAAAAGAATTCAGAATCGCGCCCCGTCAAGCGTCTACGCTTCAGTTGTGTGACAAGTCCTTAGTGAGGTGCACGATGCAAACCCTGATCTCGGCAAGCCCGCCCCAGACGCTCTACGTCTCGATTCGCCGTGACGAACTGCAACGCCTGAAGCAGGAACGCGACGAGCTCCAGGAGCAGGTCGCGCGTCTCAATCTGCTGCTGCAACAGGCCCAGCCCCAGCGTCACCCCGCCACGCGCTGAATCCCCTCGCGCTGCTGGTTCAGGCCAGCAGCAGGCGACACCAGTACACCACCCCCACCGCCGCCAGCAGCAACAGCAGCCACGCCGATGCCCGCGCGATGCCTGCCTTGTAGCGTTGCGCCAGGGCGTGACGCATCAGGCCGATGTACAGCGCCAGGATCCCCAGGTCGACCAGCAGCCAGAGCAGCGCCAGCAGGCCGATGCTGGTGCTGAACGACGCCGTCACCGGGATGAACTGCGGAAACAGGGCGACGAAGAACAGGATGTCCTTGGGATTGGCGATGCCGATCAGAAAGCCCTGCCACCAGCCGTTGGCCCTGGCGGTCGCGACCTGTTCCCCGCCACCGGCGTCACGCAGCCCGCTGAAACCCAGCCAGCCGATGAACAGGCAGCCCAGCAGCGCGCCCCATTGCAGGACCTGCGGGCTCAGCGCCAGGGTGCCGGCGAGGATCGCTGCGGCCGCGGCCACCAGGAGCAGCGAAGCGGCATTGGCCCCCAGCGCGGTGCGGATGGCGCTGCCGGTGCCCGAGCGGCTGGCGGCGTCGAGCACCAGCAGGACCACCGGTCCGGGGGTGGCGATCAGCAGGATGACAGTGCCCAGGTAGGCGATCAGCAGCGGTGTATTCATGTTCGGTTCTCGACACGTTGACTGCGCGCATTCTGTGGCGCAGCGGGTGCCTTGAAAAACGCAAAATGCGCTGGCCTACTATGACTCCGACTCATGATGAGATTGCCCATCCCATGGCCGACCGCCTGCCCCCGCTCTACGCCCTGCGCGCCTTCGAGGTCGCCGCCCGCTCCTGCTCCTTCACCCGCGCAGGCGAGGAGCTGGCGCTGACCCAGAGCGCCATCAGCCGGCATATCCGCAGCCTGGAAGACCAGCTCGGCTGCCGCCTGTTCGAACGCAATGGCCCGCGCCTGCGCCTGACCGATGCCGGACAGCGTCTGGCCAGGCAACTGAGCGCCGGCTTCAGCCTGATCGAGCAGGCCTGCCAGCCGTTTCGCGGGGCGGCGCGGCACCTGCGCCTGAAGGCCCCCTCGACCCTGACCATGCACTGGCTGCTGGGCTGCCTGGAGCGTTTTCGCGAGGAACAGGACAGGACCCTGGTGCAGTTGTCCAGCGTGTGGATGGACCAGGACAGCGTGGACTTCGCCAGCGAGCCCTACGACTGCGCGGTGTTGCTCGGCAACGGCCAGTTCGGCGAACGGGTGAAGTGCTGCAAGCTGTTCGAGGAGTGGCTGATTCCGATCTGCGCGCCGTCGCTGCTGGGTGACGGGCCATGGGATGCGGCCTGGCTGGCGCGCATGGCGTTGGTGCATCCGTCCGCCGACCGTCGCGACTGGACGCGCTGGCTGCAAGGCAGCGGGCTCGCCGGGCCGGTCGAGCTGAATCGCGGCGCCTGTTTCGACACCCTGGACCAGGGCATGGCCGCGGCGATGGCCGGGCATGGGGTGTCGGTGGGCGACCTGGCCCTGGTCGGCGCGCATCTGCGCGATGGGCGGCTGGCCTTGCCGTTTCGCCAGGCGGTGGCCACCGGGGATGGCTATTACCTGGTGTGGCCGCAGGGCAGTGCCTGGGAGCAGGCGATTCTGGGGTTGGGGGAGTTTCTGCTGGGGCAGAAGCCGGAGCCGGTGCTTTAGGTTTTCGCTGGTTTCGAGGGTTGGGCAGGGAACCGCGTCAGGGCTGACTGGTGCTCGCCTCAACATATTCAGAGCCCTCGAGATCGAGCGCCGCCCGCGCGGCGCATCGCTGTGCTTGTCGATGCTTTTCTGGCGCCCTCAAGATCCAGCGCCGCCCGCGTGGCGCATCGCGGATGAATCCGCTCCCACATTGGTTGCAACGTGCCATGGCCTGTTGGATCTGGGTTGTCAGCCTTTGTTTTTCCGGCGATGCAGGGTGGGGAAGCAGTTGGGGTCGACTCGATATCGTGTCGAACACACAAGGCGGTCAACTATGGCCTGTCAGACATAGGTACGTTGCAACAAATGTGGGAGCGGATTCATCCGCGATGCGCCGCGTGGGCGGTGCTCGATCTCCAGAGCGCTGCAAGACTCAAGACAGGCACCTGGCAGCCTCAATACGGTTTCCCGCCAGACCATCAAATAGCTGCCGCAATGCCCCCCGAACGCACAACACCTTTTTCAGCCAGGGACACCCGCTGTAACATCCCCCCATGCAAACCGAACTCTTCACCTCCAGCGATCCCCACTGGCTCGGCAAGCAGGTCGTGGTCCTGCCCGGCTTTGCCCTGGAGCGCTTCGAGCGTCTGCTGCCGGCGCTGCGCCAGATCGTCCTGGCCGCGCCCTTTCGCAACATGACCACCCCCGGCGGGCGGACCATTGCCGTGCGGGTGACCAACTGCGGCGAGCTAGGCTGGATCAGCGACCTGCACGGCTACCGCTACAGCCCCGTCGACCCGCTCAGCGGCCAGCCCTGGCCGGCGCTGCCCGAAGTGTTCCTGGAACTGGCCCGCAGCGCGGCGCACAGCGCCGGCTTCGCCGACTTCACCCCGGACGCCTGCCTGATCAACAGCTACCTGCCCGGCAACCGCCTGACCCTGCACCAGGACCGCAATGAGCGCGACTTCAGCCAACCCATCGTCTCGGTCTCCCTCGGCCTGCCCGCCACCTTCCTGCTCGGCGGGCACGCGCGGGCCGAGCGCACGCAACGGGTGGCACTGCAGCACGGCGACGTGATGGTCTGGGGCGGCGAGGATCGCCTGCGCTTCCACGGCGTCCTCCCACTCCAGGACGGTCGCCATCCCGTGCTGGGCGCGCGGCGCATCAATTTCACCCTGCGCAAGGCTGGCTGAGTCTCAGACCCGCGCCCGGCGCCCGGCCCATGGCGTGTCCTGTTCCAGCTGGTTGGCCAGGCTGATCAGGCTGCCCTCGCCGCCCAGCCGCGCAGTGAACATCATCCCCACCGGCAGACCGTTTTCGCTCATCCCCAGCGGCAGGGAAATCGCCGGCTGGCCGCTGACATTGGCCAGCACGGTGAAACTGGCGCTGCCCATGGCGTGGCGGGCATAGGTCTCCCAGTCCTGGTCGAGGCTGAGCAGGCCCAGTTGCGGGGTCAGGTTGGCGGTCACCGGAGAGAGGATCAGGTCGAAGCGTTCGAAATGCTTTTCCATGCTCGCGCCGATGCTTTCGAAGGACTGCCGCGCGCGATACAGGTCTTCGCCCTTTGCACCCTGGGCGCGCTCCAGCACCACGCGGGTGATGCGTTCCAGGTCTTCGCCGCCGGCAGCATGGCCGAGCGCCTGTTCGCGGTCGTGGACCAGGCTGAGCAAGGCGGTGCCGATGACCATGCCGTGGGCACCGAACAGCTGGCGTGGATCGACGCCCAGGGTCAGTTCCTCCAGTTCGTGGCCCAGGCCGGACAGTTGCTTGATGGTGGTTTCCAGGGTCGCGGCAATCGCCGGCTCCAGCGGCGCCCCGGTCAGGGACTGGCGGACCACGGCGATGCGCAGCTTGCCCGGATCGCGCTTGAGTTCCTCGACGTAGGCGCGCTCCGGCGCCGCGGTCCAGTAGGCGCTGCCCGGCTCATGGCCGTGGCCGGCGTCGAGGAACAGCGCGGTGTCGCGCAGGCTGCGCGAGACCACGTTGCCCACGCTGGCACCGAACCAGCCCTCGAAATGCGCCGGGCCGCTGGGGGTGCGATAGCGGCTGGGCTTGAGCCCGACCAGGCCGCAATAGGACGCCGGGATGCGGATCGAGCCGCCGCCATCGGTGGCATGCGCCACCGGCACGATCCCGGCCGCCACCGCAGCGGCCGCGCCGCCGGAAGAACCGCCGGCACTGTGGCCGATATTCCACGGGTTGCGGGTCTGGCCCCAGGCCAGGGATTCGGTGGTGGTGGTCAGGCCGAATTCCGGGCAGGTGGTCTTGCCGAACGGCACCGCGCCGGCCCGCTCGTAGCGGGCGATCAGGGTGCTGGTGTGGCTGGCGGGCGGGGCGTTCCTGAACAGGCGACTGCCGTTGCTGGTGGACGTGCCCTGCAGGTAGGTATTGAGGTCCTTGAGCAGCAGCGGTACTCCGGCCAGGGCGCCCTGGGCCTGATGGCCGGCGGCGCGGCGCTGGGCCAGCAGGTTGCGCGCGTAGTCCTCGTGGAGCATGTTCACCGCGCGCACCTGCGGATCGACCAGGGCGTTGCGCGCCAGAGCCGCGTTCAGCAGGGCCTCGGCCGTCAGGTCGCCACGGCGCACGGCGTCGGCCATGGCCCAGGCATCGAGGGACTGGTAGTCGGCGGCGGACAGCTCGCCAGCCTGGGCGAAACGGCCGAACAGGCTGACGCCGGCGGCGATGGCAGTGGCCTTGAGCACGGTGCGGCGGGGGATTTCGGTGGTCATCTGAGGTTGAGCCTTCTCGTTATGGGTAATTGGAAACGACGCGAATCCCTATCGCGTGGTCCGCCATCGCGGATAAATCCGCTCCTACATTGAACCGTGCCGACAAGCGATCCAGCGCCTGCGCCAGTTGTTCCAGGTCCGCCGCCGCCAGCGCACTGCGCCCGGCGCTGGCCGACAGCGCACCGGTGCCCGCCGAGACGTTCTCGACCCGCAGCACCATCTCGCGGGTCACCCGCACCTGCTCGTCGATCACCGTGGCGATGGTATCGACACTGCGGATCACGTCATCGGTGCCGCTGCGGATCTGCGCCACGGAATCGCCGGCCTCGTGGGCCAGGTTGACCCCTTCGCGCACCCGCAGCACCACCCGGCCCATGCCGTCGACGACGGCGCGAGTCCCTTCCTGGATGCGCTGCACGGTCAGGTCGATCTCGCCGATGGAGCGCCCGGTGCGCTGGGCCAGCAGACGCACCTCATCGGCCACCACGGCGAAACCGCGGCCCTGCTCCCCTGCCCTGGCCGCCTCGATGGCGGCGTTCAGGGCCAGCAGGTTGGTCTGCTCGGCGATATTGCGAATCACGTTGAGCACGTCGCTGATCTCGTCGGAAAACCCTTCCAGCTGGTGAATATGCACGGCGGTGTCGCTGATCACATCGCTGATACGGTTCATCTCCTGGGCCATGTCGCGGATGAAGCCCTCGCTCTTGCCCGAGCGCCCTGCCGAATGCTGGGTGATGTCGCGGGACACGCCGACATGGGTTTCCACTTCGCCGATCGAACCGGACAGATGCTCGACCGCGCTGGAGATCCCGCGTACCGCCTCCGCCTGTTGCTGGGTGGCCTGGGCGGCCAGTTCCGCCGACTCCGCCAGGTGCGCAGCCTCGCGGCTGACCCGCTGGACCAGTTCGCGCATCTGCGAGATCAGCCCGTGCAGGCTGTCGCGCATGGCGACGATATCGCCGAGCATGCGGCCGAACTCGTCGTTGCCCTGGACCACGATCTGCCGCGACAGGTCGCCGGCGGCGATCGCCTGCATGCTGCTGGCGGCCTGGCGGAAGGCGCGGCGCAGGCGCGTGAGGGTGGTGAGCGCGGTGGCGCTGCCAGCCACCACGCCGAGCACGCCCAGCAGCAGGTAGGCCAGCACGGTGCGGCGATAGCGCTGCTGCGCCGCTTCATAGGCTTGCTCCGCCGCGCTCTGCTGCAGGGCCTGCAATTTGCCCAGCTCGGTCCCGGCGGCGCTGCCGGCGGGCTCGGCCACACGCAGGAAGGAAATGATCCCCGGCAGGCGGAAGTCGCCGGCGCGCAGCGATTCCATGAGAATGCCCAGTTCTTCGCGCCAGGTGCCGTAGTGCTCGTCGAACGCGCTGGCCACAGCCTGTTCCTCGGCACTCAGCGGGCGCTGCCGGTAAGCGTCCCAGAGCCGCGACAGCTCGCGGTTGTTGGCGTCGATGCTGCCCAGGGTGAACTCCACCGAGCGATCGAAGGCCGCCATCAGCGGACCTTCCGGGTCGTGCAGCACGGCGAGCAGGGCCAGGCGCCGGCTTTCGTCGAGACGGTGCTGGATCTCGCCGAAGTTCAGCAGGGTCGCCAGGTTGTCTTCGTTGATGGTGCGCAGGCTGTCGCGGGCCTGTTGCAGGCCGTAGACGCCAAAGCCCACCGCGGCAACGAACAGCGCGGTGGCCAGCAGCGCCCACAGCCACAGGCGCTGGGCAATGGTGATGGACTTGAACACAGTGATTCCTCGCCGGGCTCAGTCGGACGTCAGCATGGCCAGCATGGCCGCCTGGAAATGCTCGCCATAGGGCGGCAGCAGCCCCCATTCGCGCCGCGGGTCATGGCTCGGCGCCTTGAACACGGTGCGCATGTGGCTGAATTCGAGGAAGCCTTCACGACCGTGGTAATGCCCCATCCCGGAGGCTCCGACACCGCCGAACGGCGCATCGTGCATGGCCGCGTGCAGCATCACGTCGTTGAGGGTGACGCCGCCGGACAGGGTGTGGTCGAGCACGCGCCGCTGTTCGTCGGGATCCTGGCCGAAGTAGTAGAGGGCAAGCGGCCTGGGTCGGGCATTGATCTCGTCGATCACCGCGCCGAGATCGTCGTAGCCCAGCACGACCATGGCCGGTCCGAAGATTTCCTCGTGCAGGATGCGGCTGTGCGCCGGCGGATCGATCACCAGGCGCAGCGGCCGTCGGCGTTGCTCCGCGCTGGCCGGCAACTCATGCGGCAGCGACTCGATGCGCGCGCCCAGCGCCCGGGCATCCTCGATATAGCCCTCGACCCGCTCCAGATGCCGCGGGTTGACCACCGCCACCACATCCGGGTTGTCGGCAATGCTCGGGTGCAGGCTGGCATAGGCCGTGCTCAGCGCCGCGACGAAAGGCTCGAGCAAGCTGCGCGGCACATACAGCAGGTCCGGATTGATGCAGATCTGCCCGCCATTGGTGGCCTTGGCCACGGCGATGCTGAAGGCGGCCTGGTCGAGGTCGGCGCTGGTCGAGACGATCACCGGCGACTTGCCGCCCAGTTCCAGGGTCACCGGCACCAGGTTGCGCGCGGCATTGCCCATCACCGCGCGGCCGATGGCGGTGCTGCCGGTGAACACCAGGTGATCGAAGGGCTGCGCGGTGAAGGCTTCGGCCAGCGCGGTGTCGCCGGTCACCACCGCCACTTCCAGCGGATCGAGGTGTTCGCCACACAGGCGGGCGAGGACCTCGGCGGTGCGCGGGGTCACCTCCGAAGGCTTGAGAATCGCCCGGTTGCCCGCCGCCAGCACCGAGGCCAGCGGACTGAACAGGGTGAACAACGGCGCGTTCCAGGTGCCGAGAATGCCCACCGTGCCCTTGGGCTGGTACTTGATCCAGGCCGCGGCGCCGAGCTGGTCATAGGGCGGGAATGGCGTGCGCGGCTCGTCCTGCATCCATTGCTCCAGGTGCGCGCGTGCATGCTTGAGCGAGGCCAGGGCGCCGAGGATGTCGTTCATCAGCGAGAACCCGGCCGGACGGCCGCCGAAATCGGCGTCCATGGCCTCGGTCAGCGCGGTGTGGTGGTTCACCAGCAGGTCGATCACCTGCTGGATGCGCCGCCGGCGGGTGGCGGCATCCACGAGTCCCGCGGTATTGAACGCGGCTTTCTGACGCTCCAGCAGTGAAGAGAGAATCGATGAACTCATGCTTGCCCCCTTGGCAATTGGCCGATTGTCGTGGCTCTTGCAGCGCCCGATGCGCAGGGCCCACGTTGCCGGCAGAAGCCCCGGCGCGCCTCGTCCGATCGGACGAGAATCGAGCAAAAGCGTTAGTCCGTTGAGACGATGTTCGGCGCCTCGCCGCGGCGAATACTGGCCACAGGTAAAACCACTGCATGAGGCCAGTCATGGCAACACAACACCTCAGTTTCGACCCCCAGGCCTTCCGCGCGGCGCTCGGTACTTTCACCACCGGCGTGACCATCATCACCACCCAGGGCGAGGACGGCGCACCGGTGGGCATCACCGCCAACAGCTTCAACTCGGTCTCGCTGAACCCGCCGCTGGTGCTCTGGAGCCTGTCCAAGCAGGCCCGCAGCCTGCCGGTGTTCAGCAGCGGCAAGCACTGGAACGTGCATGTGCTGTCCACTGAGCAGGAGCGACTCTCCGGGCGCTTCGCCACCCAGGGCGAAGACAAGTTCGCCGAGGTCGAGCTGGACCGCGGCATCAGCGAAGCGCCGCTGCTGCAGGACTGCACTGCGCGCTTCCAGTGCCGCACGGCGTTCCAGTACGAGGGCGGCGACCATGTGATCTTCGTCGGCGAAGTGCTCGCCTTCGACCACAGCGACCGCGCGCCGCTGGCCTTCCAGAGCGGCCAGTACGCCCTGACCACGCGCAAGCCGCGCAACGAACTGCGCCTGGCGACCACCCCGCCGCCGGAATGCAGCTACACCGAGGACCTGCTCGGCTACCTGCTGGGACGCGGTCACTACCAGGCGCTCAACCTGCTGCGCCAGCTGCTGTGCAACCAGCAACTGGACGAGCAGGCGTTCTTCATCCTCGCGGTGCTGTGCATCCGCGACAACCTCGACCTCGCCGAGATCAACACCTTCGTCAGCTACACCGGGCACGTGGTGACCCTGGCCGGCATGCGCTTCCTCGAACGCCAGCAACTGGTGGCGATCGAGGGCGAGGACGACGACCTGCGCTTCGTGCTCACCGCCAAGGGGCGCGAGACCTCGCTGCAGCAGGTGGCGCTGGCCAAGGTGGTGGAGCAGGAACTCACCGCCAAGCTCGGCCAGGCCGATGCGCAGGCCCTGAAAGTCCTGCTCAAGCGCCTGATCGTGGTCAGCGACCCCGGCCTGCCCGACCTCTGGGCGCCGCGATGAGCGCCGCCGCACCGGCATTGCCCGCAGCGGCGGCGGGCTGGCGTGCCCATGGCCTGCTGTTGCTGCTGGCCATGGTCTTCGCCGACAACTTCGTCGGCCGGCAGATCCTCGCGGTAATGATCGAGCCGGTGAAGGCCGAGTTCGGCGTTGGCGACACAGCCATGGGCCTGATTTCCGGCCTGGCCTTCGCCGCGGTGTATGCGCTGACGGGGCTGCCGGCCGGGCGCCTGGTGGATCGGCTGTCGCGCACTCGGCTGCTGGCGGCGTCGTGCCTGCTCTGGGCTTTGGCCACCATGGCCTGCGGCGTGGCCGGCAGTTTCGTGCTGCTGGCCATCGCACGGATGCTGGTGGCGGTGAGCGAATCGCCGACCACTTCGGCTTCGCTGTCGCTGATCGCCGACCTGTATCCACCGCAGCGGCGCTCCTTCGCCATCAGTTGCTTCACGGCCGCGCCGACCTTTTCCTCGATCATCGGCCTGAGCATCGGCGCCTGGGTGGTCGAGCACCATGGCTGGCGCTTCGCGTTCATCGCCCTGGGTTTGCCGGCCCTGGCCTTCGCCGCCGCACTGGCGTTCATCGTGCGTGATCCGCCGCGCGGGCGCTGGGACCTGACGCCGCACCTGCCCTCGCCCTCCCCTGGCCTGCTGCGCGAGGCCGGCGGCCTGTGGCGGTTGCCGGCCTATCGGCAACTGATCCTCGCCGGTGGGCTGACCACCCTCAGCTCCTATGCCATCGCCATGTGGAACACCAGTTTCCTGGTGCGCTCCCATGGCTTGTCGCTGCAGCACGCGGGCCTGCTGGCCGGGGTGATCTGCGGCACCGCCGCAGGCGTTGGCGGACTGTTCAGTGGCTGGCTCAGCGACCGCCTGAGCCGACGCGCCGGGCATTGGCAGTTTTCCATCCCGATCATCGGCCATCTCACCGCAATGTCGGCCCTGGCCACCTACCTGCTGTGGCCGGACACCCTGCTGCTGCAGCTCGGCAGCCTGCCGGTGCCGGTGGCGATACTCTGGTGCGCGCTGTACAGCTTTTTCGCGGTGTGGTGGGTGGCGCCGTCGTACAACCTGGTGACCCAACTGGTGCCGGCCAATCGCCGGGGAACGGCGATGGCCCTGCAGACCATCGTCAGTACCTTGCTCGGCATCGGCATCGGGCCGCTGCTGGCCGGGCTGCTCAGTGACCTGCTGCTGCCCGTGGCCGGGCAGGACTCGCTGCGCTATGCGCTGTTGTTGGTGAGTTTGCCGGTGCTGGGGGCGGTGTTTTTGCTGGTGCGGACGTCGCGGCGGGTGGTCGAAGGGGGCTAGCGGTGTCTATTCGGGGAGCCTGCAGAATTCGGAAAAATCCTGCGCCAAGGTTTTCCGAGCCTTTGCGGGCCGTCCATTCACCTGTCCTCGCGGGAGTGCCACAGGCGCAGCAGGTAGATAGTCGAATCCACTATCTCGTAGCGCATCTCGTAATGGCCGACCTGAATTCGGCGTACATCACGGGGTTCGAATTCTTCCAGCCGTTCACCAATGCGTGGGTTGGTCAGCAGCGTGGTACCGGCAACGGGGTGTCGGTACCGAGGCTATCCGCCCAGACCTGAACCGCCCGGTGATCAATCACTCGGCCCGCGTCAACATCGGCCAGAGCCTCGCGGGTCAGGCGGCTGCGCTCTTCCTCCTGATCAATCCAGGCCAATAGCGCTCGTTTGACGATCCAGCTCCTGGAGCGCTCCAACCGCTCAGCCATCAAATCGACTTTTTCAGCCAGCTGAACAGGAATGTGAGCCGTGATTGATCGTTTTTTTGCGGTGGTTGCCATGACGAAGTGACTCCTCTGAGCTGATTCTTCTTTAACTTGACGTCGCCGGAGTCCACAACGAAATGGTCGCGGAAATCGTTCACCGGTCTATCCTCGGTAATCTGCTCTGAATGAGCGTTCGTTAATTTGATTAAAATTTAATCATTTCGCAATGATCGAGGGCCAGGCAGGCAATCGATCGTGAGAGCGCCGCAAGCCTCAAGACAGCACCACACTGATGCAATCTCCCGCCCCATGCCAATACCCCATCCTCTTCTACTTACCCCTGAAACCCGCAATCGCCTTACGCGCCACATCGCTCTCCAGCATGCGCGCAAAGACCCGCGCCTCCTCATCGATACGCACCACGACCTCGTCGCTCTTCAGCAAGCGCTTGGTCTCGACCAGCGCCTGCAGCGGTTTGCTCGCCAGCTTGCGCGCCTGGGCCAGAGCGCTTTGCAGCACCTCGGCAGGTTCCAGCACCTGGCTCACCAACCCGGCCCTTGCCGCCGTCTCGGCATCGAAGGGCTCGCCCAGCAGAAGCGCCTCGGCGGCCCGCTGGTAACCGAACAGGCGCGGCAGCAGCAGGCTGGAACCCGCCTCCGGGCACAGCCCCAGGTTCACGAACGGCAGGCTGAAACGGGCGTTGCTGCCGGCATGAACCAGGTCGCAGTGCAGCAGCAGGGTCGTACCGATACCTACGGCGACGCCGCAAACCGCGGCCACCAGTGGCTTCGGAAAGGTCGCAACGGTGCGCAGGAACTGCCACACCGGAGCGTCCAGGCCGTCGGGCGGCTGGCTGAGGAAATCCGCCAGGTCGTTGCCGGCGCAAAATGCCTGCTCGCTGCCGTGGAACAGCACCACGGCAATCTCCGGGTCGCTCGCGGCCCGTTGCAGGGTTTCGCTCAGGGTCTGGTACATCGCCACCGTGATGGCGTTTTTCTTGGCTTCGCGGTTGAAGGTGATGATGAGGACGCCGGAGTCTTCGCAGGTCTGGATATCGGTCATGGTGGGCTCGCTGGTTATGGGGTGGTAGCTATAACCGGCAGGAGGGATTGGGGAAACGTCCGAATTGAGTAGAGATCTGCTTACCGCATTAGCTTGGTAGCCAAGCCGTTATGAAAGCATTTCAGAAACCATGACATTCAAAACGGTAATTTTTAAGCGGCAAGAAAGAAGTCTGCTGTTTCTTCGACTTTTCTGCGAAACAAGCTTCGAACCCTCTGAATATGCATATTTCCCGGTCCATCCAGGGAAACCTGCTCACTAATTACAAAGTAGGAAATATCTTTATTGCTAACGGGATGTTTCCTGCTGCTCGACAGGAATAGCCCTGCTGACTCAGTCCACTTATGTCGCAAGGATGATCGGCGCGCTCCTACCATCAAGGTCGCGACACTTTTTCTTCAAGGGCATGTGGAGTTTCACTTCCAATGATCATCAATAAAAATACGTCAGGGATAGATAAACAATGGACTGACTGGCGCTGGCAGCAGCGCAATGCTTGTTGGGACGAACTTTCATTAAGTCATGCACTCAGTGGGATCACCTTGAATTTATTAATTGATGATCGCCAGTGCTGTCCCCAAGCATCGGCAGTCAGGCAAAAAGCATTAGGGACTCAGGCCTGGAGAGACATGCTTATCGTGAGTTGCCGAAAGTCTGCATGGAAGGCGCCGTTATGACCCTGGGAGGACTTTCTGTTTACAGCACAAATATCCGCTTGATCATAACCGCCCGCTTCTTCTCCGACTTCGGCGCATTCCTCAACATGGTCGCGCTGTCCACCTACGTTTATATGCTGAGCCAGAGCGTGCTGCAGGTCAGTCTGTTCCTCGCTTGCCGGGTTACGGGAGGTGTGCTGGCGAGCCTCGTTGGCGTGCCATTCTTCCGGCGCTTTCGGGGGCGATTCTCGTTGCTGGCCTTCGATATTCTGCGTGCCTCATTGCTGAGCTTGCTGCTGATCCTGCCGCCTGGCCTGCAACTGTACGTATTGCCCGCGATCGCACTGGGAATCGGTCTGGGCAATTCGATGTTCGCGATAGGCCTGAACAGCCAGTTACCCTGGTGGGTGGAGGAATCCCGGCGGATATCCACCAACGCCTGGTTGACTTCCCTGTCCGCGATGGGCGCGGTAGCCGGCAGTCTGGTGGCGGGGATCCTTCTGGCCAGCATCGGTTATGAGGCAGTGTTCCTGCTCAACATCGTGGTTTGCCTGCTCGCAGGGCTTTGCGTGCTGCCATTGCGTTTCCTCATTACGCCAACGCCGAGCCCTGCGCAGAGTCAACGGCAGGAATGGCGCCACCTTCGTTCAGGACTGCGCTCGGCGCCGATCCTGGGCGGGATGCTGCTGGTCACTATCGCCGATACCCTAGGCAGCGCCGCGCACAACGTGGGCTTTCCAATTCTTTCCGAACTGATCACGCCGGCGTCCGCGGGCAAGACCATGGGGCTGCTGCTGGCCGTCTGGGCTGCGGGGAAATTCACCGGCGCACGGGTTGCCGATGGCCTGCTGCGCCGCGGCGCGGTTCTGCGGCTGGAACGGTTGTTTCTTGTCGGCGTCGCACTGATGTCCCTGGGATTCATTGGCACCTTCCAACAGGGCGCAATCCCGTGGGCACTGGCTTTCGTTGCGGTGGCGGGGATTGGTGATGGTATTTCCGACGTGAGTCTGATCTCGCGGATCCAGAGTGAGCCGGAACAGCTGCGATTGCCGGTATTCAGCCTGATGACGCTGTTGCAGCAGACCGGATTCGGGATTGGCATGCTGATCGTTGCGCCGTTCTATGTGTGGTTTTCGCCAGCGGTGGTGATCGTGATCTTTCATGGCTTGCCATTGCTGACGTTGGTTGGGGTGGCATTCCTGAATCACCGTGCAACCCGCGCCTGATGTGGCTCAACAACGTCTGGTGGTTCCTTCAGTCGTACTCCGCCTCCCGATGATCCCCCAGCAAGCGCAACTGCCGCGGGGTCGCCGCACCCAGCACATCCGGATTGAAGCGCCAGTGCAGATAAGGCGAAAACTTCTGCGCCACCATGCGCCGCCCATAGTGGATCTGCAGCAGCCGCCGCATCCGGTCGGGGGTGCGGTTGTCGCTGCCGGCGTGCCAGAGCTCGCTGCGAAACACCAGGACATCGCCGGCCTTGCACAGCACAGGCTGAGCCGCCTGCCCCCGCCAGTTCTCCTCGCCCGCCAGCGGCGCCCTGCCGGCACGGTGACTGCCCGGCACTACCCGGGTCGGGGCCAGGTCGAGGTCGATATCGTCCAGGTACAACTGCGCCGTACAGATGAACATCGGCAAGTCGAAGGCAGGATCGCTCAGCCATTTCTCCGGCAGTGCCAGCGCCAGGTAATCCAGGTGCAGCGGCAGGCCGCGATAGCCGGGATGACAACGCCAGGCGGTCTGGCCGATCACGTGACAATCCTCGCCCAGCGCCGCCTCGGCCAGCTCGATCACCCCGGGCAGGTCGAGAAACGCCAGCCACAGCGGGTCGCGGTTGAACACGCACTTGAAATGATCGAGCAGGCCGCTGTAGTCCCAGTGTTCAGGTTCGAGCCGGGCGATGGCCGCCCGCAGCCGTTCGACCTGCCCGGCATCCACCACGCCGGGCAGGACGACGAAGCCCTGGCGATGCAGGGCCTGCAACTGCCTGGCGAGCGCGGTCACCTAGCGCCGCTCGTCCGACAACGGCGTTGGCTGGTCCGGCTCCGGGACTATCCTGCCCTGCTCCGGCTCGTAGGGTTCGTGCTTGACATCGCCGGGGCCGGTCGGCCGTTTCCGGTCGCCATTGACATTCGGATCGGTGACCGGATCATGTTCGCGCTGCGGATTGGCCAGGGGGTCCTTCCACAGCGGGTCGTCATGGGGTTCGGGGGTGTTGTTCATGGCTCGGATCTCCATCGGGATGTCCTCATTCGAGCAGACCCTGGCAACGGAGTGCCGGGCAGCCGATCAACGGGCCGATGCTGGTAAGGTGTGCCCCCGCAACCCATTCGAGGTATCGATGAGCATCCGCCCTGCCCGCCCCGAAGACGCCTTCCTGCTCCCGGCCATCGAGCGCTCGGCGGCGCAGTCGTTCCTTGCCCTGGACAACCTGGCCTGGCTGGCCGGGCACGACGTGCTGAGCGTGGAACAGCACCTTGCCTTCATCGCCCAGGGCCTGCACTGGCTGGCGGTGGACGAGCGCGACCAGGCGCTGGGCTTCGTCTGCGCCAGCGCGCAGGACGACGCGCTGCACATCGAAGAACTGTCGGTTGCCCAGGCCAGCCAGGGGCACGGTCTGGGGCGCAAGCTGCTGGCGTCCGTGGAAGCCTGGGGCCGTGGCGAAGGCTTCAGGGCGCTGACCCTGACCACCTTCGCCACAGTGCCCTGGAATGCCCCCTTCTATGCCCGACTGGGTTTCCAGCGTCTGGACGATGCGCAGGCCAGCGAGTTTCTCCGCTGGCAACTGCAGCACGAACGGGCACTCGGCCTGTCGGACCGCTGCGCCATGCGCAAGGCACTGTGATCCTTACTCCGCGGGATCGGCGGGCGGTGTCTGCTGCGCCTGGCGCAGTGCTTCGAGACCAGCCTCCAGTTGCTGGACCTGCTTGGCCAACTGGCGCCGTTCGCCACTGACCTGCTCCAGCTGCGCCGCCAGCGTCTGGCTCTGCCGCTGCAGCTCTTCGCGGGCCCCCTGGGACTGCGCCAGGTTGGCGCTGAGGGTGCGTCCTTCGCCGATGTAGTGCTCGCACTGGTCCTTGAGCTGCTGCGATTCACGCTGGATATGCCGCGCTTCCACCAGCAGACGTTCGTTGTCGCGGTTCAGGCGCGTGGTTTCGTCCTGCTTGACGATCAGCGTCTGCTGCAACTGGCGCAACTCGCCCTGCAACTGCTGCACCTGCGCCTCGTGGCGGCGCTGGTCCTGCTCGCGCTGTTCGCGGCTGGCGGTGCGGTAGTGCTCCAGGGCATCACGGGCGTGCTGGTGCTTGTCTTCCAGCGAGGCGATCTGCTCGTCCTTGTCGGCCAGGCGCAGGTTCAGCTCGCCCACCGCCTGGCTCAGGGTCGCATTGCGCGTGTGCTCGCTCTGCAGCGTGCTGCGGGTGGTGGCCAACTCGGCCGATTCCGCCGCCAGCGCCGCGCCCTGGATCTGCAACTGCTGCTGCGCCGCGGCCAGGGCCTGCTGACTGTCGTGCAGTTGGGTCTTCAGCCCGGCCAGTTCCACGTCGAACGACTTCTGCGCCTCGGCGACCTTGCTGTCGCTTTCTTCCTTCAACTGCTCGGCCAGTTGCCGCACCAGGGCGCTGATGGACTCGCTGAGGTCCGGCACGCTGGTGGTGGCCGGCGGCTTCTGGATCTCCAGCTCTTTCAGATAACGATGAATGGTGGTCTTCGACCCGGTGTTCCCGAGTTCAATACGCACCGCGTCGATGCTGGGGTGATCGCCCCGGGCCAGGATCGCCTGACGGGCCTTGTGCACGACTGCCTTGTTGATACCACCGCGGGCCATGTTGCCTTTTCCTGCAATTTCATAATGTGGTACGTATCATGTATTTACATACCAATTTAGTCAATGGTGGAACATGAAATCGTTGAAATATAAGATTAAATAATCACGACTTATCGCATCTGATGGTCGGTCAAGGGGGTAAAACGTCGTCGCACGGGTGTACAACCGCCCTTTCCAGCCACGGCCGTGGTCGCAAGCAAAGACATGGGAAAGGGGGAGAAGGCGCCGGGACGCTATAGTTATTGGCCTTGGGGATCACGTATCAGCCGCTTGCCGGCAGGTGCTGCCATGAAACCGATCGATCTCGCGCCGTTGCTGGCGCTCTGTCTTGTCGCTGCCACCCAGGCGGACGACAGCCCGCTGCAAGGCCATGACGCCAGCAGCACGTTCATCTACTACGGGGCGGACCAGCCGTTCGCCCATCCGTTCCCGCCGTCGTTGAGTTCGGTAGCGCCGAAGAGCTACATCCCGAGAGCCCCGCAGACCTTCGTCCCGGTCGCCAGCCGGCACAGCTTTGCCGATTCGCGCCTGCCGACGGTCACCGATACCACGGCCCGTGTCTTCATCCGCGTCTACGACGCGGAGCACGGCGTCCATGTCAACGAGGAAGTCAGCGATCCGGCGTGCCAGCTCGCCTGCCTGCGCCACTGACAGGTCCTTACCAGTGGCGTTTGTCCGGGCGTTCGAGGCCGAGCTTCTCGATGCGATAGCGCAGCATGTCGCGACTCAGTCCCAGCAGGCGGGCGGACTTGGTGACGTTCCAGTCGGTCTTGTCGAGCATCCTGCGCACCATGTCGCGCTCGACCTCCGGCAGGTTCATCGATTCAGTGCCGTTGTGCGGCGGCCGGGGCTCCGGATGCGGGGCCTCCTGGGGTACGGGCAGGTCGTCCACCAGGCCGTGGCAGACGTTCAACTGGTGCGCGGCGATGGTGTCGCTGGGTGCCAGCAACACGGTCTGCTCGAGCATGTTGCGCAGCTCGCGCACGTTGCCTGGCCAGGCGTAGTTGAGCAGCAGCTCTTGCGCCTGCTCGCTGAAATGCAGATTCGGCTTGCCGTAGCGCTTGCCATGGCTGGCGAGGAAGTGCCGGGCCAGCAACAGGATGTCCTGGCCCCGGGCACTCAGGCGCGGCACCTTGATCGAGATGATGCGCAGGCGGAAAAACAGGTCCCGGCGGAATTTTCCCTGCTGGACCATCTGTTCCAGGTTGCAGTTGGTGGCGCTGATGACCCGCAGGTCGACCTTGCGCTCCTTGACCGAACCGACCCGACGGATGGTCCGGTCCTCCAGCAGCTTGAGCAGCTTTGCCTGCAGTTGCAGGTCCATCTCGCCGACTTCGTCGAGAAACAGCGTGCCGCCGTCCGCCGCCTCGACCAGGCCGGTACGGCGCTCCCTGGCGTCGGTGAAGGCGCCTTTCTCATGGCCGAACAGCTCGGACTCCAGCAAGTTCGAGGGAATCGCCGCGCAGTTGAACTCGATGAACGGGCCCTTGCTGCGTGGCCCATCGAAATGCAGCGCTCGCGCCACCAGCTCCTTGCCGGTGCCGGTTTCCCCTTCCACCAATACCGGTGGCAGGTCGGTGTTGGCCATGCGCCGCTCGGCATCGAGCAACTGGGCGATGGTGGCCTTGAGCTGCTGCATCGGTGCCGACTCGCCGATCAGCGCCTGCACCCCGGACTTCTGCGCCTCCCGCTCCTGATAGAACGACAGCGTGCGCTCCAGCCGTTCGGTGGCCAGGGCCTTGTCCAGCAGCAGCTTGAGCTCGGTCAGCGCCACGGGCTTGGTGACGTAGTGGAAGGCGCCCTCCTTCATCGCGATCACCGCATCGGCGACGTTGCCGTAGCCGGTCATCATGATCACCTTCAGGTCCGGCGCGCTGATGCGCAGCTTCTGGATCAGGTCGTGACCACTCATGCCGGGCAGCGAGTTGTCGGTCAGCACCACGTCCGGCACGAAGCTGCCCAACTGCTCCAGCGCTTCTTCCGCGGAATGGCAGACCGTGACCTCGAAGTTCTTGCGTTCGAGGTAGGTCTGGATGTTTTCAGCCAGCAGTTCATCATCCTCGACCAGCAGAATGCTGTGTTCCATAGTCGCCTCCCGTTGCCACCTTGAAGTTGAGTCGCACGCGGGTTCCTTCCTGCTCGCGGCTGGTCAGTTCGACCGAGCCTGCAAAACGTTCCATTATTCTTTTCACCAGCGCCAGACCGACGCCCAGCCCGCCCTGCTTGGTCGTGAAGAACGGCTTGAAGACCATCTGTTGCTGCTGGGGGCTCATGCCCTTGCCGGTATCGCTCAAGGTCATGCCCAGTTGTCCGGGATGCGACGGGTCGATGTCGATCGTCAGCACGCCGCCCTTGGGCATGGCTTCCAGGGCATTGGCGAACAGGCTATTGAGAATTTGCGTGAGCAGCACCGGCTGGCTGACGACCGGTTCGACCAGAGGCGCCTCGAAGTGCACCTCGACAGCGTTGCGCCGGATCAGCGCGTCATAGGCACTCAGGGTGTCCTCGAGGGCTGCGACCAGGTCCACCGCCTCGCCGTCGTCGTTGCTCGGACGCATGGACGCCAGCAGCTCGCGGACCCAGCGGGACATGCGATCGACCTGGCTGATGATGTCGCCGATGTTCTTCTGCGCGCCCTGGCTGGCGATATCCATCGCCAGCTCGGCGCTGGAGCGGATGGTCGCCAGCGGATTGCGCAGGCTGTGGGCGATGGCCGAGGACATTTCGCCGAGGGCGGCGAAGGTCTCGTTGGCGATCAGTTGCCGTTGCTGGCTTTCCAGCAGATGGGCGGCGCGCCGGACGATCCAGAACAACGCCAGGTAGATCGCCAGGCCGCCCAGCAGCGTGGCCAGCCAGATGTTCTTGAAGCCGCGCTGGATACGCGCCACCAGGTCCGCAGGCTCCTTGTAGATCTCCACCATGGCGATCACATGGCTTTTGTCGGCATTGAACATCGGAATGTAGTTTTCCACGAACAGGTACTGCGGCTCGCGCAGCAGCCGCTGTTCGGGACGTTCGTCGTTGATCTCGTGATAGCTGGTGGACACCGTTTCCTTCATTTCGAAGGAGTGATCCAGCTCGTCGTCATCCTCGATCTGCAAGCCGATCAGGTCGGGATTGGTCGACCAGACCACCGTACGGTCGAGCGCATAGACATTGGCCAGCAGCAGGTCCGGCAGGTGCTGCACATGTTCGAGGAACTCGGTCCGCGCCGTTGCCCGGGATGCCGGCGTCACGTCCGGGTAGGCGTTGTCCTGGCGCGGGTCGAGCATTTCCCCCATGGTGCGCTCGGGATGGATCGCGGCATGGCGGATCTCGGCGGCGCCGATGGCCTGGATGAACTGCGCGGTGAGGATCGAGTCGCGTTCGATGCTCTCGTTCACGACAAACCGCGTGGACACGTAGCCCAACCCCAGCGCGACGGCACTGATGATCAGGAAACTGCCCACTGAAAACCAGCGCAACAGGTTGAACTGCCCCTGCAACCCCGGACGCGGCTCTGCATCGGGCACAGGGACTGGCTGGTCGGGTAAAGGCATGAGTATCCCCCGTTCTACGGCATCCGCCTTTTCCTGCGTGATGCGCATCAGTGTAGGCGCCATTTGCCACTATTGAACCTGCGCCATCGGTGTTCGCTGGCGCGCCGTCTCGTCGCGCAGGAAGCTGATGATCGCCTGCACCGCCTGCTCGTCGAGGTGCAGGTTGGGCATCGGGACCCTGTCGTAGCGCTCGAACAGCGCCAGGGCGAGCGGGTCCCGCTCCGCCAGCAGACGGTCCGGCTCGCCAATCCAGCGGCTCAGCCAGGCCGGATCGCGCTGTTCGGTCACGCCGATCAGGTCGGGGCCGATGCTGCGCATACCGGTGTTCTGCCCATCCTCCGGGCCAAGGCTGTGGCACGAGGCGCAACGGGTGCGAAACAGCTCCTCGCCACTGCTCGGCGGACGAATCTCGGGCGCGCTGGCATAGCTCTGCGCGTCGCTGGGCTGCTTCCAGTTCTGCAGGCTGTTGCCCAGCTGGTCGGCGAGGATCCAGGGATTTTCGAAGGGCGAGGCCTTCATCCAGCGCCCGGTCTGCTGGTTGCCGACGATCAGGCTGAGGTTGTGATCACGGCTGCGCCCGTTGTCGACGCCCTCGATGAACAGCCCGAGCTTGCGCCGCAGTTCGCTGATCTCGGCGAAGTCGCCGGTGAGAAAGCGCCAGCCCGGCCCGACCTTGAAGCGCCGGGCATAGGCAGCGAGTACCTCGGGGGTGTCGCTCAGCGGGTCGATGCTGATGGAGTAGAAGAACACGTCCCGCCCGACCCGGTCCCCCAGCAGCTTCTGCACCTGGCGCAGGCGCGCGGTTTCCAGCGGGCAGGCCTCGCTGCACGCGGTGAAGATGAAGTTGATCACCACCACCTTGCCCTTGATCAGGTCATCGAAGAAGCGCACCTGCTGCCCGTCCTGGTCGGTCAGCAGGGTGTTGGGAAAGTAGTCGGCGCCCCAGGGCGTGGCCGACTCGTCGACCGGCACCGCCGCGCTGCCTGGGGCCAGCAGCACCTGCGCCGCGAGCAGGCCGCTGACCAGCAGCAACACCAGGTGCATGCCCAGGGCCTGGCGGTTCATTTGTTCACCTGGATCTGCGGGCCAAGGCCATCGCCGTTGCGGAAGGTCGGCAAGGCGGCGGAGTTGACATAGTGCACGCCATCCCAGCTCGGCAAGGGCGTCGGCATCAACTGGAACTGCCCCGGTTTCTCCACGTCCCAGCGCAACAGCATGGAGTTGTCCTCGTGCTGCGTGTTGTGACAGTGCTCCATGTAGGTACCGGCGAACTCGCGGAAGTTGATCGCCAGCTCGACGCTGTCCAGGCCGTCGTTTTCCGAGCCGATGCGGTAGACGTCCTTGCGTGCCCATTTTTCCCATTCCGGCGGTGCCTTGCCGCCGCGACTGAGAATGATCCCTTCCTCGAAGTGCACATGCACCGGGTGGCTCCAGCCCTTGCCGCCGGCCTTGATGCTCCACACCTCCAGGGTACCGAAGCCGCTGCTGCCGGCATCGGTGGGGCCGCTGGCGAGCTGGGGCGAGGCGTTCAGCCGCCGCGGGTCCATATGGAAGCCGAAGCCGCCGTCGGTCTTGACCGTCCAGGGGGCTGCATCGGTACCGTCGGAGCGGCCGAAGGTGAAGGTGCGGTGGCGCGTCCTGGCCAGCAGCGCCTTGTCGGCGGCATTCTCGCGATGGAGTTTCAGCGGGATCATCACCCGCCCCTGCGCTTTGCCTGGCCGACCGGGTTCATAGTCGGCCGGGTCCATGGCCAGGTCCTGGCCGGTGTAGGCCTTGACGTTGAACTGCAGGACCTTGCCCACGGCCGGGTCGCCCTTGTCCCACTGCGGGCCCTTGCTCGACTGCTTGATCACCGCCAGGTATTTCTCCGAGAGCACGTCGCCCAGGGCAATCGGCTCCTTCGGACCCTTGCCGTCGTCATGGGCCTGGAGGTTGACCAGGAACAGCCTGTCCCCCGGCTTGATGCCGTTTTTCGCGAAGTTGACGATGATGTCGAAGCGCTCGGCGATGCCCTGGGTGGGCAGGATCGCATTGTGGTTCTGCTTGTCGCCGTCGCCGTCGAGGTCCATGGAGCCGTCGAACGGCACGCTGTGCTCCATGATGTTGCCGTCGTTGGCGATCAGGTGGAACGGCACCCGGGCATAGGACACCCCGGAGCCCTTGGGCCCCTGGAATTCGCCGCCGCTGCCCTTGACCTCGCGCACCAGGGCCAGCTTGAAGTAGCGCGATACCGAGCCGTTGAGCAGGCGCAGGCGGTAGCTGCGGGCGCGTACGTCGAGGGTCGGTTTCCACTGCCAGTTGACCAGCACCTGGTCACCGATGAAGCCATCGGTATTGAACGGGTTGAACCACAGCTGGCCGTCCTGATCCCAGGCCTTGTCGCCCAGCACCAGGTTGACGTCGTAGTCGCGATTGCCCCAGGCCAGCGCGCTGCCGCTGGGCAAGCGCAGGTTGACGCCATCGTTGACCGACTCGTTGCCGCGGTCGAGGGCGCTGTAGTAGTTCATCATCGCCGCGTTGCCCTTGTAGACGTTCTGCGCGGTGAAATCGAGCATGTGGTCGTGGAACCAGTGGGTGCTCATGGTTTCCCGCCAGTCGCCACGGATCCTGATCGTGCCGTTCTCGCAGGTCTTGCGTCCCGGACTCAGGTCGTTGGTCCACAGGGTTTCGCCGGGCGCGCAGGGAAACGCCGCGCGCGGGTCGCGGGCGTCGGTGTTGATGCTGTCGTAGCCGGCCAGTTGCACCGGCCAGCGATAGTCGTAGTACTGCCCGGGGAAGAAGAACGCATTGGCGTAACCGTCGCTTTCCGCCGGCGCGTGGCCGTTGTGCTCGTGGGTACTGATGGTGTGCAGGCCGAAGCCCATGTTCGCCGCCGGGTCGATCGGCAAGCCGTTGTAATGGCGCATCAGCAGTGGCTGGCCGTAGCGCACCATCAGCAGCTTCGGTGGCAAGGTACCGTCGAAGGTCCACACCGAATTGTGCTTCTGCACCGGCATTTTCGGGTGGAAGCGCGGCTCGATGCCCCTGGCCGTGCCGTCGGTGGCTGGCACCCCGGCGACGTTGTGATACAGCCCGCCGACAGCGAACTCGCCCACGGCGTAGCCGTGCATCTGCCGGCTGTCACGCAGGCCGCCATTGACCCGCACGCCGGTCTGCACGGTCTTGTAGGCCTGCTGCGGGTAGAACTCGTTCCAGCGCTGGTGCGACCAGCCCTTTCCCGGCGGGCGACCTTCGGCCGAGGAACCGATGCGGCGGTTGAGGAACATTTCGATCTGCGCCTGCCAGGGGTTGCGGTCCACCACGTTGGCGTACTGGCTGGGGAACGGCGTCAGCCCCGGTTGGCGCAGGAAGGCATCGAGGGCCGCGCCCGGCGGAGCACTGCGCGCCACGCTGAGCGGGTCCTGCTGCGGTAGCGGGCCGGTGGCCGGCGCTGGAAAACCCAGGGGTGCCGCCGGGGTGGTCGGGTCGAGTGGTTCCGGGCCGAACTCTTCGAACAGCAGCAGTTGCTGGGTGAAGGGCTGGGCGCCGAACAGCGGGCTCGGCTTGCCGTTGGTGGGGTAGTTGAACGAGGTCTGCACGGTCGGTGGCAGGCTGTTCTCCTGGCGCGGAGTGTCCCGGCTGCCCTTGACATCATCGGGCAGGTCGAAGGCGTCGAGGTTGGCTTCCGGCATCGTCAGGATGGCATTCAGGGCTGCCGGCTTGTCTGCCGCTTCGTCGCTGTAGGCTGACGGGTCGCCGGGTTCGGGCTGTCGTTCATCGTCGATCGGGCTGGCCCGCAGCAGGGTCGTACCGAGCAGCATCGACAGCAGGACGCTCAACGGCGTCACCACGGCCAGGCGTTTCAGGGAAGAACGCGCTTTCATGTCCATCACCAACCACCTCGGACTCATGAAGGGGGTGATGGGGGTCAGTGCAAGAACGCCGCCATATTTGTAACTATTGATTTCATTGATTATTGACCAATGAAATCAATGGGTTATCGCAGCGATGGTGAGCTTGAGAGAGAGGACTGGGGAATGCCACCCGCAAACGGGGAAGGTTCACACCCGTTTTGCGGGGCTGCGACGAAACGACAACTGCACGCAGGTACCCTCGCCTTCGCGGCTTTGCAGGCTCACCGAGCCGCCGAAGCGCTCCATGATCCGCTTGACCAGCACCAGGCCGACGCCGAGGCCGCCCTGCTTGGTGGTGAAAAACGGTCGAAACGCCATGCTGCGCTGATCTTCGTTCATGCCCCGGCCGTTGTCGCTCAAGACCAGCTCGACCCGCCGCGCGTCACTTGAGTCCAGGCGAATGTGCAGGGTGCCGCCCTTGTCCATCGCCTCCAATGCATTGGACAGCACGCTGCCGAGGATCTGGCTCAGCGGCGCCTGGCGGCTGAGCACCCACGGCGCGCCAGCCGCCTCGAACTCGACCTGGATCGCGGCCCTGGCGATCTGCGCCTCGAATGTCGCCAGGCTGTCGCGCAGGGTCGCCAGCAGGTCCACCGGCTCGGCCTCGTCGCCGATCGGGCGCAGGGACTGCAGCAGTTGGCGAACCCAGGTCGACATGCGGTCCACCTGGCCGACGATGTCGTTGATGTTCCTGTGCGCCGCGCCGCTGTCGAACTCCAGCGCCAGTTCGGCACTGGAACGAATGGTCGCCAGGGGATTGCGCAGGCTGTGGGCAACCGCCGAGGACATTTCCCCGAGGGCGACGAAGGTCTCGGCGGTGATCAGTTGCTTCTGCTGCACCGCCAGCAGCTTCGCGGCCCGCTGCACGATCCAGTAGAGCCCCAGGTAGATCAGCCCCGCCCCCACCACGGTGGCCAGCCAGATCAGCAGCAGCCCGCGCTGCATCCGGTCGATCAGGTCGCTGGGCTCCTTGTAGATCTCCACCATGGCCGTGACGTTGGCGCCGTCGGCATCGAACAGGGGGATGTAGTTCTCGAGGAAGATGAAGGTCGGCGGCACCACGAACTTCTGCTCCATGCGCGCTTCATCGACGCTGTGATAGCTGGCCGAAACCGGGGCTTTCGAGATGAAGGCCTGCTCCAGGTCGGCGTCGGAATGGATCTTCGTCCCCACCAGTTCCGGGTTGGTGGACCAGATCACCGTGCGGTCGGGCGCATAGATGTTGGCCAGGATCACGTCCGGCAGGTGCTCGATATGGTCGAGGAATTCGGCACGGGCGGTAGCCCGGGCCGCCGGATCGACATCGGTGAAGCGGTGGTCCTGGCGTGGATCGAGCAGTTCACCCATGCTCCGCACGTCGGGCAGCGAGACATGCCGCACCTCGACCGAGGCAATGGCCTGGAGAAACTGCGAGGTCAGCAGGGCATCGCGATGCACGCTCTCGCTGATCACGAACTGCGACGACACGCTGCCCAGGGCCACTGCGACCGTGCCGATCACCGCCAGGCTGATCAGGGAAAACCAGCGCAGCAGGTTGAACGGCGGCTTGCCCGCGGCCAGGTGGTCGTCAGCCTCGGCGAGCGAAGGCGTTCTGCTCAACAGATTCATGGAAGTTGTTCCCGAGGCTGTCCCCTATAGGGTTATAGCCCAGCCAGCGGCGCTCACCCGACTTCGGGTGGGGCTGATTCCCCAGTCCCCGCCACCCCCATCCGCCCCCAAACCTGGGGGCAGGACGCCGCTCACCCGAGCGTCCCGACCCTCGCCCACAAGCCGCCAGGCCTTTGCCTGCGGGCCTGCGCGGCCATCTCTCGATGATTGGTATGAATGTTGCGCCGGCCCCGGCAACCGACCCATCCCCACGGGACAGGTCTCCAATAGAGGGAATACTCATGCACCCTTTACTGTCGAAAACGGCGACCGTCCTGGTCGTCACCGCATTGGCCCAAGGCGTTGCCCAGGCACAGCTGTTCGCGGTCGATTCCGGGCCCTACACCCCGGCCAACGGCGGTTTCGCCGCCTGGTATCAAGACAGTCATGGCCGAACCCTCGACCTGTGCCTGTCCAAGGCCGTCAGTTCGCGGGTGGCCGGCGCGCCTGGCGCCCCCAGCTACATGTGCAACCTGCTGCCCACCCCCGGCGTGTTCGATGACGCGCAGCCGCTGGTGTTTCCCGGCAACTTCCCCGACGAGGCCTTCTGGTTCACCGCCGACGGCACCATCGTCGACGCTGCGCGCGGCATCGACCTGTCCTACGGTGCCGCCATCGAAGCCGCGTTCGCCGCCGAAGAGCCGGTGGAAGGCGACCAGATCAGCTTCGCCCGTATCCGCATTCGCGTCGACGTGCCCAGTGCCGGCACCTACGTCATCACCCACCCCTACGGCGTGGACGTGTTCAATGTCGAGGTCCCCGGGCGCCGGGCGATCAACATGACCCGCGACATCGGCATCGGCGCACCGCAAACCTACGACGGCGCGCTCAAGGGCGACATCGGCCCGTTCCTGCGCAGCGTCAACGGCCCCTATACCGAGACCAACCCGCTGACCGGCGCGGCCGAACGCTTCATCGGCGACCCGAATCTCGAGGAAGCGGTGACCGGCAGCCCGTTCAACACCAACTTCATCCGCATCGAAGGACCCGGTGGCCTGGACCTGCGCAGCACGCTGTTCGCGGTGTCCGGCAAGTTGTCGACGGTGGTCCGGCCGACCCCGCTGATCCCCCAGCGCAGCACCTACTCGCGCAAACCCGGGAGCAACGGCCCGGTCGCCCAGCAGGATGTATTCGTCATGGCCCCGCCGCCCCCGGGCAGCGTCGCCCTGACCAGCAGCACCCCGCCGCTGAACCTGACCGAGGCCGACACCACCGGGCGCTGGTATGTGCAGAACGCGCTCGACCCGATCCTGCCGAGCACCCTGCAGGTCACCGCCGACAACCACCTGGCCATTGCCGACAGCACGCCGACCACCCTGCCCCTGGCCCTCACCGACCTGGTGGTGATCCAGCGTGCCGAATACAGCCTGAGCTCCGGACAACTGACCCTCGAGGCCTCGACCAGCGACGAAACCTCGCCGCCGGTCCTCACCGCGACTTCGGGCAGCGGCGCGGCCATCGGCGCCTTGAGCGGCGACGGCGCAGTCAAGAGCCTCGCCACTGGCATCTCGCCCATCCCACCGGCCACGGTCCGCGTGACGTCATCCAATGGCGGCAGCGACACCGAAGAAGTGGTCATCGTGCAATGAACGCTCATCTGCCCGGATCCTCATCAGGAGGCATCATGAACAATTGGCCACGTCTCGCGCTCAACGCCCTGGGACTGACGCTGTCGCTGTCCGGCAGCGCCTTCGCGCAACTCGCCGCGGTCGATCCCGGCCCCTACACCTTCGCCACCGGGAAATTCCCCATGTGGTACCAGGACAACAACCTGCTGTCGCTGGAACTGTGCCAGTCCCGGGCCGCGAGCTCGCGGGTGGCGGCCAGCGTGCCGCCGGCCTACATGTGCACCCTGCTGGCGGAACCGGGCATCTTCGATGACGCCCAGCCGATGGTGTTTCCCGACAACTGGCCACCGGAAGCCTTCTGGTTCCTGGCCGAGGCGAGCATTCCCGCAGTCGGCAACAACGGTTTCGAACTGGACGCCTACGTGGCCGGGATCGAGGCCGCCTTCGCCGCGGAAAACCCGGTGGATGGCGACCAGCAGAGTTTCGCGCGCATCCGCATCCGGGTGTCCGTGCCCACGGCAGGGGTCTACACCATCACCCACCCCTATGGCGTGGAGACCGTCAACGTCAGCGCGCCCGGACGCCGGGCGATCAATATCACCCGTGACATCGGTATCGGCGCCCCGGGCAACTTCAGCGGCGCGGTCAATGGCGCGATCGGCCCGTTCCTGCGCAGCGTCAACGGCCCCTACACCGAGGTGAACCCGGACACCGGCGCCGTGGAAACCTTCGTCGGCGACCCCAACCTCACCGAGGCGGTCACCGGCAGCCCCAACAACACCAACTTCGTGCGCATCAGCGGGCCGAGCGGAACCATCCAGACCAACCTCTTCACCCTCTCCGGCAAGGTTCTCGACAGCCGCGCGCAGACCCCGGTGGAGATCGCCCGCGCGACGTACCGGCGGACCCCGTCCGGCAGCGGCGGCAGCACCCGCGTGGAAGTGTTCGCCAAGGCCGCCGCCGGTACCACGCTGTGCTTCCGCGAGTCCATCGCCCTGGTCGCCGGGCCGCCGCAGTCGCCCTGCCTGAGCAACCTGCTGGGCGACAACAACGGTCTGTTCTTCGGCCAGCGCGCCTTCACCGGTGCCGTACCGCCGCTGGTGGTGGTCACCGCGAGCAATCCGGCCGGCACCACCCGCCCCACCGCCGTGTCGAGCAAGCTCAGCGACCTGGTGAAAATCCAGACTGCCCGCTACGACTGGGAAACCGGCACGCTGCTGATCGAGGCCAGGTCCACCGATGAAGTGGTAGTGCCGGACATGGTCGCCCAGGGCTACGGACGCCTGTCGAAGAACGGCACCTTGCAACGGCTCAGCGTCACCGGCCTGACCCAGCCGCCCGCGAGCGTGACGGTCAAGTCCGCCGCCGGTGGCAGCGACACCGAACCGGTGGTGGTCCTCGGCAGCGCGCCGAACACCGGCGAGAACCAGCCGCCCGTGGCGCTGGCCGACAGCGGCAGCACCAGCTTCGGCGTACCGATCACCCTCAGCCTGCTGGCCAACGACAGTGATCCGGATGGCAACACGCCGTTGAGCATCACCGCCCTGACCCAGCCAGCGAGCGGACAAGGCACGGTGGCCCTGAGCGGCAGTACCGCGGTGATCTACACGCCACCGGCGGTGGTCAATGCGCCGCTAACCACCTCGTTCACCTACAAGGCCCAGGACGTCAAGGGCCTGGCTTCGACCAGCGCGGCCACGGTGACCATCACCGTTGCGCCGAACCAGCCACCGCAGGCGGTCAACGATGCTGTCTCGACCCTCGGCGTGGCGATCCCCATCAGCGTCCTGGCCAACGACACCGATCCGGAGGGCAACCTGCCGCTGGCCGTGGCCAGCTTCACCCAGCCGGCCACCGGGCGCGGTACCGTCACCAGCAATGGCACGGTGCTCACCTACACCCCGCCGGCCACGCTGACCACGGCCTTCACCACGACCTTCACCTACATCGCCCGGGACAGCTTCGGCGCACTCGCGACGACGCCGGCGACGGTCACCGTGCAGGTCTCGCCAAGGCCCGCCGCGGAAACCTTCACGGTGACCACAGCAACCGTCTCGGCCCGCTCCAACAACCGCTTCACCTGGGACTTCGCCGGCACTTCGTCGGTGACCACCGGCAACACCATCACGGTGCAGGTGAGCACGCCGAGCGGCCCCGTGACCCTGGGCAGCACCACGGTGCCGGTCACCGGTCGCTGGCGGCTGACGGTGAGCAACACCACCACGGTGGTGCCGTCGGCGAACCCGACGGCCACCATCACCTCGTCCCAGGGCACCGTGCGCACCGTCGCGGTCACCGCCAACTGAGCCCGCGCCCCGCCAGCCCGGTGCTGGTGGGGCGCCTCGCCAGAGGACCTGTCCATGAACCTCTCGACCGCCGCCCTGCTCGGCCTGCTTCTGCTGTGCGGCAGCGCGGGCGCGCGGGCCGACGACCTGATGGAAAACGACGATCTCGGCGCCGGCGGCGACCTCGGCGAGCTGCCCGCGCCGGTCGGCCAGCAGGCCTTGATCGAGCAGACCGGCCAGGCCAACAACGCCCGGGTGCAACAGGGCGGCCAGTCGCTGCTCGGCAGCATCACCCAGTCGGGCAGCGACCAGGAAGCCTGGATCCTGCAACAAGGCAACGACCTGATGGCCCTGATCAGCCAGCAAGGCAGCGGCAACCGCGCGGGCATCAGCCAGACCGGCAGCCACAACCGCGCCCAGATCACCCAGACCGGCAACGCCAACGACGCCAGCATCGACCAGGCAGGCACGGGGCTGCAAAGCGCCGTCAACCAGTCCGGCAATGGCATGAGCGTCTCGGTCAGACAATATCGCTAACGCACTGCACTACCCGGAGGTTTCATCATGTTCAAACTGACGCCCCTCGCCGCCGCCATCCTGGTCATTGCCAGTGCCCAGGCCATCGCCGACGACAGCCTCTCCAGCCAGAGCCAGTTCGGTACCGCCAACATCGCCGCTGTGAAACAGAGCCAGGCCCCACTCAGCAGCGCCACCCAGCAGCAATATGGCCAGGGCAATGACGCCGCCGCGGTGCAGGACACCGCGAGCAGCACCCTCGCGCAGTACCAGAGCGGCGACTACAACGCCGGCTACGCCGAGCAGTTGTTCGAGAACAACAGCAGCATCACCCAGCAACAGCAAGGCGCCTACAACATCGCCCATGCCAGCCAGTCGATCGGCGAAGGCGGCAACGTCGTGCTGCAGCAGCAACAGGGTAACGGCAACTTTTCCTTCGTCTACCAGGAGAGCCAGGACAGCGGCAGCGGCAAGACCTTGCAGTTCGGCGACGGCAACGAGGCGAACATCGAGCAGATCTGGGCGGGGGTCGGCAACAACGCCTTGATCATTCAATACGGCACCGGCAACTACGGCACCGCCGAGCAACTGGCGCAGACCGCCGGCCAGATCGATATCACCCAGGCGGGCGAAGGCAACTATGCCTACGGCGACCAGCGCAACGGCGTCGGGGGTAGCGTCACGATCAACCAGTCCGGCGACTTCAATGGCAACGAGGTCTGGCAGGACAGCCAGCTCGCCAGCCATGCCCGCATCGACCAGTACGGGCAAGGCAACGAAACCGTGGTCGATCAGAGCTTCGGCGAAAGCAACCAGGCCCAGGTGCTGCAAATGGGCGATCTCAACGCGATCTACGCGGATCAGTACGAATCCCTGGGCTCGACCCTGGGCCTGTACCAGCAAGGCAGCGGCAACGTTCACTTCACCTACCAGAGTGGCGACGGCCACGTGCTCAGTGCCGCTTCGGTGGGCAATGCCAACAAGGTCTACGCCAGCAACTGGAAGGGCCCGCAAGCGGGTGGGCAGTTCGGCAGCGGCCAGCGCGCGACGGTCAGCCAGGTCGGCGGCGGCAACGTCGCCAACTTCACCCAGGATGGCATCGGCCAGATCATGACCACCGTGCAGACCGGCGTAGGCAACCAGACGGCGGTCAACCAGGCCGACAGCTTCAACGAGCTGTACTTCGAGCAGAACGGCAGCGACAACCTCCTGGTCGCCGATCAGCGTGGTACCACCAACCTGGCCCAGGGCTTTTCGAACGGGGCTGGCAACAGCACAGAGTTCGAACAGTCCGGCACTGGCAACCAGGCGTTCACCGCGCAGCTGTATGGCAGCGACAACCAGATCACCATCAAGCAGGCCGACAGTCTCAACGTGGCCTATGTCACCCAGGGCGGGACGGGCAACATTGCCACGGTCGATCAGAGTGGCACGACGCAGATGGCGACGGTGCAGCAGTTCGGCACGGCGAACCAGGCGAGTGTTCTGCAGCAGTAGGGGTTGGCAAGAAAGACCGCGGCCCGTTTGGGTCGCGGTCTTTTTTTGGGAGGTGGGAAGTTCGCTTGACAGATGTTGCGCCCAATCGAGCGCCGCGTCGCTGTGCATGGCGATGCTCTTGTGGCGCCCTCAAGATCGAGCGCCGCCCGCGCGGCGCATCGCGGGCTACGCCCGCTCCCACATTTGTTGCAACGCGCCATGGCCTGTTGGATTTGAGTTGTCAGCCTTTGTTTTTTCGACGATGCATCGCGGGGAGGCTGTTGGGCTCGACTCGGTATCGCGTCGAACCAACAAGGCGGTCAACCATGGCCTGACAGACATAGGTATGTTGCAACAAATGTGGGAGCGGGCGTAGCCCGCGATGCGCCGCGCGGGCGGCGCTCGATCTGGAGAGCGCTGGAAAAGCATCGCCATGCACTGCGAAGCGCCGTGCGGACGGCGCTCGATCTCAAGGACACTGCACCTGTCATGGCAAGCACTTGGCAGCCTTGATGCGGCTTCCCTTCGGACCCTCAAATTTGTGTAGATACCACCCCACCCTCACTCCCCCTCCGGCACGATCATGCTCTGCGACAGATACCGCTCCAGCGTTTCATTCTGCGCCGGCGCGGAGCCATCTCCCGCCACCTGCCACAACCTGCGTTCAATCCCCTGGGCCAGCAGGTGCCCGACCGCCGCTTCGATGGCCGACAACACACACAGCTGCGCCGGCTCGTTGGTGGTGTAGCCGACCTCGGCCTCGAGCAGCTTCTTGAATTCGATGAACTTGAACACCCCGGCACTACGTCCCACCGAGTAGATGGTCTTGCTGGTCATGACGTTCGCCAGGACCTGGCCACTGCGGACATCCACCGCGCGCAGGTTGACCGACACCTGATCGACCCGATACTCGCGGGAAAGGTCGATCCCCAGGTAGCGCGCGCCCTCGCCGCCGCTGCGCACATTGGTGTCGTAGGCGACGATGCCGCCTTCGAGCAGCAGGTTGGCCGCCTGCAGCGGTGGCAGCTCGCCCTGGATATTGACCGGGGTGTTGGCCTTCTTCTGCGAGGCGCGAATGATCTTGCGTTCGGTCAGCAGGTTCTGCAGCCCCTCGCGTTCCAGCACCACGAACCAGCCGCTGGTCTGCAGGGCATCCATCAACATGCTGGCCGCCCCCTGGGTCACGCTGGTGGAGAAGGAACTGGCCGGGGTCGGCTTGTACTGCCCGGTCTGGTCACGAAAGCCATAGACCACGGCCATCAGCCGGCCCTTGGGCCGGGGCATCTTGAGCAAGTCGTAATAGGTCGAGGCCCGCGGTGTCAGGGTCGGTATCTCCGTGTCCTGCTCGGCCGGCATGGTGTCGCGCAGGCTGCAACCCTGCAGCGCGGCGACCAACAGCCCCAGCATCAGTACTTTTTTCATGACCGTTACTCCCCATCGCCCAACGCTCCCTCAGGGAGCGAGGCCATTGACCTGGATTTCCGATATCTCACCGCTCGCCCGGTCGGTCACGACAATCGTCAGTGCCCCGGAGTCGTCGGTGACATCGACGATAAAGGCGTCGGTAGACAGGGTCCCCGTGCCGCCGTTGGAGATGTTGTCCAGCAACTGCCCGAGAAACCGCGACTGCAATTGCGCGGTGAAGCGTTCCAGCGCACTGGTGCCGGCCGGTGTGCTGCGTGACTTGAGGTCGGGATCGTCGTGGTCGTTCTGCGCCTGGGCATTGTTCAGCAGCCAGGTGCCATTCAGCGGGTTGCCGCCGAACGCCGGGTTCACCGGGGTGTAGACCAGCTCGGTGGCCTGGACCAGGGCGCAACTGCCCAGGCCGGCCAGCAGCAGGCAGGCGCGCTGGGCAGGTGTGGTGGTTTTCATAGTTCGTCCCTCTCGAGGTCCGTGGTGTCTTGCAACAGGTTTTCCAGCTTGCGCTGGACGATCTGCCCGCGAACCCAATCGGCGGCCTGATAGGCCTCGTCCTTGAGTTCCACCGTGTTCGGGGCGAGGAAACGCCGGTACACCAGGCGTTGTTGGTATTCGACGGTGACCAGGCTGCCCCAGCGTGCCGATGGGCGCTCGCGTACCACCAGGTTGAAATCCATCGGGCTGGTGGCGCGCAGCCGCTCGCTGAAGGCGTAATAGAAGTCGTGGCCGATATGGGAAATGGTGTCGTCGACGATGAAACCGAGCATTTCCTCGTCCGCCCTGGCCACGGCGAAGGGCAGCAGGACGGCCAGGGCCAGGCTCACCAGGGCGCGCCGGTTCATGGCCGCGGCCCTGGTCCGCTGGCGGCCTGCGGCCCTTTGCCACGTGCGGACGCGCCTTCGAGAAAGGCCTTTTCGGCGACGAACTGCCAGTCGCTGTAGCGGCCCAGGCCGTTGAAGTCGGACCACTGCACGGGAAAGTCCGCCTGCTTCAGCGGGGTCTCGGTGGAGGCACTGGCAATGCCGGTGATGCGCCCGTCGAAACCGCGCTGCAGGGTCCACTCGCCAGCGCCGAGCGGGTCCGGGTAGAGCTGGCGGATATGGTGTCTGGCCGACGGGAAACGGTCGTCCTGCAGCAGGTCCTCGAGGGCTTTCGGGTACTGCGCCAGGCCCGGCGAGGCCCGGTAGTAGCTGCGCAGCGCCTGGGCGTACTGGGTACCGACCCAGAGCAACTGGCGTTCCCGCTCGCGCTGCGCAACGATCGACCAGACTTCGCCGGCAGAGCCCAGGGCAACCCCCATGAGCATGACCAGCAACAGCACGCCCAGGTAGGTGAAGCCCCCTTCCCGCGCGGCGCTACCACTCGGCATACAGGCTGCCATCGCGCGCCCTCCCGCTAGCCCCGCTCTTGATATCGGCCACGCCACCGGCGACGCCCTCGGGGGGCGCGACCAGCACCCAGGAATCCTTGCGCTCGGTGATCGGGTCGATCGGCGGGTTGCGCAGGTAACGCTGTTCCACCAGCTGTTCGAGGGACTCGGGGTAATGCCCGGTATCGCCGTAGTAGTGGTCCAGCGCCTCGCGCATGGCCGACAGGCTCTGGCGCAGGGTGGTCTCCCTGGAGGCATCGAGGCTGTTGAAGTAGCGCGGCATGGCGATGGTCATCAGGGTGGCGATGATCGCCATGACCACCATCAGTTCCAGCAGGGTGAAGCCTTTTTCCCGGTGCATAAGCTCACCACTCCCGGTAGGCGATGCCGTTGAGACCCTTGCCCCGGGCCCTGGAGTAGACGTCGAACACGTCCGCCCCCTCGCGCGGACTGTGGGCCGGGCTGTCGTAGGCGCGCAGCCCCCAGCCACCGCCATCGTCGGCCTTGGCCGCGGTCAGCGGGTCATGAGGCAGACGGCGCAGGAAATAGAACCTGGCGCCCTTGGCACTGCGCACATCGCGCACGCCCTCGACCAGCACCTGGAGGTTCGGCGGGTAGCCGCTGCTGTTCAGCGACTTCTCGATGTAGCCGGCATCGAAGGCGCGCTTGTAGGCATCGATGGCATCGCGGATCTGGTAGAGCGCGGTGCGCAGTTCCTGCTCCTTGCCGCGGCGCACCACGGTTTCGGTCAGCGGCGCCGCGAGGCCGGCCAGCAGACCGACCAGGGCCAGGGTGACGACCACTTCGATCAGGCTGAAACCACGTTGCGAGGCGTTCATGATCAGGGTTTCTCGACGACGACAGCGGTGCTGGCCGCCACCGGGGTTTCGCCGACGCTCGCCTCGTTCAGCCGACGGTCCGGCGCCTGGATGTGCAGGCTGGTTTCCGTGCCGGTGGGGAATTCCATGTCCGAAGGGCTCTGGTACGGCAGGTTGCGCACGATGCGCGGGGTGATCGAGAGCACCAGTTCGGACTTGCCGAAGGTGTCCTTGTTGCTGCCGAACAGGCGCCCCAGCCCCGGGATGTCGCCCAACCCGGGAATCTTGTTGCCGGTGGCGCCGTGGTCGTTGCGCACCAGGCCGGCGAGGATCTGCGTTTCGCCGTCGTGCAGGCGCAGGGTGGTCTGGGCATTGCGGGTATCGACCTGGACCGGGATGGTGCCCTGGCGGGTCGGTTCCAGCGGCGTGGCGTTGCTGACTTCCAGGGCGATCTTGATCGCCACCTCGTTGTTCAGGTGCACCACCGGCTGCACTTCGAGCTTCAGGCCGACATCGAGGTAGGTGACGCTTTCGGTGATCACCGGGCCCTGGGTCGAGGGCACCGAGGTGGCGCTGATGATCGGCACCCGCTGGCCGATGTGGATGCGCGCCTGCTCGCGGTTGCTGACGCGGATCACCGGGCTGGCCAGGGTGTTGATGTCGTTGTCCTGGGCGTTGATCTTGGCCTGGGGCGATGGCGAGATGCTGATCCGGCTGGAATTGATGCCTTTCAGCTGATCGAGCACGGTCACCGCCCCGCCCTCGCTGTTCAGCACCCCGAAGGTGTTCGGCCATTGCAGGCCGAGGTCGAGAATGCGTTGCCGGGCCACTTCCATCACTTCCACTTCCAGGACCACCTCCGGGTTGGACTGGTCCTGGGACTGCAGCAGCTTCTCGGCCATGCGGATCGCGTCCTCGCTGTCACGCATGGTCAGGGTGTTGAGGCGCTCGTCGACGAACACGTCACGGGTCTTGAGCATGGTCTTGATCATGTTCAGCGCGGTGTTGGCGTCGATGCTGGTCAGGTAGAAGGTGCGCATCACCAACTCCTGGTAATCCTTGAGCTTCTGTGGCGAGTCCGGGTAGATCAGCAGGGTGTTCTCGTTGACCACTTTCTGGTGCAGCTGATTCTGTTGCAGCAGCAGGGCCACGGCGTCCTCGATGCGCACGTCGCGCACGAAGATGGTGGCTTTCATGTCCGGCCGCAGGTCCTTGTCGAAGATGAAGTTGAGGCCGGCGACCTGGGACAGCACCTCGAAGATGGTCTTCAGGTTGGCATCGCGGAACTCCAGGGTCACCGGCCGTTCGAGGCGCGTGCGCAGTTGCGGGTACTGCACGACGTTGCGGCTCTGCACCAGGCGGATATTGCTTTGCAGTTCCAGGGCATCCTCGTTCTTCGGGTCCAGTTCGAGGATCTGCCGGACCTGGCGCTCGGCGCCGAGGATATCGCCCCGGCGCAGGTCGCCACGGGCCCGTTCGAGCTGCTCGTCCTGGCTGCGCAGGTAGTCGAACTGGCGCAGGGCATCCTGGGCGCGGCGGTTGTTCGGTTCGATGATCAGGACCCGGCCGTAGGCCATGCGGGCCGCGGCCACGTTGCGCTGCGCGCGTTCGCGGTCGCCCTCGCCGAGCAAGGCGGTGATCGCCCGCGCCCGCCCGCTGTTCAGCGCCAGGTGCAGCTCGGTGTCGCGCGGGTTCTCGCGCAGGCCTTCCTCGATCCGCGCCAGGCCGGCCTCGTACTGGCCCGACTCGATCAGGTCGCTGGCCTCTTCGTTGGCGACCCGGGCGGAGCTGCAGGCGGCGAGCGCGGCGTACAGGCCAAGGCTCATCATCAGATGGATTCGGTTCATTGCGAGCTCCCCACGGACAGTGTCCGGGACACGTGCAGCGGCAGGTAGACGAAGCTCAGTTCCAGCTCGGAAATGCCCTCGACCCGCCAGGTTTCGTCGATCACGTCGCCCTTGCGCACGACGTATATTTTTTCGCCATCCTGCAGAAACACCTGCAGGTCACGTCGGTCATCGAGCCTGCCGACAAACTGGAACGGCATGGGCGGTACGCTCGGCGCCGGCACCACCGGGGCGGGGCTGAGCGGCTGCTCGGTGACCGTGGCCAGGGTCGGCGCGGCCTTCCAGCTGTGGCTGGCGAACAGATCGCCGACCGGGCTGAGGTCGCGGATCGGCGCGCTGTCGCCCCTGGCCGGGGCTGCCGGCAGCACGCTGCGCGGCGCGGGTTTCGCCGGGGTGGCCAGGGCCACGCCCGCCTCGTCGGCTTGCGGCTCGTCGAGGAAGTAGCCAGGCGCCCAGGCCAGCACGGCCGCCACACCGAGGAAGGTCAACCAGCCCGCCGCACGTTTGCCGTTCATCACGACCTCGACAGATAAAGGGTCATACGGATCCGCCCGGTCAGGTCGGTGTCGGCGATTTTCTTGCGCTGGAACTCCACGTCCTCCACCACCACCGCCGGCAACTGGCCCAGCAAGGCATGCAGGAAGCGCCGCAGTTGCGGGTAACTGCCGCGCACCGGCAGGAGGATCTGGTAGCGCGCCAGGTGGGTTTTCGGGTCGATGCCCAGGGCGTACTCGCCCCGCGCCAGGGTGATGTGCTCCTGGGCGGCCAGGGCGTAGATGCGGTCGATGGCCACCGTCGCCAGGGGCTGGGACGGCAGCTTGCGGTGGAAGTCGTCGAGCTGGCGTTGCGGGACGGCGGGCGCCGCCAGGCTGCCGTCTTCGACCCTGGCCAGGTATTCACTGGCCTCGCGGGTTTCCTGCCGCAACTGCTGCAGGGCCTGCCAGTCCGGCACCAGGCCCGCCAGGGCGTGGATCAGCGCCGCCAGCAGCAACGCGGCGCCGAGCAGACCGGGAACACCGAGGCCTTGCAGGTATTCGTGGACGATCAATCTAGGGATTCGCATCGCCGATCTCCCAGGTGGCCGACAGGTTGAACAGCACCGGATGCTCCGCCACGCCGACCACGATCTCGTGGTTCAGCAGCGACACGTCGGACAGCTCGTCGCTGGCCTCCAGGCGCCGGTGAAAGTCGAGCATGGCCTCGAGATCGCGGGCCTCGGCGGTCAGGCGCAACTGGCCCTTGCGTGCGTCCGGGGTCAGGCTGAGCAAGGCGATATCGCTGCGCGGCAGGCTCTCCAGGGTGGCGAACAGACGCTCCCAGGGCCGGCGCAGCTGCTGCGACACCTTGCGCATCTCGGCGAGGTTCTGTGCCTGTTCGCGGGTTTGCGCCGGGCTCGCGTCGAGCCTGGCGTCGCTGTCGCCGGTGAGCGCGCGGCGGGTGCTGTGCAGATCGCCCTGCTGCTGACCGGTCAGGCTGTCGAGGTACCCCTGCCCGGCCAGGCAGGCCAGGGCCAGCAGCCCGCCGGCGATCAGCAGGCCCCAGCCCAGAGGCCCCGGGCGGCGCCCCTGCTGGAAGTCGAGCATGAGCGGGCGCATCTCAGGCCACCGCCCGGCACATGACGTACAGGCTGTCGCGCACGCCCTCGGCGGCGCCATCCAGCTCGCACACGTTCACCCCCGGCACCTGGGGTGGCGACTCGGTACGCCCGGGCGCATGCAGGTAGAGCGACAACGGGCGGTCGCTGGCGCACGCCTGCAACTGGCTTTCACGACCGATCAACGCCGCCAGGGCCGCATCGCTGTCGTTGCCCCCCAGCGAGCGCACCGCCGCCCAGCGCCCTTCCCGGGCCAGCAGGAGCACGCTGCGCAGCGGCTCGGCGACGACGAAGAGAAAGTCGCCGCCGTCCAGGTGCCGGTCGAAGCGATTGAACGCCGCCATCAGGTACGGCTGCACCGAACGCAGGCGCAGGCCGCGGCTGCGGGCCAGGCCACGCAGGCGCTCCAGCAGGGCCTGCGGCAATGCGCTGGCGATACGCGCGTGGCCGGCCGCCTCGGCCGACAGCACCAGGTCCCAGGCCTGCTCCGGCGCGCCGTACAGGTCCTCGAAGCACAGCCTGGCGAAACCTTGCAGTTCATCCGGGCGATTGATCTGCTCGCTCCACGGCACCAGGCAGAAGCGGCTGAAGTGCGCGGAGATGACCACGTCCAGGCGGGCCCCGGCGTGCGTGTGTTCGGCCAGCAGCAGGTCGAGGGTTTCCAGGGCCACGGTCCAGGCGTGGAAGCCTTCGTCGATGAAACCGACACTGCCCAGCCAGCGCCGTGCACCGGCCTGGCACTGGCCCAGGCCGACAGCGTTGGCACCGAGCACGGCGATGTAGCGATCACGCGATAAAAGTGACACGGTTGATCTCCTCGAGCGTGGTACGCCCTTCCTGCACCAGTTCCAGGGCCGATTCGCGCAGCAGGCGCAAGCCGCGACTACAGGCCAGTGCCTTGATTTTCGCCACCGGCTGGCGCTCGACGATCATCTGCCGCAGCTCGTCATCCAGGTGCAGCAGCTCGGCGATCGCGGTTCTGCCGCGATAGCCGCTGCCGCGGCAATGGCCGCAGCCCTTGCCATGAACGAAGCGGTAGTGGCCGACCTGCAGTGGATCGAGCCCGGAGCGCTGCAGCTCCTCGGCGCCGGGCTGGCAAGGCACGGCGCAGCTGGTGCAGACCAGGCGCACCAGGCGCTGGGCCAGCACCGCGTTGAGCGCCGAGACCAGGCTGTAGGGGTCGATCTCCATCTGGGTGAAGCGGCCGATCACGTCGAACACGTTGTTGGCGTGGATGGTGGTGAACACCAAGTGCCCGGTCAGGGCCGACTGCACGGCGATCTGCGCGGTGTCGGGGTCGCGGATCTCGCCAACCATGATCTTGTCCGGGTCGTGCCGCAGGATCGACCGCAGGCCGCGGGCGAAGGTCAGGCCCTTCTTCTCGTTGACCGGAATCTGCAGGACACCCGGCAACTGGTACTCCACCGGGTCCTCGATGGTGATGATCTTGTCCACGCCGTGGTTGATCTCGGTGATCATCGCGTAGAGGGTGGTGGTCTTGCCGCTGCCGGTAGGCCCGGTGACCAGCACCATGCCATAGGGCTCGGCGGCCAGCCGGCGCAGTTGGCCAAGGGTCGCCTCGGCGAAGCCCAGGGCCTGCAGTTGCACGCCGCAGACCTTGTCGGCCAGGTCCTGTTTGTCCAGCACCCGCAGGACCGCGTCCTCGCCGAAGATGCTCGGCATGATCGAAACGCGGAAGTCGATCTGCCGGCCGCTGATGCCGATCTTGAAGCGGCCGTCCTGGGGTACGCGCTTTTCGCCGATATCCAGCTCGGCCATGACCTTGACCCGGGAAATCACCTGCTCGGCGAATTCGCTGCCCTGGATCTTGCTGATGTTGTTCAGCACCCCGTCGATCCGGTACTTGATCACCAGGCCGCTGCCGGTGGTACCCAGGTGGATATCGCTGGCGTGCATCTTCAGCGCGTCGTACAGGGTCGAGTTGACCAGCTTGACCACCACGCTGGCGTCTTCGCTGATGCTGGTCAGGGACAGGCTCTGCAGGGTGTCGCCTTCGGCCTGGGTATCGGCCTGGGCGTTGAGCGATTCCACCGCATGAAAGCTTTCTTCGTGGCGGGCCAGGTAGGCCTTGAGGTCGTCGGCATGCACCAGGTACAGCGCCGCCCCGTGCAGGCAATCGTCAATCCAGGCCAGGCGGGCGTTGTCGAAGGGATCGGCGAACACGCCGATGACGCTGTCGCCGTGACGCAGCAGGATGAATTCGCGCTTGAGGCATTGCGCCAGGGTGACCCGGTCGAAGATCGGGGTGGCGCTGAACAGGGCGTCGGTGTCCAGCACCGGGTAGTGCAGCGTGGCGCCGAGGCACTGGATGAACGGCATCGGTGCCAGCTCGCTGAGCGCCCCGAGGGCGTCGAGCAGGCGTTCGCCGGAGCTGGTGGCACGGGCGCGGGCCTGGGCCAGTTGATCACTGCTGAAACATGACGGTACAGGGGCTGGCTGCACCGTTTCCAAGGCAAGGGACAGACGGTCCATGGCTTGCTCTCCAACGCCGGGGGCTTTGCGCCCTGTCGACGCGGCGAGCTGTTTCGGACCAGGCCGGAACCTCTTGTCGCGTCACTACTCCCCGGTGAGCAAGTGTTCGTCGTCTGGGGCCACGGAGGTCGAGTTTCGTCGGCGGTCCGCCAGCACCCAGCTGCCGTCGTACATCTGCAGCGGGAAGCTCTCAGTCTTGTTCTGGCGGCGTTCGACGAAGCCTTCGGCGCGGGTCACGGCTGTTCCGGGTTCGCGCTCCACCCCCAGCAGGTCGAAGATCGCTCGGGCCAGTTCCGCCAGGGGGAACGGCTTGAACAGGATATGACTGACTCCCAGCGCCCGGGCCCGATCACAGACTTCCGTGGTGGGGTGCCCGGTAATCAGCACGAAGTGGCATTTCCTGTCCTGGCGGACGGCATCGAGAACGTCAAAACCTTCCATATCGGGCAAGCGGTAATCGAACACCATCACATCGGGCGCGAAACCTTCGGCAACGCCAATGGCCTCGGCGCCTTCGTGCGCTATCAGGACTTCCAGCCCTTGCGCCTGCAGGTAATCCTGGAGGTTCTGTGCAAGCAGCTGTTCGTCTTCCACAACCAGTACTTTGTTCAACAAGGCTGACTCCTTGTAACCGCAGATCCGAGAGCCGGGCCTGGTGGAGTGTGTGCCTTGCTCAAGGCTTGAGCACACTTCATGCCAGGCACCACAACGCTCCAGCTGGCGCTGCATATGATTGATATCCATAAGTATTTTTTCACACTCGAAAGGTTCCCCCCCAAACCCGGGGGTGTCTGCGGACAGGTCCTCGCGCGTTTCCCCCACTAGTGGGGAAAACGGCTTCGGTCATCGTCGATCCGTTCGATCCGATTGCTCGAGCGCAACTGCGCCAAGGCGTGCTGCCGGGCCTGCACCCGCTGCTCGCGGACGAGGTAAGTGCGAACCATTTCCAATCCCTGTTGTTCTGAGACATCGGCTGCCTCCAAGTGGTTCTGCAAAAGAATCAGGTGCCATCCCACATCCGTCCGCACTGCCTGGCTGATGTCACCGGGCGCCATGGCAAAGGCCGCGGCCTCGAACTCCGGGAACATGCGTCCGCGGGGAAAGTAACCCAGGTCGCCCCCCGCGCTGGCGGAGGCATCCTCGGAGCGGCGTCCGGCGACACTGGCGAAGTCCTCGCCCGCGGCGATTTCCCGCCTGGCGTCTTCCAAGCGTAGCCGCGCCGCCTCGACCGCGGCGGCATCGGCATCGCGGGCTACCTTGATGAGGATATGCCGGGCCTGGACCTGCTCCGGCCGACTCATCTCGGCGCGGTGTTGAGCATAGAAGGCCTGCACCTGCCCTTCATCCGGCGCGGCGACCGTGGCCAGCGCGTCGAACACCTGGCGGGCCGCCAGTTCGCGGCGGGTATAGTCGCGGTAACCGGCCTCGTCGAAACCCGCGTCGGCCAGCCGGCGGGCAAACACCTCGGCGCCGCCCATGGCCTGGCGCGTCTGCTCGATCTGGGCCGCGACCACCTCGTCGCTGATCTGCACATCGCGCCGCAACGCCTCCTGCCAGAGCAGTTCCCGGTCGATCAGGGCGTCCAGCGCCTGTCGCCGCAACTGCTGGTACGCCTTGGGACTGCGGATGCTGCCCAGCGCCCGCCCCTGGTCCTCCAGGTACTCGGCGAAATAGCGTTCCAGGCGCAACGCCGAGATCTCCTCGCCATTGACCCGCGCGACCACGGGCTCGTTGCCGCTCAGTGCCCAGGGCGTCCACAGGAGCAGCAGGATCAGGCAATCGTTGAGTTTCATCGGCGCACTCCGGTCACGGCATCAGGGCAACGGGTTTATAGGGCGCCACCAGGTAGAAGCGCTGCTCGGGCAGTTCCAGGGTCACCACATGGGCGCCGTTCAGGCCCAGGCGGCGACCGGGGCCGAAGCTGATCGGCGGCGTCAGGCCGGTGGCGAAATCATGCAGGCCCTCCAGGGCAGCGACCAGCCGTTCACGGCTGATGTCGCGGCCGGCCTGCTTCATGCCCTCGCCCAGCAGCAGCATCGAGCTGAAGGCCGCCACCTGCAGCACCGCGTGCTGCCCGCCGAGGCCCGCCGCTTCACGGACCTGGGCCAGTGCCTGGCGTCCGGCCGGGGTCCAGTCGCCGGGTACGAAGGGATAGGCGAGGAACACCCGCCGGGAGAAGCCCTCGGGCACCTGCAGCAGGTCGCCGGCCACCTGGTTGGCGACAGCGAACAGGTAAGGTGCCTGCCCGGCCGCCTGCAAGCGGCTGGCGAAAGCGCTGAAACCGCTGCCATTACCCAGGTAGAAGACCGAGCGCAACCGCGGCAGCGGCGCCGCCTGCTCAAGCTCCCCGGCCTGCAGGCGCACATCCTGCCAGCCATGGCTGCGCAGGTACTGGCCAAGGTCCTGCGCCGCCTGTTGCAGGTCGGCCTCGTCCGGATAGGCGATCAGGGTCGGTCCCTGCCGTGCGTCCAGGGGTTGTGCGGCGTAGTCGGCCAGGGCGACCAGTTGCTCGCGCAGCCCCGGCAAGGGCTCGAAGATCTGCCGGCTCGACCGCGCGCCGCCGAGCAACGACAGGGCGCCGATCAAGGGCACCCCGGCCTGCTCCAGGCGCGCGGCCAGCTGCGGCCCGAGCGCCGGTGCCAGTGGCGCGATCAGGGCGAACACCTGGTCCTCGTCGAGCAGCCGGTCGAGGGCCTGTCCGGCACTGTGCCGGTCCGGGCCGGGATCGACGATGGTCAGGCGCAAGCGACGACCATGGATACCGCCCGCCTGGTTGATCCGCGCGATACAGCCCTGGAGCAGCGCCGCCACGGTGGCGCCCTCCTCGGCCAGCGGCCCTGCATCGGGCAGCAGGGTACCCAGGTGCAGGGTGTCGGCCTCCACGCCAGGGTCGCGATCCTCGGCCAGGCGCTTGAGGTAGGCGATCAGGTTGCGCTGGTCGTGCAGCGACAGCACGAAGCGCGGCATGCTCGGGTCGAGCCGGTTGCCCGCCGGATCGAGACCTTCCTGGATCGCCCGGACCAGAGTGCCTTCGGCATAGGCCGGGTAGCTGCGGCCATTGACCTGCTGCTGGCCATGCACGCTGCTCAGCCGCGCCCAGCCAAGGTCCACCGGGCGTACCCCGCCTTCCGGCCGGCCACGGCCGTCGGCGCCATGGCAACCGGCGCATGGCAGGTGGCTGGCCGGCAGCAGGGTTCCCGCCGCGCCGACCCGCGCCATGACCGGCTCGCCGCTCGCCGCCAGGCCTTCACGGTACAGGCGCTTGCCGGCGCTCTCGCTGGGGTCCAGCGCCAGTGCCCAGGCACCGCTGGCCAGGGCGCAGAGCCAGCACAGGGCGAGGACGAGGAAGGTCTTCATGGCCCGTGCTCACCGGCCGACCACGGGCATGGTCAGCAGTTGCAGGCGCTGGGCGATGGCCGCGGGCGGCGCATCCGGACGGATCTTGCTCCAGCGTTTGTTCGCGACATCGCCGACGATCAACTGGGTGGAGTGCTGCTCGGGCGACGGCACGATCTGCCCGATGCGGCGCAGCACCAGGTCGATCTTCGCCTTGTCGCCGGTGAGGAAAAGCCAGTGGGGGTCATCGACCCCTTGCTTCAGGGTAAAGGCCTTGAGCACCGCCGGCGTGTCGCGCAGCGGATCACTGGTAAGGGAAATGAAGGTAATGTCCCCGGCCTGCTCACCCAGCATCTCGCGCACCTCCTTGAGCTTGCGGGTGATCAGGGGGCAAGCATCGGTGCAGCTGGTGAAGATCACGTTGAGCAGCACCACGCGGTTTTCCAGGGCATCGCTGTAGAACCGCAGGGTCTCGCCGTTCTGGTCCTGCAGCGGGGTATCGGTGAACCAGGTCCTGGCATCGTGGGTACCGCGGGCCGGTTCCGCGACCAGGGTCTTCTCGGGCTGCGCCGTCGCCTCGGGGGCGTGCTGTTCATGGGCGAACACCACGGCGGTGAAGACGCAGAAACACACCCACAGCACGATCCAGTCGCTGATCTTCATGGTTGCTGCTCCAGGGCGACCGCGTGGTGCCTGGCTTGTGCATGACGCTGCGCGCTCAGCCGCTGCACTTCGCGGATCAACACCTCGGGGTCGGTGAAGCCGTAGTAGCGGGTCCAGTTGCGACTGTTGCCATCGCCCACCAGGATCAGCGGCGCGTGGTTCCTGACGTCGCCGCTGAAGCTGCCCAGGCCCTTGAGGGTTTCTGTCACCGCGCTCGGCGACCCGGTCAGCCAGCTCCAGCCGGGACCGTTCTGGAACGCCCGGGCGTAGTCGGCGAGGCGCCGGGTATCGTCGCGCTGCGGATCGATGCTGATCGAGACCAGTTGCACCTCGCCGCCAACCCGCTCGCCCAGTTGCTTCTGGACCTTTCCCAGGATCGACGACACCACCGGGCAAACCGTGGTGCAGCTGGTGTAGATGAAACTCATGACCACGATCCGGTCCTTGACCAGGTCGTTTTCCAGCTGTACCGCATGGCCGTCCTGGTCGAGCAGCGCGACGTCGGCGAACCTCACCTGGGTCGCCTGGGCGCTGGACGGGGCGGCCGTCACGCCGTGGCCGGCGTGTTCGCCCGCCGAGTGCGCCTGGACCTGGGTGATCGCGGCGAACAGCAGGCCGAGCGTCAGCAAGAATCGGTTCATGTCGGTTTCCTCTTCAGTGGGCCACGCCGGGAACGACCCGGACACTGGCGAAAGTCTTGTCGCCAAAGTCCGCGCCAAGGGAGGCGGCGCGTACATGCAGGTACCAGGCACCGGGCTGGTCCAGGGTCAGCGGTACTTCGTAGATGCCCTCTTCCACCTCCCGCGCGGCCACGCTCCGGGCGCGCGACGAGGGCGCGCGGAAGTAGCGCACCTGTACGTCGCCGAGCCCGCCCCGGCGCACCGACTGCGTGCCCTGGACGATGCGAAAGCGCACCCGGTACGGGCTGCCGAGGGGCGTACTGGCGCTGTCGAGCATGAACTCGACCCTGGGGACCCCGGGCAGCCGGGCGCTGTCGCCGGCGGGCTCGACCAGGGTGCTGAAGCAATGGACGATGTTCGGCTGGTTGAGCAGGAACGCGACATCGAAGCGGCCGGCGGGCGGCAGCTTGACCCGCGCGCTGTACAGCCCCGGCGCCACCTCGCGCAGGCTGCGGTCGATCACCAGCGCGGCCCGCGCCACCTGGCCGCGATTGGGGTAGCCGGACATCGGCGCGTTCATGCCCTCGGCGTAGAAATAGGTGGTGTTGTCCACCGGGTTGACCACGAACACCGCGTTGTCGTCCCGCGTCACCGCCAGGCTCGAGGCCAGCGGCAGGTCACCGGCCAGGCGCGGCGCCTGGGGGCCAGCGTCGAAGCCCTGGCTGATCGGGGTGCGCCCGGCACCCAGCGAGGCGAGGTTGATCATCGTCACCCTGGCCGACGACAGCCCGCGGATATAGGCGTAGGCCTGGCTGAACACCACCTGGTACGGCTCGCTGGACACCGCCAGCTCATGGATCAGCGCGTCGTTGCCGGCGTCGATGATCGAGGCCTGGTTCTCCAGGGTGTTGAGCACCACGCCAAAGCGTCCGTCGGCGCTGAAGCCCATCGGGCCAAGCCCCTGTTTGAGCTGGACCACGCGGCGCAGCGCAAGGCTGGCGGCGTCGATCACCGTCACCGTGCCGTCCCGGCCATCGGCGACATAGACCGCCTGGGACAGCGGCGACCAGGCCAGCGACAGCGGATGCGAGCCGGTCTTGAGCTGCTTGCTCAGGGTCAGGCTGGCGATGTCGATGATGCTCACCGTGCCGTCGTCGCGGTTGCTGACGAAGGCGTGGCGGCTGTCCTGGCTGAACGCGATCTCGTGATGGCCGGCACCGGTGGCCAGGTGCTTCAGCGGCTTGAGGCTCTGCGCATCGATCACCGTGACCCCGGAGCGGCCGGGCGTGCGGGCATTGTTGCCGACCCACAGCAGGCGCTCGTCGGGTTGCAGGGCGACCCGCACAGGCTCTTCGCCGGCGGCGATGCTGTCGATGACCTTGAAGCGCTCGCTGTCGATGACCGCCACTTCGCCGGCCGTGGGCATGGAGACGAACACCCGCTTGTTGTCCTTCGGCGTCACCCAGTCCATCGGCGCCTGTTTCAGCTCGATCCGCGCCCGGGTGCTGGTGATCCCGCCGACCGACACTTGCGGATCGACCACCGACACGCTGGCATCGCGGTTCATGACCAGCAGGAAGTAGCTGTTCAGGTCGAGCAGCGGCCGGGCACCGATATTCGACTTGAGGAAGGTCCCGACCCGCGACTTGCAGCTGTGCTCGCGCCCCTGGGCGAGGTCCGCGGCGACGGCCTGCGGGTCGAGCCAGGCCCCTGGGGCCAGGCCCGCCAGGGGCTGGCCGGAGGCACTGTCGCTGATGCGGAAACCGACATCGGCGAATTCACCTTCGCGCATCACCCCGTCCTCGGCCAGGGGCGTGATCCGCAGCGCCACGGCAACCCCGTCGCGCACCAGCGTAGCCTCGTCCCCGCTCGCCCAGCCCGCGTTGCCCAGGGCCAGCAACAGCGCCCCGATCCACCACCCGCGTGTGCCCTTGTCCATGTCCTTTCTCCCCCTCGGATTGCACCGGCGCTCAAGGCGTCGGCGCCGGTTCCACGTCGTTGGTCACCCGCAGCAGGCCCCACAGGCCGGCGGTGTTGCCGTAGGCCGCGTAGTCGCGGAACAGGTAGTCGCCCGGTATCGCGTTGATGCCCCCCGCACTCGGGTGCATGAAGCTGAAGTGCGCGGCCGGGAGCACGCTTTCGTGGGCACCGATGTACATCGACATCGGGTTCAGGCCGAAGCGCACCGAGCCCACGCCCGGGGTACTCATCGGGTAACCGCCGGTGTCGCTCTTCTCCGGCAGGAACGGGTTGGCCGACCAGACATGCCCGTCCAGCTGGAAGGTGGTGCCGCGACTGCCGCCCGTGGGCATCAGGATGTGGGTGCGGAACGGTTGCCCCGGCTTGACATACAGCACTGGCGTTTGCGGATCGCCCCCCACCAGGGCATTGCTGTAGGCCATATGGGCGTTGGGCACGTCGCCGTAGCCCGCACCATCGGCATGACCGAACGGCGCATCCGGGGCCAGGCCGAAGCGATACCACAGCGGCTCGCTCCGGTAGTTGATGGCCATGCTGGAGTTGTCCTGCGGATCGGTCGGCACCCCCAGCCCTTCGGCCGCGATGCCTTCCACCGGACGACCGTTGGCCCAGCGCAGGTTCAGGGCTTTCTGCCAGACCATGGCGAAGTCGCGGTAGCTGGTCTGCCCCGGTGCGCTGACCGTGGCGTTGACCTTGCGGGTGTCATCGACCCAGGTCGCGCCGAGCGGCAGGATGCTCATGGCGCCGCCCAGGCCTTTCTGCGGCTGCTTGATCACGTCCGCCGGGGTGAGGTTGAGCCCGCCGAACTCCACTGCCGTGGCATTGATGTTGTCCACGCTGCGGCCAAGCTGGGTGACCGGCTTGCCCTCGCGCTCCAGGTGCCCGGCGTAGAACTGGTAGGTACGGCTCGGCCAGGCGCCGCTGTTGCCGAGCCGTGGCGGGACGGTCTGCAGCGGGTTGGCACCGACGTTCACCCCGTCGGACTTGGTGATGTCGTACGCCAGCAGCTGCGCGTGCAGGCCAACATGGCTGGACGGCCGGATCAGGTTGTTGCTGAAGGTGGTCGAGCCGTCGCTGGCGTTGCGATCGCGCTTGACCACCCCTTGCATCACCGCGGTCTGGGTCAGGTCGGGCATGACGCTGGGCAGGCGGTTTTCCAGCGTGACGTTGATGCAGTCGCCGGCAGCGGCGCGCAGCACCAGGGGCTCCACCGGCACGCCAGGCTTGAGCTTGCCGCTGACCGGGTCGAGATCCGCCTTGCGCACGTAGAGGATCGCGGTCGGGTCATGCAGCGGGCCGCTCTGCCCGCCCAGGGTCATGGTCACGCCGTCCTCCGGATCGGTCACCGTGACCTGCGGGATGCTCACCGGCCGCGAGTTGAACACCAGGGTCCCGCCCGCCGGGTTCAGCGGCCCGCCCACATGCTGGCCGAGGCCCGCCGGGTCACCGAGGGTCAGCCCCAGGGGGTTGGCCAGGATGTCGTTGGCCAGGGCCGCGACCACCTCGTAGTTGCGCTGTACCGTCGGCCGGGTGCCAATGCCGTTGGGGTTGGCGCTGATCCGCGGGCAGGTGCCGTCGAAGGCCACGGTATTGCGCATGCCGGCCGGCTTGGGATTGTTCGGCAAGGCGAACAGGTCGGCGCGTTGCGCCGTGTAGTTGCGCATGACGCCCCAGATGCCGCTCCAGTAGCCTTCCAGCGAAGCGTCCATCGAGTACAGGTAGTCGCCGGTGGTCGCCGCCGAACTGGACAGCATCGACAGCGGCGCGATGAAGCCCATCTGCTCGGAAATCCCGATCATCTGCGAAGCGCGCCAGCCGGAGTTGGAGCTGTTGCCGAAGCCCGAGCCGCTCTGCAGCCACTTGACCCCGTGCAAGGTCACGTTGTGCTCCTCCTCATGGCCGCCGGCATGCACCCGCAGCCGCACGTTGTCGCCGGTGTAGGTGCGCAGCATGGGGGTGAAGGGATCGCCCGGCTCGGCGCCGCCCCGGTTGATATGCGGCGGGAACAGGGTGGTGCCGCCGGTGGGGCCGACTGCGGAGGTGACCAGGTTCGGTGCCAGGTTCATCGCCGGGATGGCCCGGTCGGTGCGGCTCTGCAGGGCATAGGCGAGGTCGCCGCCGAGGCCGTCCGCCTGCATGCCGCGCTTGCCGTCGGGGCCGACCCGGTTCGGGTCGAACACGCGCAGGGCCAGCGGCTCGTTGCGGTAATTGATGACGAACATGCCCGGGTCATCCACCGAGATGGCCTGCGGGCACGGCCGGCTCGGACAGCCCGGCACCTGGCCGCCCTGCACTTCGACGACACCTTCGAGCAGGTTGCTGGCGTTGTTGCGCACCGGCGGGTTGATGGCGTAGCGGAAGCTGTCCGCGGTGGCCGGGAAGGATTGCGGGTTGGGCCTGCCGTCGGGCCCGGCGCCGACATACACGCCGGCTTCATAGGCGTGCTGGAAGTCGCTGTATTCGAGGAAGAACTCGCGGAAGCTGTCGTTCTTGCCGTCGCCATCCAGGTCGCCGGTGGCCACCACGGCCTGCCACGAGGTCGGCCCGCCGTCCTGGCGAGCGCCGCTGTACAGCGGCTCGCCGGTTTCGGCGTGGAACCAGGTGGAACCGGCCGGCTCGGCCAGCACCGTGGCGTACAGGCCGATCTGCTGGTGGGTCGATGGGCCGAGGTGGTCGTGGGTGAAGATGGTGCCCAGGCCGCGGTCGATGCCCTTGACGTTCACCACCGGATCGACGAACCAGCGCTGCATGGCCGTCCGCGCACCGACCCAGTCGGCCCGGCCGAACTGGCCGAAGTACGGGTGGTTGCGGGCTTTCGGACAGGCTGGCGTGTCATCCCGCGGGTCTGCCTCGGCGCACTGGTTGAAGGCGCGGATGGCATGGATGCGCTCCTGCACCGCACCCGGCGAAAGCACGCCGTCTTCGTAGTTCCAGCCGTTGGCCGAGCCATCGGCGGCGGTCAGGTCCCACTTCGGCAGGTGGATATGCTGGCCGATCACATCGGTCGGCGTGCGCACCTGGTAGTCATCCATCTCGTAGGTGGCCGGCACCAGGTTGGTCTGCTGGTACTGCACGCAGTCGAAGGTGTTCATCCGCATCACCAGCGGCTCCGGCGGACGCTGCTTGGTGATCACCGGCCAGGCGTCCTCCCACAAGGCCAGGATGCGCGCCTGCGGGAAGTGATAGCCGACCTTGTTGTAGACCGCGTCGAACTGGATGTTCGCCGCCTTGTACAGGCGCGGACGGTCGGCGGTGAAGGTGGACGAGCCGACGAAGGACAGCCCGTCGAGGCGTTCGCCGCTGTTGAACTCGCCGCTGCCGGCGCTGCTGGTCAGGCGTTTCTGCCGGTCGTCCATGCACGGTTCGTAGTACGGCGCACCGGCGATCGGCAAGGCGCCATTGGTGCGGAAGTTGCGCGCTACGATCTGGCTGCCGGGCAGCAGGGCAAAGCTTGGGTGATCCTTTTTCGCGTGGAAGGCCATGGCGGCCTGTTCGACGTCGGTGCCCTCCTCCGGCAGGTACAGCGGTTTGGCCCGGGTCACTTCCTTGGAGAAGTCCAGGGACGTGGTAACGGTGTGCGCCTCGCCGCCGGCGGAGAAACCGTCCAGCGAATGCCGGCCCAGGCCGCCGTCCCAACCGCCGGACTGCGCCGGATCGAGGTTGGCCCAGAGGGCCTTGCCGCTGGCTTTCAGGGCCTGCGCCGTGCTGGCGTCGAGCATGTCCAGCGGAGGCGTTGGCGGACGTTGGCCGACCGAGGTTTCCATGCCGCCGATCCAGAACGGATAACCCGGGTTCTTCAGGCTGCCATCGGCGTTGCGGTTGGCCTCGCTGCGGTCCACCAGGGCCAGCGAGCCGATCGCCCGGGCGCCGCCGTCATGCCCGTCGTCGTGGTCGTCCGGCTCGTCGTCATCATCGTGGTCTTCGGCGAGCAGGGTTTCCCGCACCTTGGGCACCACCGCCACCTTGCCCGGCATCGGCGGCATGGCCTTGCCCGGCAGGGGCACGACGGCGGGTATCGGCGTGCCGGCGATGATTTCCCCATCGGGCAAGGCCCGCGCCCCCGCGGCCGGCTTGCCGCTGCGCAAGGCGAACGGCTCGCGGTGGTAGCCATCGTTGCCCTGCTGGGAAACCTCCAGGCGGGTGCCTTCCTCGAACACGTCGTGCACCCGCCACATGGACCACATACCCTGGGCGAAGTGCGGGTAGAAATGGCAGTGATAGATCGCGTCACCGGCCACCCGGTTGCGGTTGCCCGAGCCACCGTTGGCGATCTCGTAGGTGTAGCCGGCCCCCGGGCCTATGCCCTGGGCGTCGACATAGTCGGAGTTGTCATCGTTGGGGTTGAACAGCCACTGGTGACCATGCAGGTGGAAGATGTGCTGTTCATGGCCGTTGTGGGTATTGCGGAACTTGACGAAGTCGCCGATGTAGCTGTGGTTGACGTTCGACGGCTCCGAGGGGTACAGCGCCATGCTCGCCTTGACCCCGATCTGGTCGGCACGGGGTACCTCGCCAGGGCGGATGTTCTCCAGCCCGGCGTTGGCCGGTACGTCCACCAGCATCGCCACATCGCCGACGGTGTGGGAGCTGAGGAAGAATTCCTCGTAGGCGCAGGACAGGCAGTCGTGCATCGGGCCCACGCCAAGACGGTTGGCGATCACCTCGGCACCCATGCCGCCCGAGCCGTAGTTGATCATGAACGAGTCGCGGGTCGGCTCCAGCACATGGCTCATCACCGGGTCCGCCCAGTAGCCGGGGAAAGCCTGGGTGGCGGCGGTCTCGTCCTGGAACTGCGAGGCGAAGTCGCGGAACGGTTCGAGCCGGTTGGGCAGCGCCGGGTTGCGCTTGCCGGTGGACTCCAGCGGGTAGGTCGAGGCCGGGAAGCTGCCGTCGGCGTTGCTGCCCATCACGATGGCATCGCTTTCGCTGGAGATGATTTCATTGCCATCGACCATGTTGATGATCGGCGTGCCGGCCTTGCCCTCGCCCACCCACGGCTCGCGCTGCGGGTAGCGGGCCTGGTAGTCGATGATCGGCTGGCCGGTCGGGGTGCGACCACCGGACGCCAGGCGCATCTCTTCCTCGGTCACGGTATTGCGGTAGCTGCGCCCGCCCTTGGGCATGACCACCACGCTGGCGAACAGCCCGTTGGCGACGTTGCCGGCATCGCCTTCGCCGCCGAAGGTGGCGCCGCGGCTGCTGGCGGCGAAGGCGCCCTCGCGCTCGGCATACAGGGTGTAGCTGCGGCTGGCCCCGGGGGCGATCAGGGTATTGGCGTTGCGTCCGGTGTAGCTGGCGATGTCGTCGATGCTGTTGAGCGCCTGCATGCCGTTGACCTGGAAGCCGACATGGCGGTCGGTCACCTGCTCATCGACCTTGAAGTCGTCGTCGCCGAAGCCCTCCTCGTCCTCCTCGCCCTCGTCGTCATGCCCATGACTGCCCGGGTTGGCCTGGTAGGCCAGCAGGTTCTGCAGGTTGATGGTCAGGCAGTCGCCGGCGGCGACCCGCAGCACCAGGGGCCGCGGGCGCTTGTCGGGGCGCAGCGAGACCTTGCCCGGCACCGCTGCGCCACCCTGGGTGAGCGGGCGGTCATGCTCATCGACCACATCGCGTCGCAGGGCGAACAGCATGCCGTTGGCGTTCTGCGCGCCGAGGCGGTTGAACATCAGCGGCTGGTCCAGCGCCACGACGTTCGCCACCAGGTTGCGCTCGCAACGGGCGGCGGCCTGCGCCGTCTCGATGCCGAGCAAGGGGGCGATCAGGAACATCAGGGGGAACAACCGATGAGCGTGGGGAATGCCGGTCATGATCACGGGCCTCGCTGCTGGAGCTCATGGGGGAATGAAGTCGCGCTAAAGCCTGTCGAGCAATCTGTGTGCCATGAGTAATTTCGTTTGGTTTCAGTTGGTTGCGTAAGGTTCTGGAAAAATTGGGGGAGAATCCCCACCCGTTTCCCCAGTTTTCGTGGTTGCTGTGGGGGGCTGTCTTGAGGCTTTCTTTGGTCTTGAGATCGAGCGCGGCGCGGGCGGTGCATCGCTGTGCATGACGACACCCTTCTAGCGCCCTCAAGATCGAGCGCCGCCCGCGCGGCGCATCGCGGGCTGCGCCCGCTCCCACATTTGTTGCAACGTACCTATGTCTGTCAGGCCATGGTTGACCGCCTTGTTGGTTCGACTCGATACCGAGTCGAGCCCAACAGCCTCCCCGCGATGCATCGTCGAAAAAACAAAGGCTGACAACTCAAATCCAACAGGCCATGGCGCGTTGCAACAAATGTGGGAGCGGGCGTAGCCCGCGATGCGCCGCGCGGGCGGCGCTCGATCTCAAGGGCGCTAGAAAAGCATCGTCATGCACAGCGAAGCGCCGCGCGGACGGCGCTTGGTCTCAAGGGCACTGCAAGACTCAAGACATGCACCATGAAGCCAAAATGCGATCCCCCCAAAGTCGGGGAAAACCCACCCACCCCTCACAACGGCGCATCCACCGCCAGCCCCTGCAGGCGCCGGTACTGGCGCAGCACACTGGGCACATAGCGCTGGGTCTCGGCGAACGGCGGCACCACCCCGCCACGGCTGAGCACGGCCTGGGGACCGGCGTTGTAGGCCGCCACGGCGAGGGTGATGTCGTTGTCGAACAGGGTCATCAGGCGCTTGAGGTAGCGGGCGCCGCCCTGGATGTTGGCCCGGGGGTCGTAGACGTTGGCCACCCCCATTTCCAGTGCAGTGTCGGGCATCAGTTGCATCAGCCCGCCCGCGCCCTTGGCCGAGGTGGCGGCGGAGTCATAGTTCGACTCCTGGCGGATCACCGCATGGAGCAAGGCTTCCGGCAGGCGATTGGCCTCGGCCGCCGCCCGCACAAGCTCGGCATAGGGCTGGCCGGCGATCATCTGCGGCTGTCCCGCGGGCCCGGCCCGCACCACCTCGGCGTCGCGGATCACCCGCTCGTAGTGACGCCCGGGACGGTGGACGTTGGACAGCACATAGCTGCCATTGGCATCCACCGACACGAACACATCGGCGTGGCCAACGCCCGTCAGCAGCAGCCCGCCGAGCAGTGCGGCGGCAAGTTTGCGGTTCATCTTCACCTCCCCCGACCGGCCCCGGAAATTGGGGGTAATGCCCCACTGGGCGGTCGTGAACCTGCCCTACGCAAGCAGCGTGCCGCCGCGCCGAAGCCCCATTGCCACGGGCCATGGCGGCAGTCCCGGGGGCCTGAGCACGGTGCTTGCATGGGCCCTGCCGGCGACTCCGCTATCGACTGTGTGAGGTCCTCATGAATCGGCATCCCTGTCATACCCCGCGCGCCCAGCGCGGGTTCACCCTGCTCGAACTGCTGGTGGTGCTGGTGGTGCTCGGGCTGCTGGCCGGCCTGGTCGCGCCGAAGTATTTCGCCCAGCTGGGCCGCTCCGAAGCCAAGGTGGCCAGGGCGCAGATCGAGGGGCTGGCCAAGGCACTGGACCTGTATCGCCTGGAGGTCGGCCACTACCCCTCGACCGAACAGGGCCTGCAGGCGCTGGTGACGGCGCCCGCGGACGAAAACCGCTGGACGGGTCCCTACCTGCAGAAACAGCTGCCCCAGGATCCGTGGGGGCGCAACTATCTGTACCGCCAACCCGGCGAACACGGCGAGTACGACCTGCTGTCCATGGGCAAGGACGGTCAACCCGGCGGCGACGGCGAAAACGCCGAAGTCACCAGTTGGCAATGAGCGGAGTCCGGCCCATGCGCTTCCATCTCAAGGCCGTCGGCAAGGCCGGCGTGGTCTCGCTGACCATCGAGGCCCAGGGCGACGGCGAGGCCCGGCGTATCGTCGAAGACCAGGGCCTGCGCGTCCTCAGCCTGCGCGCCGAGCGGCACTGGCGGGCGTTGCGCCTGCGCCCGCGGGAAACCTTCAACCTGGTCCTGTTCAGCCAGGAACTGACCACTTTGCTCAACGCCGGCCTGCCACTGATCGACGCGCTGGAAAGCCTCGCGGAGAAAGAACAGGCGTCCCAGGCGCGCAAGACCCTCGACGGGCTGGTGCGCCTGCTGTACGAAGGCAAGTCCTTCTCCCAGGCCCTGGCCCAGCTTGCCCCGGTGTTTCCACCGCTCTACATCGCCCTGGTGCAATCCAGCGAAAAGACCGGCGCGGTGGGCGACGCGCTGGGGCGCTATGTCAGCTATCGGCAACGCATGGACGAGGTGCGGCAGAAGATCATCAGCGCCTCGATCTACCCGGTGCTGTTGCTGGTCGTCGGCAGTGGTGTGGTGCTGTTCCTGATGGGCTATGTCGTTCCTCGCTTCAGCCTGGTGTTCGAAGGGCTGGGCAACGACCTGCCGTGGCTGTCGCGGATGTTGATGAACGGCGGCATGTTCCTGCATGCCCGCCAGGGCGAGCTGTTCGCCCTGGTCGTGGCCGGCCTCGGCGGCCTCGCCGTGCTCCAGCGCCGCCCGGCGTTTCGCCGGGCAGCCGGGCGGCTGCTGGAAAAGCTGCCGGCGGTCCACCAGCGCCTGGTGATGTACGAACTGGCGCGGTTCTATCGCTCCCTGGGCATTCTGCTGCAGGGTGGAATCCCCCTGGTCAGCGCCATGGGCATGGTCCGCGGTCTGCTTGGCAGCGCCTCCCGCCTGCGTCTGGACCAGGCCTGCGAACGGGTGCGCGAGGGCCAATCGCTGTCGGCGGCGCTGGAGCGCAATCAGCTGGTGACACCGGTGTCCCTGCGCCTGCTCAGGGCGGGCGAACAGTCCGGCAACCTCGGGCAGATGATGGAACGCAGCGCGGACTTCTACGACGAAGAGATCAGCCGCTGGGTCGAATGGTTCGTGCGCCTGTTCGAGCCACTGCTGATGACCTTCATCGGGCTGCTGATCGGGGTGATCGTGATCCTGATGTACATCCCGATCTTCGAGCTGGCGTCGAGTATTCATTGAGGGCAAGCCAGCGCCTACAACGCCAGCGGCATCCACCTCATGCGCCGTTCGTTCAAGCGTGTATGCCAAGGAAAAACCGACACTCACTGCTCCAACTTTCATGGAGCAGCCAAATGCGCAGCCTGTACGGTCCTCTCTTCTTCTTCAGCTTCATCGGCACGGCGACAATCCTGGCCAGCCTGGGCGCACGCTTCGCCTGGCTGTTGCCGCTTTTGCTGGCGGCGATCGCAGTCAGCGCCACCTGCGAACGCCTGTGGCCCTATCGTCCCTTCTGGAACCAGCCACAAGAGGACACCACCCGCGACGTCCTGCATGCCGGCGTCAACGAATCCCTGAACATCCTCAGCGTATCCGCCATTCCCTTGATCGCGCCTTTGCTGCCGAACCTGGGCATCTGGCCGAGCCACTGGCCGCTGGCCTGGCAGCTGCTGCTGGCCATCCCCATCGCTGACCTCGGCATCACCCTGGTGCACTACGCCAGCCATCGTTCGGCGCTGCTGTGGCGCCTGCACGCGGTGCACCACAGCGTCACCCGGATGTACGGCTTCAACGGCCTGATGAAGCACCCGCTGCACCAACTGCTCGAAGCCCTCGGCGGCACCCTGCCCCTGCTGCTCTGCGGGCTGCCACAGGAGACCACGGCGCTGCTGGCCTTCGCCATCGCCATCCAGTTGCTGCTGCAGCACAGCAACGTCGATATGCGCCTCGGTGCGCTGCGCCATGTCTTCGCCTGGGCACCGGTGCATCGCCTGCACCACCTGAAGTACGGGCGCAATGGCGATGTCAATTTCGCCCTGTTCTTCAGCGTCTGGGATCGTTTGCTGGGCACGGCTCTGCATCTGCCCGACTACGAGCTGGCCGACGATGACCTCGGTATCGGCGATTGCCCCGACTACCCGGTGGCCTACACCAAGCAGTTGCTGCAGCCCTTCGTCGGGCCCCAGGCCAGCCATCCGCCGGCAGCGCTGCCACCCGGGTTGCGCGATGCGCTAGCCGATCACGCGCAGCTCTAGGTGGCGCAAGGTGTGGTCGCCGCGGATACCGAAGTGCCGGCGGATAGTGCGCGACAGATGGGCGGAATCGGCGAACCCCGCCGTGGCGGCGGCGCGGGTCAGGCTGTGGCCGGACAGCGCCAGTTGCAGGGCCAGGCGCAGGCGCTGCCAGAGCACCAGGCGGCGCACGGAGACGCCCAGTTCGCCACTGAACAGGCGCTCCAGCTGGCTGAGGGACAAGGCGGCCGCACTGGCGAGCTCGGCGGCAGGCAAGGCGTCGGCATCGAGCTCGCGAATGCGCTGCACGGCCTTGGCCAACCGGGGTTGCAGCGTGCGGCGCGGCAGCCGCGACAAGGCGCCGACCAGGCCCTCGACATCCGCGCCGACGCCTTCGCACACCGTGCGCAGCAGGGGCAGTTCGAAGGCCAGCGGCTCGGCGTACAGGCTGAGCAGGGACTGCTCGCCAGTGAGGATGGCATGTTCCCGGCCCGACTCGATCAGCAGCACCGGGCCGCGCTCGGCCTTGCCGTCGACAAGGGCTTCGACCTCCCCGGATCGGGCAATCAGCACCTGGTGAGGATAGTGGGCGTGGCTGCCGGTGTGTCCGGCCTGGCCGACGATCAGGCAATGATCGGGGGCCAGCCAGAGGGTGCCGTGCCAGTGGGGTTGGAGGGGTTGCAAGGTCGGGCTCCGCCTGGGCCATGGGTGGGCAACAGTAGCATTTTCCCAGGCTTGCACGACCTCATCGCGGGCAACGCCCGCTCCCACGGAGTTAGCGGTGCATGCGGTCTCTGTGGGAGCGGGCGTTGCCCACGATGAGGCCGCCAATGTCACGCACAGTCAAACCGGCTGGCGCTGACACTCAAGACAGCCTACCGCTCGTTAGTAAAACTTCCCCCAGTCCCTCCGGACGCCTGCGAAAGCAACGATGCAGAGACGTCGCCCGTCCTCGTCGACCATCCAAAAATGCCCGCCGTACCACGAGATCGCCCCATGACTACAAAAATCGACTTCATCTACCTTTCCGAGCAGGACATGATCCGCGCCGGTGTCACCGACATGCCGGCCTGCGTCGACACCATGGAGGAAATGTTCGGGCTGCTGTACCAGGGCGACTACCGCATGGCCGGGCCGAACAACGATTCCCACGGCGCGATGATCACCTTCCCGGAGAACTCGCCGTTCCCGCACATGCCCAAGCCCACCGCTGACCGGCGCATGATGGCCATGCCCGCCTACCTGGGCGGCAACTTCCGCACCTCCGGCTGCAAGTGGTACGGCTCCAACATCGCCAACCGCGAGAAAGGCCTGCCGCGTTCGATCCTGATGTTCACCCTCAACGACGCCGACAGCGGCGCACCACTGGCCTACATGTCGGCCAACCTGCTCTCGGCCTACCGCACCGGGGCGATTCCCGGCGTCGGCGCCCGCCACCTGGCGCGCAAGGACTCGAAAGTCATCGGCCTGCTCGGCCCCGGCGTGATGGGCAAGACCACCGTCGCCGCGTTCATGGCCGCCTGCCCGCTGGTGGACACCATCAAGATCAAGGGCCGCGGCCAGCGCAGCCTCGACAGCTTCATCACCTGGGTCAAGCAGACCTACCCGCAGATCACCACCATCAAGGTGGTCGACAGCCTGGAAGAAGTGGTGCGCGATTCCGACCTGGTCACCTACTGCAGCACCGGTGAAGTCGGCGACCCGAGCAAGTACCCGCTGGTCCGTCGCGAGTGGGTCAAGCCCGGCGCCTTCCTCGCCATGCCGGCCCCCTGCAGCATCTGCGAGGGCATGGAACAGGACGATATCCGCAAGGTGGTCGACAACACCGGCCTGTACCAGGCCTGGTTCGAAGAGCTGCCCAAGCCCGCGCACAACTACGTGCCGCTGGTGGGCGTGCGCTACATGGACATGATCGCCGAAGGAAAACTTTCGGCCGAGCAGGTCGAGGACATCGGCAAGATCATCGCCGGCGACGCGCCGGGCCGCCTCAACGACGAGGAAATCATCCTGATGTCGGTCGGCGGCATGCCGGTGGAAGACCTGGCCTGGGGCACCGTGGTGTACCGCAAGGCCGTCGAGCTGGGCATCGGCGTCAAGCTCAACCTGTGGGACACCCCGGTCCTCAGCTGATCCCCTTCCTTTACCTAGATACGAGGCAATCCCCATGACCCAGATCGTCAAGGTCAAAAGCGGTTCCATCTTCGAAGAAAAAGCCAGCTACTCGCGGCTGGTGGTGGTCGACAACTGGATCTACGTATCCAACACCGCCGGGCGCAACCCGGACACCAAGCTGATCCCGGAAGACGTGATCGAGCAGGCCGAGCAGGTGTTCCAGAACATCGAGCGGGCGCTGGCCGCGGTCGATGCCAGCCTGGCCGACGTGGTCTGCTCGCGGGTGTTCATCCAGGACCCGGCCGATGTGCCGAAGGTCATGGACTTCATCGGCGGCAAGTTCCGCGGCATCGACCCGGCCAGCACCGTGACCTGCCCACCACTGGGCTCGACGGTCTACAAGGTCGAGCTGGAAGTCACCGCCTACCGCGGTGCCTCCAAGGCCGAGGCCGTGTACATCAACCTCGGCCAGTGATCCCCTGAGCCGTCATCTTCGCGCCAACGCAGAGCACTCCATGTCGCCGACCATCGACCCCGTACAGACCCAGCAGCAACTGCCGCCCGCGACCACCGTGGTGATCATCGGCGGCGGCATCATCGGCCTGACCGCCGCCCTGACCCTTGCCGAGCGCAAGATTCCCGTGGTGGTCCTGGAAAAGGGCCGGATCGCCGGCGAGCAGTCGTCGCGCAACCTCGGCTGGGTGCGCAAGACCAGCCGTCACGCCGACGATATCCCCCTGGCCCTGGCCGCGGATCGCCTGTGGGCGCAGATGCCGGAGCGGGTCGGCGCGGATGTCGGCTACCGCCAGGCCGGGATCATGTTCATCGCGCGCAACGAAGCGCAGATGAACATGCATGCCAACTGGCTGAAGAGTGTCGAGCACCTGGACCTCGATACACGTCTGCTCAGCGCCCGGGAAATCGCCGACAAGGTGCCCGGCGGCAAGGGCGACTGGCTGGGTGGCATCTTCACTCAGTCCGATGCCCGCGCCGAACCGACGCTAGCCTCCAGCGCCATTGCCAGAGCGGCGATGGCCAAGGGCGCGGTGATCCTCGAGAACTGCGCGGTGCGCACCCTGCAGACCAGCGGCGGGCGCGTCAGCGGGGTGGTCACCGAGCGCGGCGAGATTCGCTGCGAGCAGGTGCTGCTGGCCGGCGGCCTGTGGTCGCGGCGCTTTCTCGGCAACCACGGCATCGACCTGCCGACCCTGCCGCTGGTCTGTTCGGTGCTGCGCACCCAGCCCATGGAAGGCCCGACCGAGACCGCCGTCGGCGCCCCGGACTTCTCCTTCCGCAAGCACAAGGACGGCGGCTTCATCATCACCCAGCGCGGCAAGCTGGACGCCTTCCTCACCCTCGATCACCTGCTGCTCGGCCGCCGCTACCTGCCGCAACTGAAAGCGCAGCGCGACTTCCTGAAGATTTCCTTCGGCAAGTACTTCTTCAACGACCTGGCCCTGGCCCGGCGCTGGAGCGCCGACAGCGTGAGTCCGTTCGAACGGGTGCGGGTCACCGACCCGGCAGCCAATGCCACGCTCAACGGTGACGCCCTGCGCAACCTGCGCGCGGCCTGGCCGGTGTTCGAGAAAGCCGAGATCGCCCAGGCCTGGGCCGGGACCATCGACGTGACGCCGGATTCCAACCCGGTGATCGGCCCGGTCGCCGCCCTGCCCGGCCTGACCCTGGCCACCGGCTTCTCCGGCCATGGCTTCGGTACCTCGCCGGCCGCGGGGCACCTGGCGGCGGACCTGGTGTCCGGCGATACGCCGATCATCGACCCCGCGCCCTATCGTTTCGAGCGTCTGGCTTAAGGTTTGCGCAGCCCTGCCCGGGATTCCGGCCAGGGCTTTGGCTTAAGGGGCTGAAACGAATCACTTTTCCGACCCATTCAGTCAACAATTCGCGGTACTCTTGGGAACGATGTCAATACGACATCATCGAACGAAGGCTTCAGCCGTTTCCCAAGGAGTTTCCATGCAGTTCAGGCAAATCAAAATCGGCAAGCGCGCTGCCGCCATGTTTACCTTGCTCGGCCTACTGGTTCTGGCGCTCGGCCTGATATCGCTCTACGAGACCCGGCAGATGGACCGGGCGTCCACTGAAATCCGCATGACCTGGCTGCCTGCCGTGGTGTCCCTCGGCGAGGTCGGCACCGACGTCAACCGCGCCCGCGCCATGACCCTGCGCAGCCTGCTCGAAGAGCAGCCGCAAACCCGCGCCGCGACCCTCAAGCGTGCCGAACAGCTCAACCAGAACCTCAAGGACACCCTGGACGCCTACGAAAGAACCATCTTCGAGGCGCAGGACCGCACCCTGTTCAACACCTTCGTCAGCGCCCGCGAGCACTATGCGCAGATCCAGGCCAGTGTCAGCGACGCGGTGCTGAACAACCGCCTGGACAACGCCCGGCAACTGATCAACGGACCACTGGGCGAAGCCACCGACGCCATGCAGGCGGCGCTGCGTGCCCTGGTCGCGTACAACGCCGAGGGTGCCGAGAAGGCCTCGCAGCGCAGCGCCGATGCCTCGCAGGAGTCGTTCCTGCTGATCATCAGCACCCTGGTGCTGATCATGCTCGCGCTGGCCGTCATCGCCACCTTGCTCACCCGCAGCATCGTGGTGCCGCTGGCCGAGGCGGTGGACGTGGCCGAGCGTATCGCCACCGGCGACCTGACCCGCGACATCGAGGCCGCCGGCAAGGACGAACCCGCCCTGCTGCTGGGCGCCCTCAAGCGCATGCAGGGCAGCCTGCGCTCGACCCTGGCGCGGATCAGCGCCTCGTCCGATCAACTGGCCTCGGCCTCGGAAGAACTGCATTCGGTGACCGAGGACACTAGCCGCGGCCTGCACCAGCAGAGCGCCGAGATCGACCAGGCGGCCACCGCCGTCAACCAGATGACCGCTGCCGTCGAGGACGTGGCGAACAATGCGGTGAGCACCGCCGATGCCTCCAAAGGAGCCGACCAGACCACTCGCGATGGCCGTGAGCGGGTCAACCAGGCGCTGCACTCGATCCAACTGCTGGTGCACGAGGTGACCGGCACCGCGGGGGATATCGAGAAGCTGGCGACCAGTGCCAACGAGATCAGCCGGGTCATGGACGTGATCGGCGCAATTGCCGGGCAGACCAACCTGCTCGCCCTCAATGCCGCCATCGAAGCGGCGCGGGCCGGCGAGGCCGGCCGTGGTTTCGCCGTGGTCGCCGATGAAGTGCGCGCCCTGGCCCATCGCACCCAGCAGTCCACCGGCGAGATCGAGCAGATCGTCGCCGAGATCCAGAGCGGCACCGGCCGCGCCGTTGAAGCCATGCAGAGCAGCCAGGGGCGTGCCAGCGGCACCCTCGACGTGGCCCGCGCCGCCGGCGAGGCGCTGGAACTGATCGCCGCAGCCATCGCCTCGATCAACCAGCGCAACCTGGTGATCGCCAGCGCCTCGGAACAGCAGGCCCAGGTGGCCCGCGAGGTGGATCGCAACCTGGTGAACATCAGGGATCTGTCGCTGCAGACCTCGGCCGGGGCCAACCAGACCAGCGCCGCGGCGCAGGACTTGTCGCGCCTGGCGGTGGAGCTGAACGGGATGGTGGCGCAGTTCAAGGTGTAGGAGCGCAGCTCGCCCGCGAAAGGCCTGCACAGCAGGCCCAATCCAGTCTCCGCCGAATTGGGACCGCTACGCGGTCCTTTCGCGGGCAAGCCACGCTCCTACGGGGATCGCGTCGGTAAAAAGGGCCTGCAGGGATTGCACAAGGCCATGTGATCCGGCTTAATGCCCGCCTCTCGCCTCGGGCTACTCCATGCTTTCACGCCTGCGCACCCACATCATCCTGCTCGCATGCCTCGCAGTGCTGTTCAATCTGCTGGCCATGCCGCTCGACCGTGCCTTGCGCCCGCCCACCGTGGATAACCAGTCACTGATTCTCGGCAGCTTCTGTACCCTCCACGGCGTGCAGAGCCTGCCCAAATCCCTGCTGGCGCAACTCAAGGCGGAACTGCCCGAACTCGACGGCCAGACCAGCAGCAAGGTGCAAAGCGGCGACTGCTGCTGCGGCCATGCCGCCCACGCCGCGCTGCCCGGCGAATACGTCCGGCACCTGTTCCCGCGCTTCTGGCCCGAGACCCTGCTGCTCGACCCCGACCACCTGCTGCCCCTGCCCCGCGAGCAGTGGCCCAGGCTCAACCCGCGCGCCTCCCCCGCTTCCGTCGCTGTGATCTGACATCGCTACGCCTGCCTGCCTTTAACCGGGCGGGTCGCGCGAGCCTATCCAAATCAAGCCAGGAAGCCTTTGCATGTTTCGCCTGACCACCCTGGCGCTGCTGATCAGCAGCGCCACTACCTGCGCCTGGGCGCAGGACGACAGCCTGACCCTGCCCGCCAGCCAAGTGACCGCCAGCGGCGATACGCCCGCCGAGGGCACCCGCCTCGACCTCGATCGCCCCATCGACAGCGGCTCGCGCCTGCACCTGAGCCCGCGGGAAAACCCCGCCTCGGTCAGCGTCGCCGACCGCGCGACCATGCAGAGCATCGGCGCGCGCACCTTCCAGGACGCCGCCAACGCCCTGCCCGGGGTCAACGCCTCGGCACCGCCAGGCTTGGGCGGCTATGTCGCCTATCGCGGTTTCAACGGTGCGCAGATCGCCCAACTGTTCAACGGCATCAACCTGCAATATGGCTCGGCCGCGCGACCGGTCGGGGCCTGGATCTACGACCGGGTCGAACTGCTCGGCGGGCCGTCCTCGTTCCTCAACGGCAGCGGCGCGGTCGGCGGCAGCCTGAACATGGTCACGCGCCTGGCCAGCCGCGAGGCGGACAGCTTCGAAGGCCGGGTCAGCTATGGCCGCTACGACACCCGGGAAACCGCCATCGGCATCAACCAGGCGCTGAACCAGGGTGACGGCCCACGTCACTACGCGCGCCTGGACTACAGCCGCACCGGCAGCAACGGCTATATCGATCGCCAGGAAAACAATGCCGGCAACCTGGCCTTTTCCCTGCTCAGCGACTTCAACGAGCGCCTGTCCCACACCCTGGCCATCGAATACCTGGAAGAACAGGAAGACAGCCCGTACTGGGGCACGCCGGTGCTGCGCCCGCTGTCCGGCACGCTGCACATCGACAAGCACCAGCGTTTCAACAACTACAACGTCGAAGACGGCCGCTACGAGCAGCGCACCCGCTGGCTGCGTTCGATCACCGAGTACCGCTTCAGCGACGACACCCAATTGCGCAACACCTTCTACCACTACGAAGGCCAGCGCGATTACCGCAACCTCGAGGCCTACCGCTACAACGCCGGCAACAGCGCGATACTGCGTTCCAGCGGTTATCGCCAGCGCCACGACCAGGAAGTCAACGGCAACCGCCTCGAGCTGACCCACCTCGGCGAGCTGTTCGGCCTGGCCAGCGACTGGGCCTTCGGCCTCGACTACAACCACAACCGGCAGACCAACTACCCGCTGTCCAAGGGCGCCTTCGACACGGTCGCTCCGGGCGCCTTCGAACCGGGGCACTTCCTCGATATCCCGGGGATGGCCGCGCCACGCGCCAAGGGCCGCAGCACCACCACCGATACCTCGTCGGCCTTCGTCGAGAACCGCACCCGCCTGACCGACCGCCTGGCGCTGGTCAGTGCGCTGCGCTACGACCATATCGACTTCGATGTCGTCGATCATGTCGCGCGCACCGGGCTGGACCGGCGCTGGGATGCGATCACCGGACGCCTTGGCCTGGTCTACGACCTGACGTCGAACCTCAGCCTCTACACCCAATACAGCACCTCGGCGGAACCACCGGGCGGCGCCCTGACCAGTGCGTCGATCAGCCAGGTCGGTGACTTCGACCTGAGCCGCGGCCGGCAGGTCGAGGTGGGCAGCAAGTTCGACTTCCTCGACGGTCGCGGCAGTGCCACCGCGGCGGCCTACCGCATCGTGCGCAAGAACATCTCGGTGCCCTCCTCGACCCGCGCCAACGTCACCGAACAGGCCGGCCAGCAGACCTCCACCGGCATCGAGCTGGCGGCCTCGTTCAAGATCACCGAGCAGTTGCTGGCCTCCGGCAACTTCGCCTGGGTCCGCGCCGAGTACGACGAGTTCAACGAGACCATTGGCGGCGTGGTGTACTCGCGCAAGGGCAAGACCCCGGTGAACATTCCCGAGCGCACCGCCAACCTGTGGCTGACCTATGACGTCGCCCCCGGCTGGCAGGTTGGCGCCGATGCGCGCTACGTCGCCTCGGTGTACGCCGATACCGCCAACAGCATGTGGGTGCCGTCGTACACGCTGTACGGTGTATCCGTGAGCCATGACCTGGACAGGCACACCAAGGTCAGCGCGCGCCTGCGCAACCTGACCGACGAGGTCTATGCGAGCTTCATTCACCAGAGCAATACCCAGTACTACCTGGGCGAGCCGCGCAGCCTGGAAGTGGCGCTGGACTGGAAGTTCTGATCGGCCAGACGCCGGCATAGGCAGGGTGGACGGCGAGACGCTAAACTCGCTGCCACCCCGCATCGGCATAGCCTCTTCGTCCATGAGCAAGATCGACCAGTACCTGCAGGCCGCCGTCCGCGACAACACGCGACGCAGCTACCGTTCTGCCATCGAGCATTTCGAAGTGACCTGGGGCGGCTTCCTGCCCGCCAGCGCCGACAGCATCGCCCGCTACCTGGCGGACTTCGCCGGCGAACACTCCATCAATACCCTGCGCCAGCGCCTCGCCGCGCTGGCGCAGTGGCATCTCAGCCAGGGCTTTCCCGACCCGACCAAGGCGCCGCTGGTGAGGCAGATGCTCAAGGGCATCCGCGCCCTGCACCCGGTGCAGGAACGCCAGGCCGCGGCCCTGAGCCTGGAACACCTGCAACGGACCGTCAGCCATCTCGAACGCTGCGCCGACGAGGCCCGGCGCGAACAGCGCCTGGCCGATCTGCTGCGCGCCCGGCGCGATGCGGCGCTGCTGCTGATCGGCTTCTGGCGCGGTTTTCGTGGCGATGAACTGGCGCGGCTGCGCGTCGAGCATATCCAGGCCCAGGCCGGTGGCGGCATGCAGCTGTACCTGCCGCGCAGCAAGGGCGACCGCCAGGGACACGGGGTCACTCACCGCATGCCGGCGCTGAAGCGCCTGTGCCCGGTACAGGCCTACCTGGAATGGATCAGCATCGCCGGGATTGCCCACGGGCCGCTGTTCCGCAAGCTGGATCGCTGGGGCAACCTGGGCGAGGAGGCGCTGCACAGCGGCAGCCTGATCGCCCTGCTGCGGCGCATCTTCGCCGACGCCGGCGTCCCCGCGGACCTCTACAGCGCCCACTCGCTGCGCCGCGGCTTCGCCACCTGGGCGGCGGCCAGCGGCTGGGACACCAAGGCGCTGATGAGCCATGTCGGCTGGCGCGATGTGAAGTCGGCGCTGCGCTACGTGGACGCCAGCGCCTCGTTCGGCGAACTGGAACTGCTTTCTCCGCTACTGCCGCGTCTGCCGCAGTGAATCAGATGCCCCTGGCGACCTGCCACAACCGCGCGATATCACCGGCGCGGGCCGCCAGCAGTTCGCCGGCATCGCTACAGGCCTGCTGCAGGCTCATCGGCCCGCTGGCGATGGCGAACGCGGCATCGATGCCATGTGCGTACAGTGCCTGGTAGCCCTCGCCCAGGGTCCCGGCCAGGACCAGCACTGGCACGCCATGGCGCTTGGCGATGCGCGCCACGCCGAAAGGCGTCTTGCCGCGCAGGGTCTGGGCGTCGAAGCGGCCTTCGCCGGTGATCACCAGATCGGCGCCCTGTACCGCGCTGTCCAAGCCGGCCAGCTCCGCCACCACCTCGATTCCCGGACGGAACTGCGCGTCGAGAAACGCCTTGGCGGCGAAGCCCATGCCGCCTGCGGCGCCGCAACCGGGGAGGTCGCGCACGTCGCGCCCCAGCAGTTGCGCGCAGTGATCGGCGAAATGGCCCAGGGCATGGTCGAGCAGTTCGACCTGGGCGGGACTGGCGCCCTTCTGCGGACCGAAGATCGCCGAGGCGCCATTGCTGCCGCACAGCGGGTTGTCGACGTCCGCCGCGACTTCCAGGCGCACCCCGGCCAGGCGCGGATCGAGGCCGCTGGCGTCGAGGCGGCCAAGGTTGCACAGGGCCAGGCCGCCCTCCTCCAGTTCCGCGCCCTGGGCATCCAGGGTACGCAGGCCGAGGGCGCGGAGCATGCCGCTGCCGGCATCGTTGGTGGCGCTGCCGCCGATGGCGAGGATGATCCGCTCGGCGCCGGCATCCAGCGCCGCGCCGATCAGTTGGCCGGTACCGTGGCTGCTGGTACGGCAGGCGTCGCGCTGGCTCGGTTCGAGCAGTTGCAGCCCGCTGGCCTGGGCCATTTCGATGATCGCGGTGCGCGACCCGGCGAGCCAGCCCCAGTGGGCGCTGACCTCATGGCCCAGCGGCCCGCGGACCGCCAGCGTGCGCCGCTCGCCGTGACAGGCGGCGACGATGGCTTCCATGGTGCCCTCACCGCCATCGGCCATCGGGCAGCACAGCAGTTGCGCCTCGGGCAGCACGGCGGCGATACCGCTGGCGATGGCCGCGGCCACCCCTTCGGCGCTGAGGCTGTCCTTGAACGAGTCGGGGGCGATGACGATTTTCATGAAGGGCTCCTGTTGCAGATGCCAGCATCCTGCCAGTTGTTGCGCGGGTCGGCTTCTGTCGAGTGCACAAGACGCGGGGGGCTTGTTTGTTCAGTTGGACAAGTACTGCTCTTTGCCGACGCTCCAGCGGCCCGCGGCGGGCCTTCATGAAGCACCGATTAAGATAGTTTCACCCAAACGCCCCCGCTGTTTAATTGAACCGCCGGCGGCCGCCGGAGATCATGAATCGCTCCTTTCATTCCCCCGCAAGCCCGCCGGATACAGGACCCGGCGGCAGAGGGCCGTGCCCGCCAAACCTGTCCGCGGACGCTGCCCCGGCGCCTGAAACGATGCAACTTCTTCGACTATCCCGGTTAATCCAGATGTTCCGGCACAAGGCCATGAACCATGGGCAAGCCACTCTTTCCAGGAAACCTGTGCACATGCAAGCCGCCCCTATCCCCTGCAACGAACGCATCCTGCTGACCGGTGCCACCGGTTTTCTCGGCGGTGCGGTCGCAGCGCAATTGCTCGCCGCGGGCCACGGCGCCAACCTGGCCTTTCTGGTGCGTGCCGAAACCCGCGAACAGGGGCTGCTGCGCGTACGCGACAACCTGCGCCAGCATGGCGTCGGCGAGCCGCGGTGCCTGGCGCTGGAGGCCACGCAGATCATCTGCGGCGACTTCCTCGATACCGCCTGGCTGCCCCGGGAGACACCGCGCCTGATGCAGATCGAACGGGTGATCAACTGCGCCGCCGTAGCGTCCTTTTCGAAGAACCCGAGCATCTGGCCGGTCAACGTCGAAGGCACCTTCGCCTTTGCGGCGCTGATGAGCCGCTCCAAACGCCTGAAGCGCTTCCTGCATGTCGGCACCGCCATGTGCTGCGGCCCGCAACAGACCTCGCCAATCAGCGAATCCTGGGATTTTCCGCAGGAAGACGAACAACTGGTGGACTACACCGCGTCCAAGGCGGAAATCGAGCGTCGCCTGAGCGAGGAATTACCCAGCCTGCCGCTGGTGGTGGCGCGCCCTTCCATCGTGGTCGGGCACCGCACCCTGGGTTGCCAGGCGTCCGGCAGCATCTTCTGGGTGTTCCGCATGGGCTTCGCCCTGGAGAGCTTCACCTGCGGGCTGGATGAACGGATCGACGTGATCCCGGTGGACTACTGCGCCGAAGCGCTGATCGGCCTGGCACTGAAACCCGGGCTGGAGCACAACCTCTATCACATCTCCGCCGGCCATCATGCCGCCTGCACCTTCGCCGAGATCGACAGCGCCTTTGCCCAGGCCAATGGCGCGGCACCGGTGGGCGAGCGTTATCGCAAGATCGGCGTGGACGATCTCAAGTCCCTCGCCGGCAGCTTCGCCTCGCGCATCGGCCCGGCCAATCCACGCCTGGTCCTGCGTGCGCTGCGCCTGTACAGCGGTTTCGCCGACCTCAACTATCTGTTCGACAACAGCCGCCTGCTGCAGGAAGGCATCGCCCTGCCGCCACGCTTCACCGACTACCTCGATGTCTGCGTGCGTTCCTCCAGCGGCGTCAGCATCGCCACGCAAATGCAGTGGGATTTCAAATAGATAGGTCGCGGATATTTCCGCCGGACGGATGGGACGGACGTGCAATAGCGAGTGAATTCGGCCATGCCCTGCGGTACCCTAGCCGGCGAATTTCGCCAGATACCCGCCCATCTTGAATACCCGATCCCTGACACCCCGCGAGGCCTACCAGATTCTTCGTGACATCGCCCAGGGCATCCGCCCGATGCGACGCATCGGTGAGCAGAACTGGACGCAGGTGCGCAACGGCCTGCTCACCGTGGAAGTGGATGGCTGGGTCTTCACCCTCTACAACGATGGCGATGCCCTGGGGCACTGCGACCGCTGCTACAGCCCCGCGGGCGAGGCCTATATCTTCGATGCCGCGCATCCCTACGGGAGCAACCCGGTGGAGTTCATGAGCCAGTGGGAGCGGCAGCAGGTCGAGGGCATGCTCAGGCATCTCTGAGTACACCCTCGACTGCCAGGCCGCGAGCACGCCGCGGCCTGTTTCGTCTAGCCGGCGACGGCCTCGTAGGACACCACCCGGTTGCGCCCGCCCTGCTTGGCCTGGTACATCGCCTGGTCGGCCTGGCGCAGCAGGTGCTGGTAGTCCGGGTGACCGTTGTAGGTGGCCACGCCGATGCTCACCGTCACCGGGTGCCGGCGGCCTTCGGTGAGATTGAGCGGTTCCGCCTCGACCTGGCGGCGCAGCTTTTCCGCGACCTTCAGTGCGTTGGCGTGGTTGATGTCGACCAGGATCATCAGGAACTCCTCGCCGCCCATGCGGAACACGTAGTCGCCGGCACGGCTGTGGCTGCTGAGGATTTCCGCGGTCTGCTGCAGGATCAGGTCGCCGGCATCGTGGCCGAAGGTGTCGTTGATGTACTTGAAGCGGTCGATGTCCACCGCCAGCACCGAGAAGCCCTGGGCACTCTTCTGCGCGATGGTGATCTCGTTGCCGATCACCACCGGCAGGAACTTGCGGTTGAGCATGCGGGTCAGCACGTCGCGGCCACTTTCCAGCTCGTTCGCCGTGTTGAACAGGCTGTCGAGGTTGAACATCAGGCTCTTGGTCTGGTCGCGGATCTCGCGCAGCAGGGCCATGCGCAGTTCCTCCCCGGCGGCGAGGAACTGCGGCAGCAGCTCGTCGTCCATGTTGCGCACGATGCCCAGGATCTGCTCGCTCTGCGGAGTGTTCTGGAAGGCATAGGCGCCCTTGTGGCGGAACCACAGGCCGAAGTCCGAGGTGGCCAGGCGCGGCAGGTTGACGCCGCTGGAGCCCATCGCCAGGTCGAACATCAGGCTGTTCTCCCAGTCGAGCAAGGCACCGCGCTGACGCTCGCGCTCGGTGGTGATGTTCTGCAGCACCGAGAACAGTCGATAGCCTTCCTCGTTGCGCGAGTTGCGGTCATGGGAGCGGCTGTAGGCATGGCTCATGATCTCCATGGCCAGGTCCATGGTTTCGCTGGACAGGCGCAGGATCTGCGCATGTTCCTCGGCCGCCCAGCCCTGCTCGACGATCAGCTGGAACAACTGCTTTTTCAGGTGGCGCGCGCCGCTCAGCACCAGGTGCAGCGGCACGTCGATGCGCGCGTGCACCTCGCCGACCTGCTTCTGCAGGGCCACCAGGGGCAGGAAGTCGTCCTCGGCGCTGGCGGAGTAGACCTTCACCAGCCAGGCCTGCATCGAGCTGCCCAGGCGGCTTTTGACTTCATCGTGGGAAAGGATCAGCGAAGCGTTCGGGTCCGCCAGCATATGTTCGTAGAAGCGCGCGGCGAGCGTGGCCTTGTGGCTTTCGACCAGGCTTTGCAGGGCTCGGGTCAGGGCGCGGGGGAATTGCGCAACCAGGCTGTGCCATTCCCTGGCTTGTAGTTCTGGAGAAACGCTGGGCATGTCTGGCCTATTTTCAGTTCAGCAGCCGCGCATTCTATTGCACGACGAACATGAAAGTCTTTGAAGTACCTCGCGGTATTCGATCAACGCCCTTCATGCAGGCAGCCGCAACGCGGGCTGCCCTGGGTCTGCGCGAGCCTTTCCGCCGCCACCGCCTCACGCCACCAGCGCTGGCCCGGCTGCGGCGCATAGAGGTCGAGGCGCTCGCCCATGCCCGGGGTGGTCACGCTGAGCGCGTGTTCGGCGGCGTGCTCCAGCACCGCCTCGAAGGGCTCGTACCAGGCGTGCATGGCCAGGTCGAAGGTGCCGTTGTGGATCGGCAGCAGCCAGTGGCCGCCGAGGTCGAGATGGGCCTGCACGGTCTGCCGCGGGTGCATGTGCACATAGGGCCAGTGCTCGTTCCAGGCGCCGGTTTCCATCAGGGTCAGGTCGAACCGGCCGAAGCGCCGGCCGATCTCGGCGAAACCGTCGAAATAGCCGGTGTCGCCACTGAAGAACAGGCGCAGGCGCGGCGCTTCGATCACCCACGAGCACCACAGGGTGCGGTTGCCGTCGCGCAGACCGCGTCCCGAGAAGTGCTGCGCCGGGGTCGCGGTGAGGCGCAGGCCGCCGGCGTCGATGCCCTGCCACCAGTCGAACTGGCGTACCTTGGCCGCCGGCACGCCCCAGGCCAGGAGGCGGTCGCCGACGCCCAGCGGGGTTACGAACAACTCCACCTTGGGCGCGAGCACCCGGATGGTGGCGCGGTCTAGGTGGTCGTAGTGGTCGTGGGAGAGGATCACCCCGCGGATCGGCGGCAGCTCGGCGAGGCTGATCGGCGGCTCGTGGAAGCGCTTGGGCCCGGCGAAGGAAAACGGCGAGGCGCGCTTGGAGAACACCGGGTCGGTCAACCACCAGCCGCCTTCCAGCTTGAACAGCACGGTGGAATGGCCGAGGCGGAACAGGCTGCCATCGGCGGCGGCGTCCAGCGCCGCGCGGCTCAGCGGTTGCACCGGCAAGGCGACACGCGGCACGGTGGCGCGCGGCTTGTTGAACAGCAGGTTCCAGATCACCCGGGCATTGGGTTCGGGCGAGTCGGCCGGGCGCGGCGTGAGGTTGTGAAAGCGTCCCTGCCGGGCCTGGGGCGAATGGTCATGATTGGCGATCGGCGCACGCAGCAGCGGGGGGAGTTTCAAGATCGGGTGTCCTGGGGGGAAGGATTGCCCAATCTACGCCGGTTGTGCGCTGATTCAAGTGAACCGGGATGAATTGCGCGGATCGGACAAGGACGCTGGAGGAATAGGCAATTTAGCGCGCATCAAGACTTCCAGGTGCCTGGCTTGAGGCTTGCAGCGGTCTCCAGATCGAGCGCCGCCCGCGCGGCGCATCGCGGGCTCCGCCCGCTCCCACATTTGTTGCAACGCGCCATGGCCTGTGGGATTTGAGTTGTCAGCCTTTGTTTTTTCGGCGATGCATCGCGGGGAGGCTGTTGGACTCGACTGGGTATCGCGTCGAACCAACAAGGCGGTCAACCATGGCCTGTCAGGCATAGGTACGTTGCAACAAATGTGGGAGCGGATTCATCCGCGATGCGCCGCGCGGGCGGCGCTCGATCTCAAGGGCGCTGCAGGACTCAAGACAGGCACCTGGAAGTCTTGACGCAGTTTCCCGCCAGACTAAGCTCCACGGCCTTCATGACACTGCCGGATGTTCTTCCCCCCACACCTCGCGTACAGTTTTCCCCACGCTCCCCAGGTACCCCCGACCTTGCCGACCGACAAATACGCCCCACGCCAGTGGCTCCCCCACGAAAAGCCGACACTGCCCGGCTCGCCCTCGACGCCGCTGCACGCGCCGGGCAAGCGTCTGGCCTACGGCGCGGTGGGCCTGCTGGTGGCGATCACCGGCGGCCTGGGCAACGCCCTGGTCACCGCCAACCTGCCCTTCCTCCAGGGCGCGCTCGGCGCCACCAGCGCGGAAATGGCCTGGCTGCCGGCAGCCTTCGTCATGACCAACGTGTCGATGAACCTGCTGCTGGTGAAGTTCCGCCAGGAGTTCGGCCTGCGCGCCTTCACCGAGGTGTTCCTGGTGCTCTACGCCCTGGTCACCTTCGCCCACCTGTTCGTCAACGACCTCAACTCCGCGATCGCCGTGCGCGCCGCCCACGGCATGGTCGGCGCGGCCCTCAGTTCGCTGGGCCTGTACTACATGATCCAGGCCTTCCCGGCGCAGTGGCGGCTCAAGGCCATGGTCCTCGGCCTCGGCGCCTCGCAACTGGCGGTGCCGCTGGCCCGGGTGTTTTCCGAAGACCTGCTGCAGATCGCCGAATGGCGCGGCCTGTACCTGTTCGAGCTGGGCCTGGCCCTGGCCGCGCTGGGCTGCGTGCTGCTGCTCAAGCTGCCGCCGGGCGATCGCTTCAAGACCTTCGAACCGCTGGACTTCCTCACCTTCTCCCTGATGGCCAGCGGCACCGCCCTGCTCTGCGCCGTGCTGTCCCTGGGGCGCATCGACTGGTGGCTGGACGCGCCCTGGATCGGCGTGGCCCTGGCCGCCTCCATCGCCCTGGTGTGCAGCGGCCTGGCCATCGAGCACAACCGCGTCAACCCGCTGCTGATGACCCGCTGGCTGGGCAGTGGCGCGATCGTCCGTCTGGCCCTGTGCGTGGTGCTGATCCGCATGGTCACCTCGGAGCAGTCCACCGGCGCCGTGGGTTTTCTCCAGGCGCTGAACCTGGGCAGCGAGCAGATGCGCAACCTGTACTGGGTCATGCTCCTGGGCGCGGCGGCGGGTCTGGCCAGCAGCGCCCTGACCATCAACCCGCAGCACCTCGTGCTGCCGCTGTTCATCTCCCTCGCGGCGATGGCCTGCGGGGCCTTCATGGACAGCGCGTCGAGCAACCTGACCCGTCCGGCGCAGATGTATTTCAGCCAGTTCCTCCTGGCCTTCGGCAGTACCTTCTTCCTCGGCCCGTGCATGGCCATGGGCATCGGCCATGTGCGCGCCAATCCGCGCAACCTGGTCAGCTTCTCGGTGATGTTCGGGATCTGCAACAACCTCGGCGGCCTGCTCGGCGCGGCCCTGCTCGGGACCTTCCAGACGGTGCGGGAGAAATTCCACTCCAGCCACCTGGTGGAACAGCTCAGTTACCTGGAGCCCCTGGTCAACGCCCGGGTCCAGGGGGGTGGCGGCGGTTACGCCGGGGTCATCGCCGACCCGGCACTGCGTGGCGAGGTGGGCCTGCGCCTGCTGGCCAACGCCGCCACCCGCGAAGCCAACATCCTCGCCTATAACGATGTATTCATGCTGATCGGCGCCATCGCCGTGCTGACCATGCTCTGGATCTTCATCCGCAGCCTGCGCTTGCGCTACCTTGCGCGCCAGGCCGCGATCACCACCACCCCAAGCGACGCGCCGAGCCGATGACCCAGGAAATGCCCTCGACCACCACCACCGCCATCGCCGAAACCCCGGAAGGCGTCACTCCGCCCAGTGAACCGGACAGCCCGCTGCGCTCGCGCCGGGTGCGCTGGCTGTCGACCCTGAGCTTCGCCGCCGTGGCCATCGTCGGCATTCTCGTGGTGCTCTACGCCTGGCGCCTGCCGCCGTTCGGCAGCGCCATCGAAAGCACGGAAAACGCCCTGGTGCGTGGCCAGGTGACGATCATCGGCCCGCAACTGGCCGGCTATATCGTCGAAGTGCCGGTGCATGACTTCCAGTTCGTCAAGGCCGGCGACCTGCTGGTGCGCCTCGACGATCGCATCTACACCCAGCGCCTGGCCCAGGCCAGGGCGCAGTTGCAACAGCAGCAGGCGGCGCTGGCCAACAACCTGCAGCAGCGCAACAGTGCCGAGGCGGTGATCGCCCAGCGCCAGGCGGCGATCGACGATGCCGCGGCCCAGGCGGCGAGAAGCGCCGCCGATCTGCGACGCAACCAGGACCTGGTCAGCGATGGTTCGGTGTCCCGGCGCGAATTCGATGTCAGCCGCGCCAGCCATGCCGCCGCGGTGGCCAGCCTGGCCCAGGCCAGGGCGGCCCTGGAGATCGCCCGCCAGGACCGCGAAAGCGTGATCGTCAACCGCGCCGCCCTCGACGCCGCGGTGGAGAATGCCAAGGCGGCGCTGGAACTGGCCCGCATCGACCTCGACAACACCCGCGTCACCGCCCCCCGCGACGGCCAGCTCGGGCAGATCGGCACCCGCCTCGGTGCCTGGGTCAATTCCGGTGCGCAGTTGATGGCGCTGGTGCCGGATACCCTGTGGGTGATCGCCAACCTCAAGGAAACCCAGATGGCCAATGTGCGCATCGGCCAGCCGGTGACGTTCAGCGTGGATGCCCTGAACCACCTGAAACTGCACGGCCATGTGCAGCAGATCTCCCCGGCCACCGGCTCGGAGTTCGCCCTGTTGCAGGCGGACAACGCCACCGGCAACTTCGTCAAGATCGCCCAGCGCATTCCGGTGCGGATCATCGTGGATGCCGACCAGCCGGAGGCCAGGCGCCTGCGGCCGGGGATGTCGGTGGTGGTGAGTATCGATACGCGGGAGTGAATCTTTGTGCTTGCCGTGACAGGTGCAGCAGCGCACTCGGCCGTTTCCCGCCCTGCATGTTCCACCGCACCGCGAGCCGGCGTAACCTCGGCCATTCCCAGCCCATTCAGGACGAACCCCCATGGCCGAAAAATCCCACCACTACGCCGTCACCGTCACCTGGACCGGCAACCAGGGCAGCGGCACCGCGTCCTACCGCGGCTACAGCCGCGATCACCTGATCCAGGCCGAAGGCAAGCCGGCGATCGAAGGCTCCTCCGACCCGGCCTTTCGCGGCGACCCGGCGCGCTGGAACCCGGAAGACCTGCTGCTCGCCTCGCTGTCGGCCTGCCACAAGCTCTGGTACATCGGCCTGTGCGCCGAGGCCGGGATCGTGGTGCTGGGCTATGAAGACCATGCCGAAGGCGAGATGGTCGAGGAGCCCAACGGTGCCGGGCAGTTCACCTCGGTGGTACTGCGGCCGAAGGTGACCCTGGCGGCGGGTGCGGACCTGGAAAAGGCCCGTACCCTGCACCAGCTGGCGCACCAGAAGTGCTTCATCGCGCGCTCGGTGAACTTCCCGGTCGAGCACCAACCGCAGTTCGCCCTGGCCTGACAGCCTCGAGCGCTGCGCCTCAGTATTCTTCTTCGGCCACCTCACGAGACTCCCGCAAGGCTCTCAGGTTTCCCAGGTAGCCCTTCAAGGACCAGCGCGACAGGGCGAACTCGATGTAACGATGTTCCTGCCGGTTGTTCAGCGCGTCATGCAGTTCGAGGTAGTAGTTGAGGGTCCGACGACGCTTCTCCAGGCTCTGCAAGACCTCCGAGGCGTCGCGTCCCATCTTGCGCACCTGCTGAAGGTCGGTCGGTGGCTCCTCCCCCGCCCCGAACAGGTAGCGCGGCAACTTGCTCTCCAGGTCGGCGTTGCAGCCCTGGATATTCAGACGCAGTTCCAACAGCGCGAAATTCCCCAGTCGCCGCCGCTGATACCAATCCTGGGCGCGGTCGTTCATACCGGGCGCGGCGCGGTTTTCCGTGGCCCACAGATGTTCGACCGAGAGATAGTCCGCCGTTTTCCTTTCCTGCACGCCGAGCAGGATCTTGTCGATCTGGATGGTCTTCTTCGGTTGCAGCCTGGCTTCGTAGCTCATCAGGAAATAGCGCAACCCGGGCCAGCGATAGAAATCGTCGGGGCTGTCCGCGTCCAGCAGGAACGACGCCCTGAAACGACTCTCCGAAGCATGGAGGTGAACGAAGCGAACCAGCAGCAGTTCCAGCGCATCCTCGTCATCCTCGACCGTGGCCTTGCCGATCCTGCGCTCGCTCTCGTCGATCTGGTCGAGCAGCGCACCGTGGTAGTACTGCGCCGCCAGCCGATAGAGATCGCCTTGGCCGCGGTCGTTGCGCGCCATGATGCCCCGCGCCATGTAGACCCTGAAGTTGAGGATCTCGAGCAGACGCAGCAACTTCGACAACCGCTCGCCCTTGCCGTCCAGCTTGATCACCAGGGCCAGGAACAGCGGCATGATCGAGGCGTGGCGCCCCTGCGCCCTGATCTGGTCGAGGGTCTCCACCAGGCTGGCATCGACCTCGCGATGGTCCGGGGCATACAGTCGCTGGTACCACAGGGCAGCGGCCTGCATGAAATCGACGAACGCCTTGATGCGTTCTATCGCCAGCTCCCTGGAGGCTTGCGAGCCGGACACCTGGTCGAGGTCGATGCGTTTCTTCAATTCGTCGTAGCCGTACTGGCTGTCGGTCTTGTTCAGTTTGAAATGGACCACCATGCAGTAACGCAGGAAGCCACCTTCGTCACCGCTGGAGGTCTTGCCCGCAGCATTCAACGCCTGGAGAATGGCCGACCAGTCTCGATCGATGTCCTGGCGCAGGCTCCTGGCACTCAGCTTGACGCTGCAGTAGATCAGGTAGTTCTTGACCTTCTCCAGTTCGCTGAGCGCTTTGCCACGGTTGTTGATGACCTCGAACATGATGCCGGTTTCGGCATCTTCGTCAGGGGCATACACCAGGAACCCCAGGCGTTTTTCCACTACCTGACGCAGCGTGTCGAGCGGGATGCCGTCCAGCTGCCGGGCATCCAGCCAGGCAGCGACCAGCTCCCTGGCGGCGAGCAGGCGCTGATGGGCCTCCAGCGTCGCCGGGCACTTCTGCGTGTTGCCTTCCTCCAGCACCACCCGCTCGAAGAACGTCCGCGTATCGGCGTTCAGCCGGAGGACATAGCGCTCGTTGCCGAGACCGCCGCGGCGCAGGTAGCGCTCCATGAACGCCGCTCGCTCGGCGGGTTGCAGGCGTTTGCCCAACTGCTGCAGAACGATCACCAGGGTCGTCAGGCGCTGCTGGCCGTCGACCACATTGAACTCCTCGGTGCTGCCCTCGGGACGACTCAGCACCAGGGTGCCGGTGTAGTGGCGCAACGTCGAACGATCACGCACAAGGTGATCGATGTCCTTGAGCAGTTCCTCGACCTGTCTCTTGTCCCAGGAGTAGCCACGCTGGTAGTCGGGAATGGTGAAGAAATGGCCCGAGAAGATATCCGGCAGAGCAAGCAGCTGCATGCCAAATCCATTTTTCGACATTACGTCTCCTTGTCATCCATAAGTCATGCACTGCGCGTGGCGCAGCAGGTGCGCGAACAAAAAATCAAATGGCCATCACGCCCGGTGCGCCACTCTGCATGACCGAAAATGCCAAGTCCAGCGAGACTTAAGGACGAAACTCGACGCTGTGCCTGGCCCGCTCGTCCACCACCAGCGAGAACACGTCCGGCCGCGCATAGTGGCCGACCACGTCGAAGTCGTAGCGCGCCCGCACCAGTTCCTCCAGATCGATCTGCGCGGTGAGCAGCCCTTCCTCGCCACGCAGCGGTCCGGCCAGGACCTCGCCCAGTGGCCCGACGATCACGCTGTTGCCCTGGATCAGCGGGCGGTCGGCGTCCCAGTGCGGCACCTCGATGCCCAGCGCATTCGGCGACGCCTGCACCTGGCAGGCACTGACCAGGAACAGCCGGCCTTCATGGGCGATATGACGCATCGATGCCTGCCACACATCGCGCTCGTCCACCGTCGGCGCGCACCAGACCTGCACGCCCTTGGCGTACATCGCCGTGCGCAGCAGCGGCATATGGTTTTCCCAGCAGATCGCCGCGCCGAGCTTGCCCACCGGGGTGTCCAGCACCGGCAGGGTCGAGCCGTCGCCCTGGCCCCAGATCAAGCGTTCGGTACCGGTAGGCATCAGCTTGCGGTGTTTGGCGATGAGCCCGTCCTGCGGCGAGAAGAACAACGCGGTGCAGTACAGGGTATTGCCGGCCCGCTCGATCACCCCGAGCACCAGGTGGGCACCGGTGCGCTGGGCCAGCGCGGCCAGTGCGTCGGTCTCGGCGCCGGGGACGTCGATGGCGTTTTCGTAGTAGCGCTGGAAGGCTTCGCGGCCCTCGGGCAGGCGGTAGCCCAGATAGGTGCCGAAGGTCTCGCCCTTGGGATAGCCGCCGAGCAGGGCTTCGGGCATGACCACCAGCCCGGCACCGGCGGCCTTGATCCGGGCCTCGTAGGTAAGGATCGCGTCGAGGGTAGCGGCCTTGCCCTCTGGGCGGGAACCGATCTGCAGGGCGGCAACGATGGAGGTAGGCATGGGTCTGTCTCGCGTGTCGTGGGTGGATTGAGGCATAGTCGCGGGCGTCGCGTTATCAATCAATTCAGTGCGCACCCCATCTGATATGAGCCAAATCGATATCTGGTCGCTGGACCTCAACCTGCTGAAAGTCTTCGAAGCCCTGTACGAGGAAGGCGGCGCCGGGCGTGCCGCGATCCGCCTGGGCGTCACCCAGTCGGCGGTCAGCGCCGCCCTCGCCCGCCTGCGCCAGGTCTATGGCGATCACCTGTTCGAACGCACCGGCCGCGGCCTGCGGCCGACGGCGAAGAGCGAGGAACTGCGCCCGGTGATCGCCGCGGCGCTGGAGAAATGCCGGCAGAGCCTGCTGCTGGTCAGCGCCCGGGACGTCGCCTTCAACGGCCGCACCGTGGCCCTGGGCCTGTCCGACGACCATGAGCTGGCCATCGGCCGCCGCCTCATCGATCGCGCGAAGGAACGCGCGCCCGGGCTGCGCCTGCTGTTTCGGCAAACCCACAGCATGCTCGCCGCGGATGCCCTGATGAGCCGCCAGATCGACCTGGCACTGACCGCCGGCGCCATCGCCTCCCGCAGCCTGAGCCGACAGCTGCTGGCCAGCGGCGGCTACAGCTGCGTCAGTGCCTTGCCGGGCAGCCTCGATCGCGCCGACTATCTGCGCCGGGGCCATGTGCTGGTGTCGTCCGGCGGCTATGTCGGGGTGGTCGACGAGGTGCTGGCGGCACAGTCGCTGAGCCGGCGGGTCGAGGCCTCGACCACGCATTTCGCCGCGCTGCCGGCCCTGCTGCTCGGCAGCGATTGCATCGCCACCCTGCCGACCCACGCCGCCCGGACCCTGGCGCGCTTCGGTCAGCTGCATTGCCTGCCCTGCCCGTTCGACCTGCCGCGCTACGCCGTGGAGCTGGGCTGGCGCGCTGACAGTGCGCGGGACCCGGCGATCCAATTGGTCCTGGAGCTGGTACGCGAGGTGATCGCCGACCTCAAGGACAGCGACCTGCTCGCGCCAGGTTGAGCGTCACCGCGAACCCGCGCCAAGGGCCTGGCCCAGGCGCACGCAGCGCGGATCGGCGGAGCCCGCGCAATAACCCAGCGCTTCGCCGGGTCGTCCGGCCTTGGCGCTGAGCCAGGCCAGGGTGTAGCGCAGGTCGGCATTGCCCGGCTCCTCTTCCAGCCCCTTCAGCAGCACGCTGCTAGCGTCGTCAAGCTGGCCCTGGCGAACCAGCAGCAGGCCGAGGTTGTACGCGGCCCGGCCGCCACGGGCCTGGCGCAACCAGGCGATCGCTTCGTCGTTACGGCCTTGCTGGGCCAGAACCAGGCCCAGCGCCATGGCCAGTTCAGGTTCACCCTTCTGCAAATCCAGCCCGGCGCGCAGCCACTGCTCGGCCTCGCCGACCTGCCCCTGTGCCATCAGCAGGCGCGCCAGTGCGCTGCGGGCCGGCACGTAGCGGGCGTCCTGGCGCAGTGCCTGGCGATAGTTGTCGATCGCCGCGGCCGCCCGCCCCTGGCGCTCCTGCAGCAGCGCGAGGTTCAGCCGCGTCGCGGGCAGATCGGCATTGGCCAGCAGACGCTGTTCGTGATCGGCCAATTGCGCGCCCAGTCGCTGGTTGTCCGCTGCCGCGAGCCCGCCATCGCGCAGATCGGCCAGGCCCCGGGCGGCCTGGTCGCGCACGGCGAGGCTGGGGTCGCGCAGCAGCGGCAGGAGCCACTGCGCCCGCCGCGCCGGCGCTTCACCCTCCACGGCACGCGCGGCCTGCAGGCGCACCAACGCGCTGCCATCCTGCAGCGCGCCGGGCAGGTTGCCCTGGCCGCCACCCAGCTCAACGGCGGTAGCACGGACGATGTCGGGCCGGGTGGTGTCTTCGATCAGTTGCGCCAGGTCCCGGATCACGGCGGGATCATGGCGGCGGGCCCGGGCGAAGGTTTCCCCGTAGTGGGCATCGCGCGCTGGCGAGCCATACCAGCCCTCGATGGCCTGCGCCGCCCAGTCCGCGCGCCGGTCCTGGTGGCAGGTGGTGCAGGCGTCAGGGGCAGCTGTCCTGCCGTCCAGGTCGGGCCGCGGAATGCGCAAGGCGTGATCGCGGCGGGCATCCACGCCCATGTACGTGCGCGGCGGCATATGGCAGTCGACGCACTGCGAACCGGGCGCGCCGGCCTGATGGAAATGGTGCCGTGGGCTGCCGTAGTCGTTCTTGCGCAGGCTGGGGAACTGCGGATTGCCCGCGGGGTTGTGGCAAGCCTTGCACAGGTCGTTGCCTTCGGCGCGCAGTTGCGTCGAGTGGGGTTCGTGGCAATTGCTGCAGGTCACGCCCTTCTCGAACATTCTGCTCTGGGTGAAGGAGCCGTATTCGAAGACCTCGTCGAGCATCTGCCCGTCGGCGTGATACAGCCCCGGTGACAGCACCACCGGGCGCACGGCGTCGAGCAGCGGTTTGCCCGGCTGGCTGCCGGCGCCCAGGGTTTCGCGGCGGCTGTGGCAGCGCGCGCATTGTTCGACTTGGTAGCCCTTGGCAGGATCGTGAAAGTCGACCGCCAGGCCCTTGTTGGCGGCATCGTTCGCCGTGCCAGCGGCCCAGTCGAGATGACGCTGGCCCGGGCCGTGGCAGCTCTGGCAGCCCACGGCCATTTCGCTCCAGGTGGTCTGGAAGGTATCGCTGGCGGCGTCGTAACCCTTGCGCAGGTTGCCGGAGTGGCAGTCGGCGCACATGGCGTTCCAGTTCTGGTAGCGCCCGGTCCAGTGCAGGGCGTCGTCGGGGCTGAAGCGCTGGCCGGGGTACAGGGAGAACCAGCGCTGGCCGCCGGCCTCGCGGGGACGGCTGTCCCAGGCCACGGTCAGGCTCTGCAGGCGACCGCCCGGGCGTTCGATCAGGTACTGCTGGAGCGGGTCGAAGCCGAAGGTGTAGGCGATGGGGAAATCGGCGCGCTGGCCGTCCTCGCCTTCAGTGTTGACCACATAGTGCTCGCCCTGGCGCAGGAAACGCATGCGCACGCCGCTGGGGTCGGCGAACTCGACGTTGTCGAAGTTGCCCAGGACATTGCCCTCGCGGGCCTCACGCAGCGACCAGCTGTGGTGGGAGGTGGCCCAGGCGGCGGCCTCCCGGGTGTGGCAGGCCGTGCAACGGTCCTGGGAAACATAACCGCCGTCATAGCGAAGTCCCGGTGGACGAGGCTCGGCTTCGGCCAGGGTCGCCAGAAACAGGAGTATCGGGATGAGATATTTCATGGGCATCTGCATGCTGGCCTGCCTGCGAAAAGGACCTGTAGGAGCTGGCTTGCCTGCGAAATGCCCCGTAGGAGCTGGCTTGCCTGCGAAAGGACCGCGCAGCGGTCCCCGGTGACACTGCAATCGGGACCGCGTTGCGGTCCTTTCGCAGGCAAGCCAGCTCCTACAGTGGTGTGCCAGGCTCAGTAACCACTCACCTGGTCCGGCAGGATCACCTGGTTGGCCCTGGCGTAGTCGTCCCAGGCCTTCTTCAGCTCCGCGACCTTCTGTGGCTGTTGCCCGCTCAGGTCATGCCGCTCGGCCAGGTCGTGGCCCAGGTCGAACAGCTGCCACTCGCCATTGCCCCACGGCTTGGGCATGTGCACCAGCTTCCAGTCACCCTTGCGCACGAAGCGCTTGCCGAACAGCTCGCCGCCGGTGGTGCGCTCCGCGGCCCTGGCCCCCTTGAGCAAGGGCAGGAACGAGGTGCCGGTCATCGGCACCACCTCGCGGCCCTTGTACTGTTCGCCCGGATGCCTGACCCCCGCCAGCTCCAGCAGGGTCGGGGCGAAGTCCTTGACGCTGACCAGCTGATCGAGCTGCTTGCCATGGGCATCGACCCCCGGGATGCGCACGATCCCCGCCGTGCGCGTGCCGCCCTCGCTGGGGAAGCCCTTGAACAGGCTCAGGCTCGGTGCCGCCACCCGCGACCAGTTGGGGCCGAGGAAGGTGTAGGAACCCGGCTTGCCCATGTGCTCGTAGCTGAAGTCGTTGGTCTCGTCGATCACCTTGCGGATCTTCGGGAACAGGTCTGCCGGCCAGGTTTCGTCGAGGTCGTGGCCTTCGGCACCGTTGTCGGAAATGAAGATGACGATGGTGTTGTCGTACAGGCCGTTCTTGCGCAGGTAATCGAAGACCCGGCCGCTGTTGGCGTCCATCTGGTCGACCATCGCCGCGTAGATCTCCATGGCCCGCGCCTCGCGCTGGCGTTCCTGCGGGCTCAGGCTGTCCCAGGCCTTGCCTTTGGGCGAGCGCGCCGCCGCCTCGGCATCGGCCGGGATGATGCCCAGTTCCTTCTGTTTCTTCAGGCGCGCGTCGAGCAGCACGTCGTAGCCGGCGTCATAGCGGCCGCGGTACTTCTCGATGGCCGCGTCCGGCGCCTGCAGCGGCCAGTGCGGCGCGGTGAAGGCGAGCATGCCGAAGAACGGCCGGCCGCTGTCCTTGTCGGCGGCGATGTAGTCGATCATGCGGTCGGCGTAGTACTGCGAGGAATAGCTGAAGTCCGCCGGCAGCCTGTCCAGGCGCTTGCCGTCCTCGGCATAGGGCGCCTTGGCGTCCGGGGTCGGTGCATAGGCCGGCTTCATGTCCGGGTAATGGCTGGCGCCGCCGCTGAGCAGGCTGAATGAATGCTCGAAGCCGCGCTGGTCCGGCCCGGTCTGCGCGCTGCTGCCCAGGTGCCACTTGCCCGCCAGGTAGGTGTCGTAGCCGGCATCGCGCAGCAGCGAGGCGATGGTCACCGCGCGGTCGTTGAGGTAACCCTCGTAGCCCTTCTTGCCTTCCTGGTTCGGCGCGGTTTCCTCGGCCATGTTGCCCAGGCCGACCTGGTGCGGGTCGGCGCCGGTGAGCAGTGCCGCGCGGGTCGGCGAACAGGCCGGCATGGCCTGGAAGTTGGTCAGTTGCACGCCGGAGGCGGCCAGGGAGTCCAGGTTCGGCGTGTCGATCTCGCTGCCGAAGCTGCCGAGGTCGCCGTAGCCCATGTCATCGGCCACCACCAGGAGGATGTTCGGCCTGGCCGGATCCACGGACGCCGCCTGGGCCGCGGTCAGCCCCAGGGCGGTGGCCAGGCCGACGGCGCTGGCGAGGGTCGCAGGCAGGAAGGGAATACGCATCAGGTATGTCCTTGTTGTAATTGGAATAAGAGTGGGAAGTCGCTCACCCGGGAAAAGTCATCAGAAAGCGAAGGAAACCACCATCTGGCTGTACAGGTTCAGGTCGTCGCTGCCCTGCTGCGAGCCGCCCTGCTCCGCGCTTTTCTGCGGTTTGTACAGGCCGAGCAGCGGGCTGATGGTGAACTGACCGACGGTCCAGTCCAGGTACAGGTTGAGTTCCCTGGCCGCCAAGTCGCCCTGGCTGCGGTCGAGGCTGGAGAAGTCGAAGTACAGCACGCCCATGGCCACGTCCGGGTGCGGCGTCAGGCCCAGGCTGAGCATGTGAATGGCCGCGTTGCGCTGGAACGGCCCGGCATAGTTGGCCGCCACCTCGCCCTGGAACCAGGTGCCGTAGCCGCGGCTGAAACCGCTGAACAACGGGTCGTAGTCCTCGGAGTAGCGGCTGTAGCGATAGCCGAGGCGCGGTTGCCAGGCGACCTCGGAGAAGGTCCAGCCGGCTTCGGCGTACCAGGCGTGTTCGTCGCCCAGGCGTTTGTCCTCGCGGGCGTATTCGAAGGACAGGAACAGGTCCTTGACCCCGGCATTGCCCTGGGCGCGCAGGCTGGTGATCTCCAGGCCGTCGCGCTGGGCGCTGAAGGGGTTGGCGAGTTTCTCGTCGACACCCAGGCCCTTGACGTAGGTGAGGCCGACGGTGCCCTGCGGGGCGACATGCTCCAGCACGCCGATGCCCAGCTCCGGTTTGGCCTTCAGTTCGTTGTCCGACTTCACCCAGATCAGTTCGCCGCGCCAGCCCTGCTGGCCGCCGAGCTTGAGCCAGGCGGTCCGGTCGAAGGCGTTGCGCGCGGTGAGGTAGTAGGCGCCACCGCGATCGACGCTGCCGTCGGCGATGTTGTTGCCGACGCTGAGGCCATCGCCGTTGATGATGAAGCCATCGCCCACCTTGACCTTCTGGCTGCCGGCGGAGAAGTCCACGCCGTCCTTGCCCAGCGCCGGGAACAGGTCGCCGGAGCGCCAGCCGGCGTAGGCGCGGTCCACTGCGGTGCGGCGCTCGCTGCCATCGGTGTAGCCGGCGGCATCGCCGTCGCCCCAGGTGCCGTTGCTGACCAGGTTGAACTCGCCGTACAGCGAGGCATTGCCGGCGGCCGGGAAGCCCGTGCTGCCGCTCAGGCCGTAGCGCAGGAAGGCTTCCTGCCAGGCCACCGAACCCGGCGCGATGGGCCCGCCCTGGTTGTAGCTTTCGTCGCTGTGGAAGAAACCGAGGGCGCCCTGGACGTTCAGCTTCAGCGTGGTGTCCGCGGTGGAGTACAGCTCGTAGGCCGACGCGCCGGAAGAAACGGCGCCGAGGGCCGCGACCAGTAATGAGCCGTGGCGAAACCTTTTCACATCAATCCCCTTTAGTTCTTGTCGTAAGGATCTGATCCATCTGGATCGAGGGGGATTAACTCATTCGAGTGGTCAGGTTTTCTTGTCTCTCAGTGCCGGGAAGTTGCAGGTCCCTGCCAGCGCGCGTCGTCAGATGGCCTCGCCCCAGGCCCGTTCGAGCAGGAACAGGAACATCTCCTCGGCACTGGCGAACTGCTCCCACACCGGCAGGCCGACCATCTCGATCGCCTGGTATTCCCGGGAACGGGTGTCGTACACGTAGAGTTCCTCGTCCAGTTGCGCCAGGTAGATCAGGTCTTCGTCGAAGCTGTCGCGCAGGTCGCGGTTGGCTTCGAACAGGTTCTGGCGAAACGGCAAGCCACGGTGATTCACGGGCCAGAGGGTCAGGCCGTTGTGGTCGACGCCATCGGCCACCCGCAGCACCCGCAGGCAGGCTTGCGGGAGTTCGCTGCCGAACTCCCGGCGAAACTGCTGCGCTGCCCGCTCCAGCAGTGCCGGGGCACAGCCTTGCGGTCGCTGGTTGGCCGGCAGGTAGTCGGTCATCAGGCGGACATAGCGCTCGATGCGGTCATCGCTCACAGGGTTATCGCTCATTGGTAGATCTCGTAAAGGTCAAGGCTGGGAACGCGCTCGGCCACCCATTGCCGGGACGGGTCCGGGTAGATCACCGCACCCTGCGGCGGAATCGGCATCGCCACGCTTACCGTCTGGCCGTGGCTGGTCTTGTGGATCAGGTTCTCGCCAGGGTTGTAGCGACCATGCACCGCGCGATGCTCCACATCGTTGCGCATGAGGATCAGGTTCTGCGCATCGTTGGTGCCACCGTCGTCCAGCGGCAAGCGATGGTGCAACTGGTAACCGCTCGGCGGCTTGCCATCCTTTGCCATGGCATCGACCTGGGCGGCAGTGAGACCGGCGGCCAGCAGTTCCTGGCGGCGATTGACCGCGACATCGCGGATCCACACCGGTTTGATCTTGTTGAAGTCCTTGCGCTCGCGCCGGTACTGGGCCCGGTTGGCCTTGCGCGTATAGGTGACCTCGGCAATGGTGAAGCCATTGAGCATGCGCACCCCGGAGCAGTGGTAGACGATGGCGGCATCGGGCTTGCCGCTGGCCTGACGATCCTTGAACCAGCTCAGCAGCTTGCGGTTGGCCTGGGGCAGCACGCCGGGGTTGGCCGGCTTCTTCAGATAGGCGCGGAGAAACTGGACGATGTTGACCCTGGCCTTCTGCTGGCGAATCAGGTCGAGTGCGGCGTCGTAGCCGTTGGCCAGGAACGCGGCCAGTTCGGCGGGAGTACGTGGGTAGGAAATCATGCCGGCAGCTCCTCGTCATGCAGCGGTGGCAGGGCCAGCGCCCGCACGACGCCCGCGACCAGTTCGGCCAGGGTCTGCCGATCGCCTGCCGACGGCGCCGGACAGCCACTCACCTCCTCTTCGAGCAGCGCCCGCTCCTGCGGAGCCAGGTCGATCCACCAGCGCAGCAACAGGTCACGCGCCGCCGTTTCGAGCCAGGCTCGCAGTGAACCGCCGAGGCTCAGCAGGTGCAGGCGCCTGGCCGCACGCTGGCGATTGTTCAAGGCCTTCCAGCCCGGCATGTCGGCATCGGCCAGCAGCCGATCAAGCTGTTCGCGGGCGCTCAGCAGCGCCTCTGGCTCCTTGCACAGCAGTTGCGGCGCCAGGCCCACGGGCAGCGTCTGCGCGTCCCAGCTGTCGGCCGCCGGCAGGCTGTTGGCAGCTCGGGCCATGGCGGCATCCAGGCTCTCGCCGTCGATCTGCAGATCATCCAGCCACGCTGCCAGCGCCGTTGCATCGATACCCAGGGCGCGCTGGGCAAAGCGCAGCAGGGTTGCCCCGGCCAGGCTCGGGTCGTCTTCGATCGCCGACAGCGCCAGCCCCAGGTCGCGACTGAACTCGGCATCGACCCGCTGCGCGCCGGATTCCCGTGCCGCGAGCTCATCGATCCGCGCCAGCAACTGCGCGCCGCCTTGCTCCACCTGCAACGCCTCGCCCGCGCTCAGCAGGTCGTTCTTCAAGGTCCGCTCGATCCCGTCGGCATAGGTCGAGGGGCGTCCGACATCGCCGCTCGCCATATCGCGCAGCAAGCGATCGAAGCCATACGCCGGCTCATCGACGACAGTCGACACCCGCCACGTCGCCGGCGCCGGCAACAGCGGACGCAGTGCCATGCAGGCGGCATCGTCGTGGCAACGCCAGCCGTCGCCATCGAGCAGACCCGGGCCCAGCGCCTCGATGGCGTCACGCAACGCATCCGGCAACGGATTGCCGCGCAGGCCCTCCTGGCGGGCCATGGGCAGGACTTCTTCCGGCAGCAAGCGGGCCCAGCTGGCATCGTCTTCTGCGCTGCACAGCAGATCCAGGCCGTGGATTCGCAGGCGCACATCGGCAGCACCCGGGGTAGCCGCAGGCCCTGCCACCAGGTCGATCACCGTGCTGACCAGCACCGGCCCCTCGACCTGCGTGGCCAGGGCACCGCGCCAGATCAGCGAATACAGGGCCAGAGGGTCGCCGGACAAGTGCTCGGCGGCACGTTGCGGGGTCATCGCGTAGTCCAGCGGTTCGATCATCGGATGCGCGGATTCATTCATCCCGGTCATGTTCAGGCGTCTCCCTGCCCGGGCTCATCGCCCGTGGTCACTTTGCTTTCATACAGGTGCTGCAGTCCGTCCATGGCCAGCGCCGGCTCCAGCTTTTGCGCACGCCAGGCCAGTTCCAGCACCCGCGCCGTGTTCAGCACCGGATAGGCCGGCAGTTGGCGTATCTCGCGGCGGATGCTCAGGGAACGGATATGCGCGTCCTTCAGGCGCTCCTGACAGGTGCTGGCGTAGCTGCGGGCTTTGTCCGCGGACACCGCGGGAATCTCTTCGCGCGCCGGATCGTCGCCCTTGGGCAGCAAACCGCCTTCGAGACGCTGCCCCTCGTCCACAACGATCTCCACCCGCACCCGCTGCGCAGGAGAGTCCGCGGCATGCTGGCGAACCAGGTCGAGAATCCCCAGTTGCAAGCGTCCCACGCCCTTGGCGTAGCCCGCCTCGCCGCGCTCGACAGCGAGGCGCCCGGGGTACTCGATGGCGATCAGTTCGTCGAGCAGCGCACGGGTCAACGCACTCTTCACCAACCCGGCATCCAGGCCATCTCCGGCCTCGTCCCGCGCCCGTCGGATTTCCGCTTCGTCGAGGGCATGGAAGCGCATGCGCCGGATCGCCGGCGAACCCTGCAGCGACGCACTGGCGACTTTCTCCTTGAGCAGGCGCAGCAGTTGCCAGGCGATCTGCTCGCCCTCGGCGTCCGGATCGGTGCCCAGGTACAGGCTCTGCAGCCCGGGCCACAGCTGCGCAACGCGGGCCAGGGTGTTCTCCGCCACCGGCGTCGGTTCCTGCCATTGCGGCTCCCGCGCCGCGGCGATCGACCAGCTGGAAGCTGCGGCGAGCGAGGTGATGTTGCCCTGTGTCGCGGCCACTACCCATTCTATGGAGCCCCCCAGGGCACGGTGGATGACCTCGCACTTGTTCGCCGACTCCACCAGCACCAGATGCCGCGCGTTCAGGCGCGAGCCGTGCTGGACGCTGGCCTGCCACAGGTAGTCGCTGGCCTTGAGCGGTGTTTTCAGGTTACGCGCATGGTGTTCCGCCGCCTGGCTCATGGCCGTGATGAACAGATCCCTGGCCCGGGAAATAGCGACGTTGATCAGGTTGCTGCCACGGTCGTAGAACTGCGCCTCGGCCGGCTGGCTGGATTCGACCATGGAAAACAGCACCACCGGTTTTTCCGCGCCCTGCAGCGAATGCACGGTATCGATGGTCATCTCGTGCCACGGCTGCGTCGTGTCCTTGGGATCGAAATGCGCTGCGCCGAAGGCCAGCGCGATGGCGTGCTGCACTTCCTTGATCTGTCCGGTGAACGGCGTGACCACGGCGACCACGTCCTTCAGGCGCAGGCCCTTTTCGCCGTGCGGATCGTAGTGGCGCAGCAGGCCCTGGGTGTTTTCCTTGATCCAGGCCGCGATCAGCTGCGCCTCCTGGCGGTTGCGCCGCGAACCGCCGGGGTTGCGGCTGTCCACAACCTCCTCGACCACCAGGTAGCCAAGGCGCCGCAACTCCGGGCGGAACAGGCTTTCCGGCGCCGGCTCCTTGCGCGCGGGTACCAGCGCGCCGTGGTAGACCAGGCTGTTGCAGACCTCGATGATCGGCTTCAGGCAGCGATAGTGGTTGGTCAGGGTCAGGCCAGACACCTCGAAACGCGGGTCGCGCCAGGATGACGCGCGCTGTGCCATGCGCATCACGCTGCCGTTGGACATCAGGTTGCCCGACTCGCCGAGGCGCTGCAGGGCGCCCTGCCCGGCGCTGTCGGACGCCGGGAGCTCGGCGTCGAGGCGGTAATGGCTGGCGTGCACGCCGTCGGCTCCGGCACTGATCGACCATACCGGTTCCAATTGCTCGACGTCGCCGACGACGATCGCGCGGCGGGCGAACAGAAACGGCGCGGCACCGATTTCCGGACTGCCTTGCCCGGCTTCATCGACAATCAGCAGGTCGGCCTCGCCGAACAGGTAGCCACTGCTGCCCGCTGCGCCCGCAGACACCCGGCTACGCATCAACTTGGGCACGGAAAAGGCGGTGACCACGAACACCGGGGCGAGCATGGCCAGGGTCCGCAACTGTTGCGCGCTGGACGGCCGCCAGGCGGCATCGTCCCGGGCCTGGCGTTGCTCGTCGCGACGCTGGAGCAGGTAACGGCCCTCCCAGTAGCGCGCCGCCAGATGGAACAGCTGCGAACGGACCTCGGTGTCGAGCAGGTCCTGAATGCGCTTGAGCAACGCGCGCTGGCAAGCCTGCTGCCCCGCCGCGTCTTCCGCGGCCTGCAGGCTGGCCTTGAGGGGGCTGTCGTCAAGGTTGCTGCCGACGCTGGCGACAATCTTCGCCGGCGCGATGGCGAGCGCGAGCAGACTCGAATGCAGACCCTCGTGCGCCTGCACGGCGGCTTCGCGCCGTTCCAGCCAGGCCGTGCGACGCTGCTCCAGCGCGCTGTGCTCGCGCTGAATCTGCTCCCGCAGTGCTTCGAGCGGCGCCTGCTCGCGCAACTGCGCCTGCAGGAGACTCTGCACCCGCACGCTGCAGGCATCCAGCAGCGCTGGTTCTGGCAGGGCGTCGGGAGCGCCTGCAAGCAGGTCCGCGCAGCTGTCCGCCAGCAGCAATGGCAGCTCCAGCGCGATGACCCGCGTCGCCAGCGCTTGCAGGCTCGCTGTTTCGCTGCCCAGACGGGCGACGACATGCAACTGGCACTGCTGCAGGTCTGCGTCGTCGGCGACCGCGATGCCCCAGCTTCGCAACGACTGGCGCAGCTCCTGCAGTTCTTTGCTCTCGCTGTCCAGGCCAAGGCTGCGCAATACCCGCCGCGCGAACGCCTCCGGCGGACGTTGCAGCCACTGGCCGATGCGCGCATTGGCCTGCTGCAAGGCCACGACCCGCCCGCGGGCCTGCTCGAACAGCACGACCGCCTCCAGCAGTTGCGGCGGGCGCGGCGCGTCGGTTTCGACGACCCGCGCCAGATCGTCGCGCTGGCGGCTGATGCTGGCCAGGCGCGCGGCCTGCTGGCGCAGGCTGTCGATGCTGTGCAGCAGCCGTTGCCAGGCCAGCCCGGTACTGCTCAGGCGGGTGTCGAGGCTGTGCAGTTGGCGCTCCTGCCCGTCATCCCAGGCCGGTTCGGCATACAGCGGTGGCACGTTCTGCAACCAGGCCCGGGCGGCCTTCTCCACCTCACCCATGGCGACGATCCGCTTCAGCACCGAGCGGCGCAGCAGCTCGATGGCCTTGTCGACAGCATGGGCTTTGCCCAGGTACTCGCTGGCGCAGCGCAACCAGGCGTCTTCCAGCAGATCGAGGTCGAAACCCTGCAGGCCCGCACTGCGTCCATGGAAGGACCAGGCATCGTTGGGGCGCGCGCGGTGAATGACCTGGTAGTTGTCGAGGCTCGGCTTGCCGGCTTTTTCCTCGTTGCCATCGCTCTTCAGGCTGGCGGGCGCATACCAGCCATAGGAGCTCAGTGCGGGCAGCCAGCGGCTCTCCACGGACACCTGGCTGCCGGGCAGGCGCTGGCCCTCGGCGTCGAACAGCCCGATGCCCGGGGTCTCGTCGAAGCTGGAAATGACATTGGTGACCGCCTGGTTGGTCGCCGCGCAGGCGATGATGACCGGACACTGCGGCGCGGTGCCACGGGGAGCCATGAGCAGCGGCTGCACCCAGGCACTGGCGATGACGCCTCGCAGCAGGCTGGTCTTGCCGGTGCCGGGCGGCCCATTGACAGCCAGGACCTCGCCATTCCCGGTCTCTGCCAGTCCCAGCAGCGCATCGCGCTGCGCCGGGTCCAGCGGGTAGGCGCTGCGCTGGCCGGGCCGCTGCTCGTCGCGCGAATCCATGTGGCCGAAGTAGGCGATGATCCGCCGCGTATCCGCGGCGACCTCGTCGATCACGAAACTGCGCTGGCGACCCGGCGCCAGCGTAGCGATGCTGTCGAACAGGGCGCGGCGCGGCGCTGGCAGGTCATTGCCGGCGTCGAGGAAATGCCGGTAGGCATTGCACACCGCGGCACTGGCGCCGGAGACCGCGCTGCCGTCGACCAGGGTAAAGACGGCCTGCCACCTGGCCACTTGCCAGACATAATCCGGATTGTCGCCCTCCTGGCCCTCCCGCCCGGGCCGGCGCCGCGCTTGCCCGGCCAGCGTACGGAAATGCGCCAGCCACCCCTCCAGGCCCGCTCCGCCCTTGCGCGGCCAGCGCTCCACCAGCGTGTCGAAGGCATGGTCCCAGAGCTTCAGCGCGCCCTGCAGATCGACCGACTCGGGCGCCTCGGCAAGGTGCCGGCGCACCATGGCATCGAAGCCCTCGACATCCTCCAGCAGCAGGCCCGGAATACGTGCCGCAGGCCCCAGTTGTTCGCGATTGAACGCCGGTGCGCCCCTGGCCGCCAGTTCCCAGCGATGGCCCGGCCCGTCCTTGTCGGCCTGTTCCAGGGCGGCAAGGGGCAAGGTGGCGATGACCACCGGGTCCTTGCCGTCCTTGACGAGCTTGAGCACCAGGGTGCGCACCGGCGGGTTGCGGTCATCGAGTTTGAGGCGCGACACCGGCATATGCCGCAGGGCCTCCAGCAAGGCCCCGAGGCTGTTGAAGTCAGGCTGCTTGCCCAGGCAGTTTTCCAGTTTGCCGAGGGCATCGAACGCGGTGCTCTGCAGGCCCTCGATCCAGTAGGCGAGAAACTTTTCCTGGACGCTGTCCAGGCTGTCGGGGTGGATACGGGCGAAGCCGATCCGGTTCCTGGTCTGCTCGCGCAGATGCCGCAAGCGCGCCTCGGGATCGTCAAGGGCGAGGGTTTGCGCGAGCAGTCCGGGCGGCACCTGGGGCATGTCGTCGATCAGGGCGGCGAGCAACGTCGGGGAATGCTCTTCGACACAGCGTCGGCGCAACTCCCGGGCGAAGACGATCGAGCCTTGTGCCTTGCGCCGGTCCGCGCTGTCGACGAGCCCCGGCAGATGGTCGCAGAGCGCGTCGAGCTCCTTCTTCAGCGCACGCCACTCCTTCTCCGTCACGCCTTTCCACTCGTCGATGAAGGCGCTGCAGGCGGCGTGGGTTGCCTGTACCTCGGCACTCAGTTGCAGATCGTGTTTCTTCGCCAGTTGACTCGCATACTTCAACGAGTTTTCCGCTGGCGCCTTGCTTTTGCTGTTAGACATTGCTGTTCCCGGGCAAAACCTCTCCTGCACCAGCCGGGAGACCTGGAGTCCGCGCGGCAGCCGGCGCCCCGCTCAACGACGCGGGGCGCGAATGATATCACCTAGCCATGCCAGCGTATCGCCAAGGTGCGGACCAGGATCCGAAGAGGCGCCTGCGACACTGCGCCGCACCCTCCGGCAGCTGTCGGCGGCCCCCACAAACCCAGTAGAATTCGCCGCCCCTTTTCGCCTCATCGCATCGAGCAGCGACAACCCCAACAAGATGAGCAGCCCCGGTCCGCAACGGTCCGGCTGACATGCGCGCGCGTCCCGAGGGTGTCTGTCCGCTGTTCAATCGACTTTTGAGGTACGTATGTCTCCGCGTTTGCTGGCGATGGCGCTGGCACCCCTGCTCGGCCTGTTCATCATGGCCCTGGGCAATGGCTTCCTGTCTTCCCTGACCACCCTGCGCCTGGACGAAGCCGGCGAGTCGGCCACCATGATCGGCTTCGTCTCCTCGGCCTATTTCATCGGCCTGACCCTCGGCGCGATCTTCAATGATCGCCTGATCCTGCGCATCGGCCATATCCGCGCCTACAGCAGCTTCGCCTCGCTGATCGCGGTGACCATCCTCGCCCAGGGCCTGTTCGTCGACACCTGGGGCTGGATGGTGCTGCGCCTGATCAACGGCTGGGCCACGGTGGGGGTGTTCCTGGTGATCGAGAGCTGGCTGCTGATGGCCGGCGATACCAAGGCCCGCGGCCGCCTGCTGGCGCTGTACATGATTTCCTTCTACGGCGCCGGCGTGCTCAGCCAGGCGGCCCTCGGCGAAATCGCCGGCTGGGGCGGCACCGCACCGTTCATGGTCGCCGGCATGCTGGCGGCGCTGTCGGTGCTGCCGATCGTCATCCTGCCGCGGGTCTCGCCGCTGCTGGAGCACGTCGAGCCGCTGCGACCACGGCAACTGCTCAGCGTCACCCCGACCGGCCTGGTCGGCTGCTTCGGCTCCGGCGTGGCCATCGCCGCGGTGTACACCCTGCTGCCGCTGTACCTGCAACGGATCGGCCTGGACGTCGGCGAAGTGGGCAACATGATGGCCTGGGTCATCCTCGGCGCCATGCTCCTGCAATACCCGGTGGGCCGCTGGTCGGACCGCAAGGACCGCCAGGATGTGCTGATCGCCCTCGGTCTGCTCTGCGTGGTGCTGTCGGTGATCATCCTGCTGCTGCCGCCGAGCTCGGTGCTGCTGCCGGCGATGCTGTTCCTGCTCGGCGGTGGCGTGTTCGCCGTCTATCCGGTGTCGGTCAGCCACGCCGCCGACCGCGCGCCGGTGGAAGCGCTGGTGCCGATGATCCAGGGCATGCTGCTGATCAACTCGCTGGGCTCGGCGCTCAGCCCGCTGGCGATTTCGCCGGCGATGAACAGCTACGGCCAGGACGGTCTGTTCTGGGCCTTCGCCCTGATCAACCTGAGCATGGTCGGCTTCTTCCTGTGGCGCCGCGGCAAGCGTCCGGTGCCGGCCAATCCGGCGCCGTTCGTGCCTTCGGCGACCTTCTCGCCGACCGGTGCCGAACTGCGCGTGACCGACGACCTGCGTCATGCCGCCCAGGAGCATCCGCCGGTGGACATGGGCGAGCACGCGGTCAACCCGCCGACGCCTCGCGCCGGCGTCGACTGAGGCGTCTACACTGCGGTTCCCGGAGATCATTCGAAGGAGAACCGCCGTGCGCAACAGATTCCCTTCGCTGGCAGGCGCGGTCGCGCTGCTGGCCCTGGCCGGCGCCGTGAAGGCGGCGCCGCTGTCGATCCACTCCACCTCGTTCAACGACGGTGGCCGCATTGCGCTCTCGCAGATCGGTCCCGATGCCCATTGCGGCAAGGGCAAGCAGATGTCGCCACAGGTGAGCTGGTCGAACCTGCCGCAGGGCACCCGCTCGGTGGCCTTGCTCATGTTCGATCCCGACGGGGCCAAGGGCCTGGGCGTGTCGCACTGGGTGGCCTACAACATCGATCCGGCCAAGGGGCAACTGGTCGAGGGTGCCAGCGAGGGCTTCAGCACTGGCAAGAACGTGCGCGGCGATGCCGCCTACCGTGGTCCCTGCCCGCCCGCCGGGGACAATCCGCATCACTATGCACTGACCCTGATCGCCACCGACCTGGCGCCCGGCAGCCTGCCCGAGGGGCTGGACCGGGAGGGGTTGCTGAAGGCGTTGCAGGGGCATGCGCTGGGCGGGATGAGTATTGTCGGGGTGTATGGGCACTGAGGGTTGGCGACGCAGATGTAACCAGGCATTGCAATTTGCCACCGCTATATACAATCCTGTACAGCGAAACACTCCACCTCGAGCCCCTCACAGAAGAGAGCCCCATGACCACCGCCGTGTATCCCAAGGAAGCCACCGGCGCGAACTACGCGCTGGACCTGATGAAATACGCCCAGGCCCGTACCTGGGAAGCCGTGGACGCGATCGCCGCGCTGATCCGTCCGGGCATGACCGAAAGCGAAGCGAACCGCCTCGGCAAGCAGCGCCTTGCCGACCTGGGCATGGAACGCATCTGGCACCCGCTGCTGGTGCGTTTCGGCGCCAATACCCTGAAAGGCTTCAACCAGCGCTCCGACGGCGATCCGCAACTGGGCGAGAACGATATCTTCTTCATCGACGTGGGCATCGTCTGGAAAGGCCATGAAGGCGACGCCGGGGCAACCTTCACCGTCGGCGACGATCCGGAGATGATCGCCTGCGCGGCGGCGGCGAAAACCCTGTACCAGCGTGTCGAGGCGCACTGGCGGGCCAGCGGCTGCAGCGGTGTCGAGCTGTACGACTACGCCTATCACCAGGCCGAAGCGATGGGCTGGACCCTCAACCTCGACATCAAGGGCCACCGCGTCAGCGACTTCCCCCATGCCCTCTACCGCGCCGGCGACCTCGGCGATTTCGCCGGGCAGCCCAATGAAGGCCTGTGGATCCTGGAAATCCAGATCGCCCATCCGGGCAAACCTTACGGGGCATTCTACGAAGACCTGCTGGCCTGACGGCAGGCGGTCGCGGAGGACACCATGGCGAACGAAGACGCACGCATTCTTGCCAGCTGGCAGACCAACGCCGATCCGTGGATCAGCGCCGTGCGCGAGGCGCAGATCGAAAGCCGGCGCCTGGTCACCGACCGCGCCCTGCTCGCTGCCATCGACGCCCGGCGGCCGCGCACGGTACTCGACCTGGGCTGTGGCGAGGGCTGGCTGTGTCGCGCCCTGCTCGCCTGGGGCATCCGTGCCTGGGGCGTGGATGCCACCGCCAGCCTGGTGGACGCCGCACGGGCCGTCGACCCGGCGGGAGACTACGACTGCCTGGACTACGCCACGTTCAGCCGGCAAGCGCCGGCGCGCAAGGTGGACCTGGTGGCGTGCAACTTTTCCCTGTTCGGCGCCGAAGCACTGAATCACCTGCTCGCCAGCCTGCCGCGGGTGCTGAACCCCGGCGGCCATCTGCTGATCCAGACCCTGCATCCCCACGTCGCCTGTGGCGATGACCCCTACGCCGATGGCTGGCGCGAGGGTTCCTGGGCCGGTTTCGACACAGCCTTCAGCGATCCGGCGCCCTGGTACTTCCGTACCCTGGAAAGCTGGGTGACGCTGCTCGGCGACAGTGGTTTTCGTCTGCAAGGCCTCGGCGAACCGCTGCACCCGATAACGGGCAGGCCGGCCTCGCTGTTGCTCGTTGCCAGCGTCGCCTGAGCGGGCCACGAACGCCGGATTTCATCGCTTGCCGGGCCCCAGCTCGATCCACGCCGGGGCATGGTCGCTGGCCTTGGCCTCGTTGCGCACCCAGGCGTCGACCCCGCCACTCTTCAGGTACGGCGCCAGGACCGGGTTGAGCAACAGGTGGTCGATGCGCAGGCCCGAGTTCTTCGGCCAGTGCTCGCGGAAGTAATCCCAGAAGGTGTAGAGGCGCTCGTCGGGATACAGATGGCGCAGCGAGTCGGTCCAGCCCTGGTCCAGCAGGCGCTGGTAGCAGGCACGGCTCTGCGGCTGCAGCAGCGCATCCTTGAGCCAGGAGCGCGGGTTGTAGATGTCGAGATCGGTGGGCACCACGTTGTAGTCGCCGGCGAGGACCACCGGGTGCTCGCTGTCCAGCAGCACCTGGGCGTGCTCGATGAAGCGTTCGAACCAGGCCAGCTTGTAGTCGAACTTCGGTCCCGGCTGTGGATTGCCGTTGGGCAGGTACAGGCAGCCGACCACCACGCCATGGGCGGCGGCTTCCAGGTAGCGGCTCTGGCTGTCGTCTTCCAGGCCCGGCAGGCCGCGGCGGATCTCCAGCGGTTCGGCGCCCCTGGCCAGGATCGCCACGCCGTTCCACGCGGCCTGGCCGACATGCAGGCTGCCGTAGCCGGCGTCCGCCAGCTGCTGCGTGGGGAAATCCACGGACTTGAGCTCCTGCAGGCAGGCGATGTCGGGGCGTTCCCGCTCCAGCCAGGCCAGCAGGTTGGGCAGTCGGGCGCGGATGCCGTTGATGTTGAAGGTGGCGATCTTCAGGGCTTTCATGCGTCAGGGTCCGACAGGCGTGCGTCGAGGGCGTCTTCCAGGGCGCGGGCATGAGCGCTGTTGGCCAGCGCCTTGAGTGCCATGTACTCGTCCCAGTCCACCACGCCGCTGCTGAGCAGTTCCTCGGCACCGCGCAGCAGGCTGGCGTGCCAGGCGTCCGGCGAGTCGAGGCGGTAGCCGTCGTCCAGCAGCATGTCGTGCCAGGCCTTGAGTTGCGGGCGCTGCGCTTTGTCGTTCATGGCTGTGTGTCCGGTTGGGTGCTTATCGGTTCAGAGCCTTTTTGGGGGATGGCGTTCAATCTGCCATTTGTCGGGCCAAGAACCTTGTGGGGGTTGGCTGGCCAGCGACAGGCAGGAAATCGGATGGTCTGGCGGGGAGCCACATCAAGGCGGCCAGGTGCCTGTCTTGGGCCTTGTAGTGCCCTCCAGATCGAGCGCCGCCCGCGCGGCGCATCGCGGATGAATCCGCTCCCACATTTGTTGCAACGTACCTATGCCTGACAGGCCATGGTTGTTCGCCTTGTCGGTACGACGCGATACCGAGCCGAACCTGACTGAGCTGGTCAACTTTTTCCGGACACCGCAATGTGGGAGCTCAGGCTATTTGCCGCTCATACTGGTTGGGCGGTAGATAGCCCAGGGTCGAATGCAGTCGATCCTGGTTGTAAAACTTCACGATATAGTCGGTAACATCCTTGATCCAGTTGCATGGCGCTGCACACCAGCTCGGCACGCATGTGAGGCGCCATGGACCAGCCTACGATCTTGCGTGAAAACAGATCCATGACGGCCGCCAGGTACACCCATCCGCTGCGCGTTCGGATGTAAGTGATATCTGCGACCCAGGACTGGTTGATGCCTTCTGGCATGAACTGACGGTTGAGCAGGTTTTCAGCTATCGGCAAGTCGTGATTACTGGTGGTGGTATGAACAAACTTGCGCTTCCAGGCGCAGCGCAAGTCGTACTGCTTCATCAAGCGGCGAACTTTGAACCGGCCTACGGACATTCCCTCCTGACGCAACGCGCCCACCAGACGGCGGCTGCCATAGCAGTCTCCAGATGACGCAAAAGCGGCTTTAAGCTTGACGCCCATCGGGCAGACGGACTCGGGCTTCGCTTGTCGCTGGCGGGCCTCATAGAAGCCCGAACGACTGATCCGCAGCACCCGGCAGACATGCGTCACCGGGAACGCCTTGCTTTGTAGCTGGCGAACCAGTTCATGGATCACTTCAACTCGCGGGCAAAGAAGGCCGTAGCTTTTTTTAGTATGTCGTTGTCCATCTTCAGCTCTCGGACTTGCTGCTCAAGCTGGCGAATTCGCTGCTGTTCACTGGTCAGCGGATTGCCTATCCCAGCTCCGCACGCTCAGGCCTTGATCAACAATCATCTTGCAGACCTGGAGTTTGAACTCGGTGGTGAATCTTCTGTACTTCTTGGTCATCGGGGGTACTCCTCAGTAGGGGGATTCTCCCTAATTGAGGTGTCCGGAGCCATTAGACCAGCACAGAGTGACCCTCCTTATCCTGGGAGCGAGCTTGCTCGCTCCCACAAAAGAACTCGCAACGCTTCAACCCCGCGCGAACGCCACCGCCCGCTCCACCTGTTCCCGCGTCGGCCGCACCCCGGTGTACAGCACGAACTGCTCCAGCGCCTGCAAGGCAATCACTTCCAACCCGCTGATCACCTGCTTGCCCCGCGCCTCGGCGGCCACGATCAGCGGCGTGCGCGCCGGCATCGCCACCACATCGAACACCACCCGCGCCGCCTCGATCGCCTCCTCGGCAAAGGCCAGTTGCTGCGCCTCGGCGCCACCGGCCATGCCGATCGGCGTGACGTTCACCAGCAACGCCGGACGCAGCTCGCCCAACTCCGCCCGCCATTGATAACCACAGTTCCCGGCCAGACGCCGCCCCGCGTCCTCGTTGCGCGCGACGATGGTGCCCTGGGCAAAACCGGCGTCCCTGAACGCACAGGCCACCGCCTTGGCCATCCCGCCACTGCCGCGCAGGGCGAACGTCGCCTGGGGGTCCAGTCGGTGCTCGTCGATCAGCTGGCGCACCGCGAGGTAGTCGGTGTTGTAGGCCTTCAGCTGGCCATCGCTGTTGACGATGGTATTCAGCGAATCGATCGCCGCCACCGACGGATCCAGTTCATCCACCAGGGCGATGCTGGCTTCCTTGTAGGGCATCGACACCCCGCAGCCACGAATGCCCAGGGCGCGTATCCCGCCGATCGCGGCCGCCAGGTCGGCGGTGCTCATGGCCTTGTAGTAGTAGTCCAGCCCCAGTTGCGCGTAGAGGTGATTGTGGAAGCGCACGCCGAAGGTGCCGGGGCGCCCGGCCAGGGAGATGCACAGGACGGTGTCTTTGCTGGGGGTCATGACGGACTCCTGGAAACCACGAAAGCCCCCAGTATGCCCAAGCCGGCCAACGACCGCTGATCGGCCCTTACAAAACCTTTACCCAGCGCCCTGGCGAAACCTTTTGAAATACTGGTCATAGTGGTATCCCCGACCCGTCATGCGGGCGGTGTTATGCCCTGCAAGGAGTCCACATGAACCGTCATATCCCCGGTATCGCCCTGCTGATCGGTGCCATGGCCCTGTCCGGACAAGCCTCCGCCCATGGTGGTGGCTGGGGACCGGGCCCGGTGCTCGGCGCGGCTGTCGTGGGTGCCGTGGTCGGTGCCGCGGTATCCGGTGGCCACGACCGCACCGTGGTCGTCGAACGCCAGCCCTACTACTACCCGCCACCCCCGCCGCCGCCGGTGTATTACCAGCCGCCGCCGGCACCGGTGGTGTACTACCAGCCGTACCCCGTGGTGGAACGCTATGTGCCGGCGCCGCCACCGCACTACCGCCGCTACTACGGCCCGCCGCCGGTCTATTACGGACCTGCGCGCTGGTAGTGGATTTCATCAATGACCACTATTGAGAACACTGATTTCACGCAGGCCGCATCGACGTTTAAGGTACGAGCCATGAGTCCCGCAGGAGTAAGCAACATGGCCACGATCAGCATCATGTCCGTTGTCGGCAGCGCAGTTCCGCCCGCCTTGAGAGAAGTCGGCCTGCTGGTCTGCTGGTACCTGGTGCGCGATGGCGAAAAGGTCGGCGGCCCGATCACTTCGCTGCCGGCTGCCCAGGCCCGGGTGCGCGATATCGCCCCTGAGTCCTTCGAAGCCTGACTCGACCCTCTTTCCTTGTGCGTTGCTCCGCACACCTCCCCTTGCCCCGCCTTCATGGCGGGGCTTTTTATTGGGTGCACGCAACGCAACGGCGGTTGTTTAGGCTCGCAGCGGTGAACGGCAATTAAAGATTATTCATATTCGAACTAAGCCCCGGACGGCAATCGACAGGTTCCCAGCCATACTCCAGAATGTCACGCTTAGAAAAATAAAAATCCTTGCACTGCCAACGACATACCCTCTTTTAGTGAGCACCTACGTGAAAACCTCTCTTTCGATTCTCAGTCTGCTGCTGTTGCTCACTGGCACCGTCGGCGTTACCTCGACCGCTGTTGCCCAACCCGCCGTCCAGGCCCAACGTGACCCGTCCAAGCTGCACCTGGCCTCCGGCAGCGCCATGCTGGTCGACCTGCAGACCAACCAGGTGCTCTATTCCAGCCATCCCGACATGGTTCGCCCGATCGCTTCGGTGACCAAGCTGATGACCGCCATGGTGGTGCTCGACGCCAAGCAGTCCATGGACGAGACGCTGACCATGACCATCGCCCAGACCAAGGAAATGAAGGGTGTCTATTCGCGCGTGCGCCTGGGCAGCGAACTGAGCCGCCGCGAGACCCTGCTGATCACCCTGATGTCCTCGGAGAACCGTGCCGCGGCGACCCTGGCCCACCACTATCCGGGCGGCTACGGCGCCTTCATCAAGGCGATGAACGCCAAGGCCAGGGCGCTGGGCATGACCAGCACCCGCTACGTCGAGCCGACCGGCCTGTCGCCGAACAACGTGTCCACCGCCCGCGACCTGACCAAACTGCTCCTGGCGGCGCGCAACTACCCGCTGCTGGGCGAGCTGAGCACCACCCGCGAGAAGACCGTGGCCTTCCGCAAGCCGAACTACACCCTGGGCTTTCGCAACACCGACCACTTGGTGAACAAGCCGAACTGGGACATCAAGCTGACCAAGACCGGCTTCACCAACGATGCCGGGCACTGCCTGGTGCTGCTGACCCGGATGGACAACCGTCCGGTGGCGATGGTGATCCTCGACGCCTTCGGCAAGTACACCCACTTCGCCGATGCCTCGCGCATGCGCCAATGGCTGGAGACCGGCGCCACCAAGCCGGCGCCGGCGGTGGCGGTGCGCTACAAGGCCGAGCGCAGCCAGAACCGGCCGCAGGTGGATTGAGAAAAGCAAAAGGCCCGGCGTGACAGCCGGGCCTTTTCTTTTGCCTGCGGAAAACTCAGGCAGTGGTGCTCACCGAACCACCGGCGGTGGTGTTACCGGCTTCGGTCAGCGCCTGCATCAGCGCCGACGTCGCCTGCAACAACTGGCCGGTGACGGTCGCCACGGCAGCCTGGGCCGCGGCCACGCGCACCGCCTTGGCCTGTTCGTCTCCCTTGCTCGCCATCGCGGCCTGCAGCTGCTTCTGCTGCTCGGCCAACTGCTGCTGCAGCTGTTTGACCTGCTCACGCAGTTGCTTGATTTCCTGCGACTCGCTGGACTCGGCGGTGGACGCCTTGGTCGCTGCCGGCGCGCCTTCGCTGCGCAGCTTCGACATGTCGCCGCGCACCGTGCCTTCCGGTACCGCCGAAGGATCGGAGGCGACATTGGTCTTGTTGGTGACGTTGCTGAGGGTGCCGGCCACCGACAAATTCGATGCCAGCGCCTTGAGGTAATCGGCCATGAGAAAAAACGTCCTGAAATATGGGATCCAAACAGGCCATCGGCCGTCAGCGAGGGATCTTTAATGGTCCTGCACAAAACGCCTCCTTGCTCGCGAAGCGGCCGCAAAGGCGCTATCCCGGCTGTGTCAGGCCTGCTCGGGATGGCAGTGTCACGACGGCTGCGCCGCCGTTCGCTCCCACAAGGGTCTCCACAACGGCCGAACCAGCGGTAAATTTCCCCCCACCCACTTCGTCCTTCCCCTGACACCCGACCACTGCCCACCTGAATCGCGACCGAGATGGCAATGACCAGACCCCGCTCCCGCAAAGCCCTGTACTTCGGCCTGCCGCTGGCCCTCGCCGTGGGCATCGGCGCCGCTGCCGCCGGCTGGCTGTACTGGCAGGAAGACACCGGCTACCCGCGCAAGATCGTCGAGCAGGCCAATGCCTTGCACGAGCACATGATTTCCTTCGACAGCCACATCACCGTGCCCCTGGACTTCGGCAGCGCCGGCCACGAGGCCGACAAGGACGGTCCGGGCCAGTTCGACCTGGTCAAGGCCGGCCGCGGACGCCTGTCCGGCGCAGCCCTGACCATCTTCGGCTGGCCGGAGCTGTGGAACGGCCCCAACGCCCCGCACCGGCCAACCCCGGGCTTCGTCGACGAGGCGCGCAAGCAGCAGGAAGTGCGCTACCAGATCATCAGCGGCATGGTCCGCGACTTCCCCAACCAGGTCGGCATCGCCTACACCCCGGACGATTTCCGCCGCCTGCACGGCGAAGGCAAGTTCGCCATCTTCATCAGCATGCTCAACGCCTACCCGCTGGGCAGCGACCTGTCCCAGCTGGACCTGTGGACCGCCCGCGGCATGCGCATGTTCGGCTTCAACTACGTGGGCAACAACGCCTGGTCGGATTCGTCGCGGCCGCTGCCATTCTTCAACGACACCGCCGATGCCCTCGGCGGCCTGTCGCCGATCGGCGAACAGGCGGTGACCCGGCTCAACGACCTGGGGGTGATCATCGACGTCTCGCAGATGTCGACCCTGGCCCTGGAAGAGGTCGCCCGCCTCAGCCGCGCGCCGCTGGTAGCCTCGCATTCGGCGCCGCGAGCGCTGGTGGATATCCCGCGCAACCTCAGCGACAAGGAACTGCAACTGATCAAGGACAGCGGCGGCGTGGTGCAGATCGTCGGTTTCCCCACCTACATCAAGCCCCTGAGCAAGCCGAGCCTGGAACAGCTCGAGGCCCTGCGCGCGCGCTTCGACCTGCAGCCCCTGCAGGGCCTGGCCAATGCGCTGATGCCGGGCGACGCGGTGATCGCCATCTGGCCCGAGGCGCGCTTCGGCGAATACGCCAGCAGCCTGTACGGCATCGTCGAGGCCGAGCCCAAGGCCGGCCTCAAGGAATTCGGCGACGCCATCGACTACGCGGTGAAGAAGGTCGGCATCGACCATGTCGGCATCGCCTCGGACTTCAACGACGGTGGCGGCCTGGCCGGCTGGAAGGATGTCAGCGAGATTCGCAACATCACCGCCGAACTGCTGACCCGCGGCTACAGCGAGGCGGACATCGCCAAGCTATGGGGCGGCAACTTCCTGCGGGTCTGGGAACAGGTGCAGAAAAGCGCCCGCCCTGTCGCCACCCTCACGCCTTGAACCGGACCGCTCGCGCCATGACCGACCGCCGTACCTTTCTCAAGCAGGCCGCCATTCTCGGTGCCGGCCTGCCCTTGGCCAGCACCCTGGCCAACGCCGCCGAACACACCGCGCCGGCCGCCGCCAGCACAGCGTTCAGCGGCCCGGACAAGTGGCGCCAGCTGCGCGCCCTGTTCCCGCTGGACCCGGATACCGCGCACTTCGCCAACTTCCTCGTCACCGCCCACCCGCGCCCGGTGCAGGACGCCATCGACCACTACCGCCGCGAACTGGACCACAACCCCGCGGCGCTGATGGACTGGGAAAGCCAGTACGAGTGGAATCGCGAAGGCGAGGTCCGCGAGTGGGCCGCGCGCTACCTGGCGGTACGCCCGCGGCAGATCGCCCTGACCGGCAGTACCACCGAGGGCCTGGGCATGATCTACGGCGGTCTGAACGTCGCCGCCGACCAGGAAATCCTCACCACCGAGCACGAGCACTATTCCACCCACAGGAGCCTGGCGTTCCGCAGCCAGCGCCAGGGCACCCAGGTGCGCAAGCTGCGCCTGTTCGACAACCCCTGGGACATTTCCAGGGACCAGGTGCTGACCACCATCGACCAGGCCATCCGCCCGCAAACCCGCGTGCTGGGCATGACCTGGGTGCACTCCGGCAGTGGCGTCAAGCTGCCGGTGGGCGAGATCGGCGAGATCGTCCGCCGCCACAACCGCGACCGCGACGAAGCGCGGCGGATCATCTACGTGGTCGATGGCGTGCACGGCTTCGGCGTCGACGACATGAACTTCGCCGACTTCAACTGCGACTACTTCATTTCCGGCACCCACAAGTGGATGTTCGGCCCACGCGGCACCGGGATCATCTGCGCCGCCTCGGAGAAGCTCGGGCCGCTGACCCCGACCATCGCCACCTTCTCCCAGGAAGAAGACTTCGCCACCATCATGACCCCCGGCGGCTACCACGCCTTCGAGCACCGCTGGGCCGCCGGCAAGGCCTTCGAGCTGCACCTGCAACTGGGCAAGGCCGAGGTGCAGGCGCGCATCCACCAGCTCAACGACCGGCTCAAGGAACGCCTGCTCGAACACAAGCGGATCCAGCTGGTCACCCCGCGCAGCGGCGAGTTTTCCGCCGGCTTCACCTTCTTCCGGATCCAGGACCGCGACGCCGATGCCATCGCCGCCTACCTGGTGGACAACCGGGTCATGTCCGATGCCGTGGACCGCGATGTCGGCCCGGTGATCCGCATGGCCCCGGGCCTGCTCAACGACGAGCAGGAAATCGATCGGGCCACGGCCCTGCTGATCAAGAAACTCTGAATAAGGCCCTGCCCATGACGCTTACCCTTCCCCGCCTGACCCTGGCCGCGCTGCTGGCCGCCACCAGCCTGTCGGCCATGGCCGCCGAGCAGAAGCCCGGCACGGTGTTTCGCGACTGCAAGAGCGCCTGCCCGGAAATGGTCGTGCTGCCCGCCGGCACCTTCACCATGGGCACGCCGGACGACGAACTGGGCCGCCAGGCGGATGAAGGCCCGCTGCACCCGGTGACCTTCGCCAGGCCGTTCGCCATCAGCCGCTTCCAGGTCACCGCGGGCGAGTGGGACGCCTATGTCCGCGAATCCGGAGTGAAGATCGCCGACGGCGACACCCGCCCGGGCCGCGAGTGCAAGGCCAGCAAGCCGCGCTACAAGCAGGGTCCGAAGCAGCCGGCGGTGTGCATGAGCTGGTACGACGCCCAGGCCTACGCCGCCTGGCTGTCGAAGAAGACCGGCAAGCACTACCGCATGGTCAGCGAGGCGCAGCGCGAGTACGCCGCCCGCGCCGGCAGCAGCGGGCCGTTCCCGTTCCCGCTGGACCCGGACGCCGAGTACGAGATCAGCCGCAACGCCAACGTCTACGGACCGAAGGATGGCTACAGCTACACCTCGCCGGCGGGCAGCTACCCGGCCAACGCCTTCGGCGTGCATGACATGCACGGCAACGTCTACGAATGGGTCGCCGACTGCTACCACGACAGCTACGCCGGCGCCCCCGCCGACGGCAGCGCCTGGACCGAGGCGAACTGCGAGAACGTCAGCATCCGCGGCAACGACTGGGGCGAGGCGCCGATCTTCTCGCGCTCGGGCAACCGCAACAACGCGGGACCGGAGGCGCGCGGGGACTGGCTGGGCTTCCGGGTGGCGCGGGAGCTTTGAGGGGCCGGGGGTAAATTTTTTCCCGCAGGATTCGTTCGAACAAGAAATGGGGCCGCTTTGCGGCCCTGGCTACTGAAACCTGGAGGACCGCAGTTAGCACATCAGTCATTCGGGAGCTGCCGGACGGCTCCGCAAATGAGTATGAAAAACCGTCTCTGAAGCATTTTCTTACATTTCCTCTGACGGTTTTCCGTTTCTCATCCGTCCTTATAAGTGCAGCCACCAGGTTGAGCGTTGGCTCGACCCCACTTTTTACGAACAAGACTGATGCAATGGCCCAACAATCGAAAAAGTCCAAATCCAGGTTGTGGTTCCTGATCCACAGCTGGCTCGCCCTGCCGATCTGGTTCTTCGTGCTGATCGTCTGTGTCACCGGCACCCTCGCCGTGGTCAGCCAGGAAATCGTCTGGCTGGCCAACCCCGACGTGCGCGCCAGCCAGCCCGACGACGCCGCCGAACGCCTGAGTTTCCAGCAGGTGCTCGACGCCCTGCACAAGGCCGAACCGGACATGGCCGTGCGCTACATCAGCCAGCCCGACGGTTCGCACTTCGCCCTCAACGTCGCCGTGACCTTCCCCGACGGCACCGCGCCGATCCTCTACGTCAACCCGTACACCGGGGCGATCCAGGGCAAGAGTCCGGACTTCAACTTCGAGAGTTTCACCCGCGCCCTGCACGGCTGGTGGCTGGTGCCGTTCACCAACGGCTACAGCTGGGGCTGGTACCTGGTGTCGCTGCTCGGCCTGCCGATGCTGGCCTCGCTGGTCACCGGCCTGGTGGTGTACAAGCGCTTCTGGAAGGGCTTCTTCAAGCCGACCCTGCGCTTCAACCATGGCCCGCGGATCTTCTGGGGCGACTTCCACCGCCTAAGCGGCATCTGGTCGATCTGGTTCATCGCGGTGATCTCGATCACCGGCACCTGGTTCCTGATCCAGGCGATCCTCGCCGACAACCACATCAGCATCTCCACCGAGCCCGTGGTGCCGGTGATCGCCCGCGAGGACGTGCCGCGCTCCGAGAGCCGCGCGCCAGTGGCGCGGATCGATGTCGACGAGGCCACGCGCATCGCCACGTCGCAGATTTCCGGCCTGGACGTGAGCTTCGTGCAGATGCCCGGCAACGCCTATGGCCACCTCTACCTGGGCGGTCGCGGCTGGTATCCGCTGATGTTCCAGACGGTCAACGTCAACCCGTACACCAGAAACATCGACACCGCGTTCCTGGTCTCCGACCGCTCGGCCCTGGAGTTCGTCACCGAATCCATGCGCCCGCTGCACACCGGTGACTTCGGCGGCCTGACGATCAAGCTGATCTGGGCCTTCTTCGGCCTGCTCCTGTCGATGATGGTCCTCAGCGGCCTGCTCATCTGGAGCAAGCGCACCGCCCAGGCCACCGCCGCCGCGCTCAAGCGCGCGGACAGACCGGCGCGAGCACGCAAGCTCGGCCAGGACAGCGCCACGGAGGTGCAGCCATGAGCCAGGTACACAACGCCGTCGCCGCCCCCTCGCCCCTGAAGCAGTGGTGGCTGAAGTGGCGCTTCCACCTGAACATCCTGCTGTTGCTGATCCCGCTCGGCTTCATGCCCAGTTACTTCGCCGACATGAAGATGTTCCGCGGCGAGGCCGGCCTCGGCGCGACGCCGATCGACAACATCCAGGTCGGCCCGTGGCAGGTGAGCCTGGCCGAACTGTTCGACGAAGCGCCGCGCCCGAACGGCCCGGCCGGGTATTTCAAGAGTTTCAACCTGGCGCTGTGCCAGGCCTGCATCGGCGAGGTCAAGGCCGCTTACCTGCGCATCGGCAAGCCACGCAGCCTGCGCGCCGCCGGCACGATCTTCTTCGGCACGCCGTACCGCATGGGCACCAGCCTGCCGGTACCGCCGCGCACCCGCAGCGACGCCGAACTGTGGATCACCCTCGAAGGCTGGGACGGCAGCATGCACCAGGCGGCGGTACCGCTGGCCAAGGCATCCCCCGCGACCCTCGCCTGGCTCGACAAACAAGGAGGCAAACCATGACGTTCAAGGCCGGCAGGCTCGCCCTGCCGCTGTTCCTGCTGGGCCTGGCCGGTCCGGCCCTGGCGCACAACCCGATGTGCCAGTGCGAGCCGCTGGCGGGCGACCAGATCAAGTGCACCGGCGGTTTCTCCGACGGCAGCGGCGCGCCGGGGGTGACCCTCGACGTGATCGGCTACGACGAGACCATCCTGGTCCCGGGCAAGCTCGGCGAGGACTCGACCCTGACCTTCAAGCGCCCCGCCGGCGAGTTCTACGTACTGTTCGACGCCGGCCCCGGCCACGTCGTGGAAATCGACCATGCCGACATCGGTGAGCCATGAGCCGGGTCCAGGTCGTGCGCCCGGCCGGCGCCGGGCATGAAACCCTCTATGTGGCCCTGGTCGCCCTGCTGATCCTGGTGCTGGCCGCCACGGTGGTCAGCCTGCGCGGCGAGCGCGAGGACGAACCGTCCATCGCGGCCCACCAGCTGGATGCCCGGCGCGACCTGAATGCCGCCGAGCAAGGCATCTACACCGACCTGCGGGTGGCCTTCGACGAGATCCAGGCGCGCCGTGCCGAAGAGCCCGGCCTGGTCAGCGTCGAGCTGCTCGCCGCGGAAGGCTTCGCGCCGTTTCTCGCCGACGCCAGCAGCGTGACCCGCGGCGGCCACCAGTGGCGCCAGGTCGACGCCGTCTACCTCGGCCTGAGCCCGCACCCGGAGATCGCCGGCAGCTTCCTCCTGCTGGTGCCCGCGGCCCACGACGGCGTTGCCGATGTGTGGCTCAACCGCGACGCCAACCCTGTCCTCCCCGCCGAACACTCCGCCGACGCCCTGCAGGCCGCCGGCTGGAAGCAGATCGCCGCCCACTATGACGCCGGTGTGACCCGCCAGCATCAGCACTGACCCGCCAAGGAATGCCCATGCTTCGCTCCGTCCTCGTCCGTGTTTTCAGCCTGTTCGTCGCCCTTGCCCTGCCCGCCCTGGCCATCGCCGACAATGGCAAGCCGCTGCGCATCGGCATCACCCTGCACCCGTACTACAGCTACGTCAGCAATATCGTCGGCGACCGCGCCGAGGTGGTGCCGCTGATTCCGGCCGGTTTCAACCCCCATGCCTACGAGCCGCGCGCCGAGGACATCAAGCGCATCGGCTCGCTGGACGTGGTGGTGCTCAACGGCATCGGCCACGACGACTTCGCCGACCGCATGATCGCCGCCAGCGAGAAGCCGAACATCGCCACCATCGAGTCCAACGCCAACGTACCGCTGCTGGCCGCCACCGGCATTGCCGCCCGCGGCGCCGGCAAGGTGGTCAACCCGCATACCTTCCTGTCGATCAGCGCCAGCATCGCGCAGATCAACAACATCGCCCGCGAACTGGGCAAGCTCGACCCGGACAATGCCAGGTACTACAGCCAGAACGCCCGCGAGTACGCCAAGCGCCTGCGCAAGCTGCGCGCCGACGCCCTGGCGCAGTTGACCGAGGCGCCCAACCCGTCGTTCAAGGTCGCCACCATCCACGCCGCCTACGACTACCTGGTGCGCGAGTTCGGCCTGGAAGTCACCGCCGTGGTGGAACCGGCCCACGGCATCGAACCGAGCCCGGCGCAGTTGAAGAAGACCATCGACCAGCTGCATGCGCTGAACGTCAAGGTGATCTTCTCGGAGATGGACTTCCCCTCCGCCTACGTCGAGACCATCCAGCGCGAGGCGGGGGTGAAGCTCTATCCGCTGACGCACATTTCCTACGGCGAATACACCCGGGAGAAATACGAGGTGGAAATGAAGCGCAACCTCGACACCGTGGTCCGCGCGATCAAGGAGAACCAGGCATGACCGTCGCCGAAGCCGTGGTCGCCGCGCCCTGCGGCCCGTCCATCGAGTTCGATGGCATCGACCTGACCCTCGGGCGCACGCGCATCCTCGACCAGGTGCGTTTCCAGGTCGCTGCCGGCAGCGTGCACGCCATCGTCGGGCCCAACGGCGGCGGCAAGAGCTCGCTGATCAAGACCCTGCTCGGGCAGATGCCGCACCAGGGCCGCCTGGCCCTGGGCTGGCCGGACGAGCGCCAGGTGATCGGCTACGTGCCGCAGGCCCTGGAGTTCGACCGCGGCCTGCCGATGACCGTCGACGACTTCATGGCCGCCATGTGCCAGCAGCGCCCGGCCTTCCTCGGCCTGTCGCGCCACGCGGCGCCGGCCATCGACGCGGCGCTGGCGCGGGTCGGCATGCAGGACAAGCGCAAGCGACGCATGGGCGCGCTGTCCGGCGGCGAGCGCCAGCGCGTGCTGCTGGCCCAGGGCCTGATCCCCGCCCCGCAGTTGCTGGTGCTGGACGAGCCCATGTCGGCACTGGACGAAGCCGGTGTCCAGGTGTTCGAGCGCCTGCTCGGCGAATGGCGCCAGGCCGGGACCACGGTGCTGTGGATCGAGCACGACCTGGAAGCCGTGGCGCGCCTCGCCGACCGGGTCACCGGCCTCAGCCGGCGGGTGCTGTTCGACGCCACACCGAAGGAAGCGCTGACCCCCGAGCGCCTGCTCGGGCTGTTTTCCATCCACCCGCGCAGCGAGAGCACCGCCCGATGAGCTACGAAGAATTCCGCCTGCTGATCCAGGGCTGGGCCGCCGCCGGTTACCTGCCAGCGGCGCTGGCCTACGGTTTCGTGATCAACGCCCTGCTCGCCGGCCTGATGATCGGCCCGGTGCTCGGCGGCCTCGGCACCCTGGTGGTGGTCAAGCGCTTCGCCTTCTTCTCCGAGGCGGTGGGCCATGCCGCGCTGACCGGCGTGGCCATCGGCATCCTCCTCGGCGAACCCTATACCGGCCCTTATGGCAGCCTGTTCGGCTACTGCCTGCTGTTCGGCATCCTGCTCAACTACCTGCGCAATCGCACCGGGCTGTCGCCGGACACCCTGATCGGCGTGTTCCTCTCGGTGTCCCTGGCCCTGGGCGCCAGCCTGCTGCTGATGCTGGCCGGCAAGATCAACGTGCACATCCTCGAGAACGTGCTGTTCGGCTCGGTGCTGACCGTCAGCGGCCACGACCTGGTGGTGCTGGGCATCGTCGGCACGCTGGTCCTGGGCCTGGCCCTGCCGCTGTACAACCGCATCATCCTGGCCAGCTTCAACCCGCAGCTGGCGGCGGTGCGCGGCGTCGCGGTGAAGAGCCTGGACTACCTGTTCGTGGTCCTGGTGACCCTGGTCACGGTGGCCGCGGTGAAGGTCATCGGCGCGATCCTGGTCGGCGCCCTGCTGGTGATTCCGGCCGCCGCGGCGCGCCTGGTCAGCCAGTCGCTGAAGGGCTTCTTCTTCACCTCGGTGCTGATCGCCACCTGCAGCACCCTGATCGGCATCCTCCTGCCCATCGTCTTCGACCTGCCGGTGCCTTCGGGCGCTGCGATCATCCTGGTCGCCGGCAGCTTCTTCGCCCTTGCCGCGCTGGCCCGCGGCCTGGTTCCACGCCTGCAAGGAAACCCGGCATGAACTCGACCCTCAAGCACCTGAGCCTGGCCCTGCTGCTGGCCGGCCTGCCCCTCGCCGCGCAGGCCGCACCCGCCGCACAAGCAGCGGCGCAGCAAGGCGCCGGCATCACCGTCCTGGCCTCGCTGCCGGTGACCTATGCCCTGGGCAGCCTGCTGCTGGACGGCACCTCGGTGAAGCTGCAGCGCGCAGCGCCGGACAACCTCCCGGCCAGCCGCCAGCCCTCGTATTTCAGCGGGCGCGGCGCGGCCAGCCTGCAGAAGGCCGCGGGCAAGGCCGACGCGGTGATCGGCCTGCGCTCGATCTGGAGCGACGACCCGCTGTACCCGGTGGCGCGGCGCAGCAATATCCGCATCGTCGAGATCGACGCCGCGCGCCCGGTGGACGGTGCCCTGCCGGGCATCGCGGTGCAGGGCAACAACGTCATCGCCGCCTACCCCTGGCTGAACCCGACCAACATGGGGCGCATGGCCGATGTCCTGGCCAGCGACCTCGGGCGCCTGTCGCCGGCCGACCAGGCGAAGATCCAGGCCAACCTGGCCGGGCTCAAACGCCAGTTGCTCGACCTCAGCGCCGGCAGCGAAGCGAAACTGGCCGCGGCGGACAACCTCAGCGTGGTCAACCTGTCGGATCGCCTGGGCTACCTGATCGGCGGGCTGAACCTGGACCTGATCGATCACCCGCAGGTGGCGGACGAACAGTGGAGCGCCGAACAGCTCAAGCACCTGGGCGATGAACTGAAAGGCCAGGACGTGGCGCTGGTGCTGCACCACAAGCAGCCGCCGCAGGCGGTGGCCGAGGTGATCGCGGCGTCCGGGGCGAAGCTGGTGGTGGTGGATACCGATGCGGCGGACAGCGTGGCGGGGTTGAAGGCCGGGGTGGCGCAGGTGGTGGAAGCGCTGGTGGCGGCCAAGGGCTGATGCGCGATGGCCGTCCTGCGCAACCCGATAATCTAGAGCGATCCGCACGGCACGACAACTGACAGAACAGCCAGCTGGCAGGGCACGACTCGCTTCTTAGACTGACTGACATCCCCAGTCGATGGACGTCACCTCATGAGCGATTACCTTCACGACGTCAGGTCGTTCGGTGCCGTCGGCGACGGTCTGGCCAATGACACCCAGGCGTTTCGCAGGACCATCGAGCATGCCACCCTCAACGGCGGCAAGGTCGTGGCCTGCGGGCGCTTCAGGATCAGCGGCTACGTCACCATCACCTGTGACTGTGACTTCTCCCAGGCCACCCTGGTCATCGACGACGCCTGCCTCACCATCGCCCATACCCGCGACTGGCTGGATCAGAACCAGCGCAGGATCACGCTGTTCGACAAAAGCGCGCTGGTCGAACTGCAGTCCAGCCTGCGCGGCGTGCTGGACGACGAGCTGATCGAGGACTTCGAGAACGCCTACGTGCGCATCGACAGCGAGGGGGAAAACGCCATCTATGTCTATCGCTCGCTGGGCAGCAGCACGCAGCGCAAAGGCACGGTTTCCCTGATGAAAAAACATGGGCGCCTGGCCTACGCGCTGAACCACGACTACCGCAATGTCGAGACCGTCACCCTGACCTTGCGCCGCCTGCCGCACAGACGCCTGACCTTCGTCTGCCCGCAGTTCGAGATCCTCAGGCATCCGACCGCAAACTATCTGCTCCAGGTCAGACGCGATCTGGTTTCGGTCATCAACTTCAGCATGACCCACAGCGCGCCCGACACGGATACCCCCACCTACTACGCCATGATCGGTTGCCATGAGTGCTACGACGTCACCTTCGAGCACACTCATACGCCCGGTTACGGCAACCCCAACAACGAACCGGGCGTCGCTGAAAAGGTCCGCTACGACATCATGCTCGGCCATGCCTTGAAGGTGCACTTCGACAATGTCAGTTCCAATACCGGCTGGAGAAGTATCGACGGCAACCACTCCCGCGACATTCGCATCACCAACAGCAACCTGTACGGCGTGCACGGGCATTTCAATCTGGCCGACATCACCATCGAGAACTGCCGGATCTTCAGCGGCGGCATTTCCATCGGTACGGGTGCGCCCGACGCCTGCCTCACGGTGAGGAACTGCGTCTTCACCTCCAAAGGCGGCGGCGCGGTCTCGATGCGCCCCGACTATGGCGAACTGCGCGGGCGGGTGGTGATCGAAAACTGCCAGTTGCTGATGTCCTCGCTGACCGACGAAGGCCGCGTCGCCACCATCCTGAGCCTGGCCGACAGCGCCATCAAGGCGACCGACCAGCCCAATGTCTACGCCCTGCCGACGTCCATCGTGATTCGCGACATCCTGGTGTATTGCAAGGGCGCCTGCTCGATCCTCGCCATCGGTGGCGATGAGTACAACGAACGCCGCCGGCTCAAGGCGCCCCGGGACATCACCATCGAAAACGTCAAGACGATTTCCCGGGACAGGGCAAACCTGCTGTTCGACTATCGCTTCGTGCCCTATGACGCCGAAACGGTCGATCCGACCTCGATCACCCTGAGAAACATCGACAATCTTTCCGGCAAGGTCGTCGTGCAGATGCTGGGCGCGGCCTCCGGCCAGACAACGCACCTGCAGTACCGGCTGCATCTCGAGACGATCAGCAACCTGGCGCTCACCGTGGTGGGCGGTCGTCGCTCGACGCTCGGCGTTCGCGAGTGTTCCTTGCTGCGCCTGGACTGCTATCACGGCGGCCCGGCCTGGTTGAAGGCGCTGTCGGTGAGCGATTGCCGGTTTCACTTCGCGAATGATTTCGATCCGGACGCTACCCTCATCACCTCGAAATACATCCAGAGCATGCGTTTTTCCGGCTGTCTGTTCGATGCCTCGCAATACCGCGCGCAGACCGGCAGGCTGCTGCCCCTCACGTCCTTGACCCATCTGGTCAGCGGCTGCATGAGTATCGACTGCCATGGGGTCAAGAGCCTCGACGAAGGGCGCGGCCTCAAGGAACTGGTGCCCCTGCCAGGCACCGAGAACTGTTTCACCAGCGAGGCCGACGGTACCCTGCGTCCGCTGTCCGCGCCCTGATCAGCGTCGGGTTACCGTTTCATGCAGCGCTGATAACGCTCATCGACCCGCTTGGCGAACCAGGCCGTGGTCAGCTGCCGGGTAATCTTCGGACTCTCCAGGCGGATCCCCGGCAGCACCTCCCGCGGCACGCGCTTGCCAGCCTGCTTGTCCGCCAGGGCGAAGACCTGCTGGTACAGGCGGGTCTCCTCGAACGCCGCCCCCTCGCCCTTCTCCAACTGCTCGCGCAGGGTCGGATTGCGCATGCCGAAGCGCTCGCCCAGCAGCCGCGCGGCTTTCTCGGTACTCCCCGGCAGGATCGAACCATGGGCGATCAGGTCGCCATCCAGTGCCAACTGCGCCCCGGTGACCCGACTCAAGGCGCTCTGGAAGGCCGCGTTGCGACTGGCGTACCAACCGGCATTGAAGTCGGCGAAGCGATACAGCGGCCGCGCATAGTTGGCCGGGTAGCCGAGCAGGTGGGCGATGCCGAAATACATCCCGCCACGCCGGCTGAACACCTCCTGGCGAATGCTGCCGTCATGGGCGTAGGGATAGTCGCGGGCATTGGCCTCGGCGAAGTCGATGCTGACCTGCATCGGCCCGCCGGTACGCACCGGATTGAAACCGCCAAGCAGGGTCTTGCCCAACGGCAACGAGCCGATCAGCTCGCCATACAGCTCGCTCAGTTCACGCTCGCTGCGCACCGCGGCAAGACGCTGGTTCCACGTCTTGCCGTTGCCCGAACGGCTGTCGAGGGCGACATCCACCAGCATTTTGGGAACCAGGGCTTTCGCCGCGCGACGATCGATTTCCTCGCGGGCGATGCGCCCGAGGTTGGGCACTTTCGGATCGGCGCTGAAGGTGGACTCCTGCTCGGTCACCGCCAGCACCGCGCAGATATTGGACTGGCTGGGAGCGAGCTTCTGCGCGGTGAACGCGGCCTGGATATCCCGCGCCCAGCCCGGGCGGTCGGCGACGCTGGCCGGCAGCAAGGCGGCGACCCGGGCCCGCACCTGTGCCTCGGACAACGCCGGCTCCTCGCCGCCGCGCGGGCCGACGCAGCCGGCGAGCAGCGCCAGCAGGCCGAACCCCAACCAGCGGGGCACGCCGCTCAGGGCTGCTCCCCGACCAGGAAGGTCTTGCTGATCTGGCGGAACTTCTCATGGCTGGAGCTGCGCATCAGCTCGAACAGCACCATCTCGCGGGTGACGATCTGCGCGCCGGCGCCCTGCATGCGCTCGAGCCCGGCACTCTTGCTGGCGGCCGTGCGACTGTCGCAGGCATCGGCGACGACAAATACCTGCTTGCCGCTCTCCAACAGCTCCAGCACGGTCTGCAGCACGCAGACATGGGTCTCCATGCCGCAGACGATCACCTGCTCGCGCGCCAGCAGCGACGCCGGCAGGCATTCGCCGGCGACACAGGAAAAGTGCAGTTTCTCCACCACCGTGGCCCCCGGCGCGGCCTCCAGCAGGCTGCCCACGGTAGGCCCGAGGCCCTTGGGGTATTGCTCGGAAATCACCGTCGGCAGGCCCAGCTCGGCGGTGGCGGCGAGCAGCCAGCGGGTCCGCGCCAGGGTACCGGCGGGGTCGCTGACCGCGCCGATGAGTTTCTCCTGGACGTCGATGACCAGCAGCGTGGCCCGGGAAGCGTCGATCAGCATTGCGCAAGTTCCTTGCAGTCGGAAATGCTCCCGACTATGCGGCGCTAGGCGCTCAGACGCAATGGCTGCAGCGCGCCGGCCAGCGCCGCGAGGACGCGCTCCTCCTGCTCGTGGATGAAGAAGTGGCCGCCGGGGAACATCGTCAGGGAGAATTCGCCCTGGCTCTCCTGGCGCCAGGCCAGCAACTGCGCCTCGCTGGCCCGGTCGTCCGCGCCGCCGAACACGTGCAGCGGGCAGCGCAGCGGCGGACGCTGGCGATAGACGTAGCGCCCGCAGAGGAGAAAATCGGCGCGCAGGATCGGCAGCATCAGCGCCATCAGTTCCTCGTTGGCCAGGACTTCCTCGGATGTCCCCTGCAGGTCGCGCAGGTCGCGGATCAGTTCGGCATCGCTCTTCGGCTCGCGCCACTCGGGACCGTCATAGCCTTCACGGCGGCTGGGCGCGGCGGTACCGCAGGCGAACAGCGCCACGGGGGGCGGACAGCCCAGCGCCTGCAGCTCATGCGCCAGCTCGCAGGCGAGCAAGGCGCCCAGGCTGTGGCCGAGGATGGCATACGGGCGATGCGCAGCCAGGCTCTGTTCGCTGGCCAGTTGTCGGGCCAGGGCGGCGAGATCGGTGCTCAGCGGTTCGGCCAGGCGTGCGCCACGGCCCGGCAGCTCCACCGGGCGCACCTCGATCCAGGCCGGCAGCTTGCGCCGCCAGCGGCTGTAGACCATGGCACTGGCGCCGGAATACGGCAGGCACAGCAGCGTCAGTGACGACATCAGGAGGCTGCCGCCGCCATTTTCTGGCGCAGGCTCAGGGGACGCATGTCGGTCCACACCTCGTCGATGTAGGCCAGGCAGTCCTTCTTCAGGCCGCTCTTGCCCACCGCACGCCAGCCCTGGGGAATGGCCTTGTAGTCAGGCCAGATCGAATACTGCTCCTCATGGTTGATCACCACCTGGAACAGGATGTCGTCGCGATCGAAAACGGAAGTCATTGCCGGTCTCCTTCTGAAAAATGGGATTGCCCGTGACGCGGGACAACTGGCTGGATAACGAATCCGCGTCACGGAAAATTAGCCCTTTCGCTCAGGAGAAATGCACCAGGTAGCTCACCGCCAGGTGATCGGACGGCCCGGGGGCCTCCACCACCCCCGGTTGCACCGGTTCGGTGGTGCCGTTGACCAGAGCGTAATCGAGCATGTGCTCGGGCGCCGTGGCCGGGTGGGTATTGCCGCTGGCCGGATAGATGCGCGCCAGGCTTTCCGGCGAGACCCAGTTGCCCCCACCCGTTCCCGGCGGGCGCGGATCGCGGTTGAAGTCACCCAGCACCGCATAAGGCGTGTCGGTGTGCCAACTGATCTCGCGGACCAGCCGCGGTGCGTTGGCGCCGCCGCCGGACAAGGCGTGGACGTTGTACACCGTGACCTCCTGGCGATTCACCGCGCCCTCGCCGCGCCGACGCAGGCGCAGGCCCAGGGCCGGCCGGGCCACCGGCAGCGTACCGGACTCCCACACACCGTCGGCGACCACCCGTACATCGCGTACATCCAGCTGGGCGCTGGAGCGGACCACGATCGCCAGATTCACGCGCAGACGCTGCACGTCGAGAAAATACACCTGGTACGACTCCGGGCGACTGCTGGTGCCGGCGTGCCACAGGTACTGGTCGACCTCCTGGACCATGCCGAACTGATCGGCCACCTGGCTGCGCAGCACCAGCTCGGCGGAACTCGGCGGGGCGCCGGCCTCCTGGATCACCACCACGTCGTGGCGCCGGGCCAGTTGCAGCACATAGGTGCGCCATTTGTTTTCCGCGGTGGCCGCGGTGCCCTGCATGTTCCAGGTGACCAGGCGCAGTTCCAGGCCCACCGAGGCGCTGCGGGCCCGGCCGATCTCGATCAGCGAGGCGCCATCCTGGTGGCGGATGCGGCAGTGATAGTAGTCGCGCAGCCCGCCCTGCAACTGGAGCAACCCCTGCCAGGGCCCGTAGGCGGCGCCGATGATCGACTGCAGGGCGCGCAGCGGGTCGCCGATATCCAGTTCCAGCGGCCCGTTGTCGGCCAGCAGGCCGTTCATGGTCAGCACGTAGTGCATGCGATAGAGCACCAGCAACAGCTCCAGCCCGCGCTCGCGGCGTGGCTGGGCCAGCAGGGCGGCGGTGGCCGGGTCGTTGTACAGGCGACGCAGCAGCGCGCTCATGCGCTGGGCGAAACGGCACTGCTGCGCCTGGTTCGCGCTGCGCATGTACTGGCGGGAAATCACGTACGCCAGGTAGGAGGCCGTGGGCTGCGCGTTGTAGGGCGACGAGGCGAGCAGCTCGAAGATGTCGAGGAGGATGACTTCGGTTTCGTTGATGAATGCATCGTCAGTCAACCTGTCGACCAGGTGGCTGTCGATGTAGCGACGTATCGTGTTGTCGATTGGCATGGGCATGTCCCGTCGGCAAGGGTGGAGTGGTGGCCTGTACGCTTAATCGGGTTTGCCGCGGTAGAGGATGTTGAGCACGCCATCCTGTACCGCGGCGCCGATGCTGTTGGTCGCACCGAGGTGGGTGCTGACGATCGCCGGGCCGAGGACATTGCCGTCGTAGGCATACTGGTGGACGTTGTAGCTGGCACCGGCCTGTTTCGTATCGCCCGCCGCTTCGTTGAAGAACAGCTTGAGCAAGCCGTTGTGCACCACCGCCGCCGGCGGGTCCGGGTAGTCGTTGCCCAGCAGCAGCTGGGCACGGGTCCATTGCCGGATGCCGTCGTACTTGAGCAGGTAGAAGCCACCGGCTGCGTCCTTGTAGATCAGGTGGACCAGCCGCTGGTAGGTGATCGCGGTCGAGTCCAGGCGGGTGGCGATGCTGTAGTTGCCATCACGTTTCACCACCTCGGCGCGGTTCCACTCGTTGAGGTCGAGGGTTGAACGGCACCAGAGGTTCGTTTCGCTGCCGATTGCGTGATAGAAGAGCTGCAGGCGCCCTTCCAGCACCGCCGCCGACGGCGTCCCGGCGAGGTTCAGCGCCAGGGTGCGGGTCAGGACGAACAGCCCCGAGGCCTCGTCCAGGGTCAACAGCAGGGTCGTGCCCAGGGTGCTCGCGTAGATCACGTGCAACTGGTCCCTGAAGACAAAGATGCACGGCTGCGCCCGCGCGGGGGTATCGCTGACCGTGCCGGGTCCGCTCCACAGGCTGGCATTCGACGCCCGGCTGATGAACTTGACCCCGTCCAGGTCGCGCAGCCCATCGATGTAGACACAGTACAGGCGGCCCTTGAAGTGCACGGCGCGACACCCCTCTTCGGTGGTCGCCGCGGTCTTGTAGCTGTGGTCGAAAATGGCGTGGGGGCTCGAGGTGGTCCAGATCTTCTGCATGAGGCAGGCTCCGTCTGTTGGAAGAAGGCTCCACTTCAGCAACTTCGCCGCGCAGCGTCTGTCACCGCCAGGGCCGCCGGGCCATACGACAAGGCCCGTCGCGACAGGACAAAGCGCCGCCTGGCGCCCTTGGCTTTCCAGGGGAGTCGTGGCGCCGCAGGCGCTGTCTACACTGAGCCCACCCCACCTGCGAGCCTTGCCCATGAAACGCCTGGTCCTGCTGTTCTGCACTGCCCTGCTCAGCCTGTCGGCGCTGGCCGCCCCGCGCACGCCCATCCATTTCGGCGAAATCACCTGGGAAAGCGGCAGCTTCACCACCGAAGTGCTGCGCCTGATCGTCGAGCACGGCTACGGCTACCCCACCGATACCCTGCCCGGCAGCACGGTGAGCATGGAGGTGGCCCTGGCGCGCAACGACATCCAGGTGATCGCCGAGGAATGGGCCGGACGCAGCCCGGCCTGGGTCAAGGCCGAGCAGGCCGGCCAGGTGTTCGCCCTCGGCGACACGGTGAAGAACGCCGACGAAGGCTGGTGGGTGCCTGAATTCGTGATCAAGGGCGACGCCGAGCGGGGTATCACGCCGCTGGCCCCGGACCTGCGCAGCGTCGACGACCTCAAGCGCTACGCCGCGCTGTTCGCCGACCCCGAGGCCCCGGGCAAGGGCCGTTTTCTCAACAGCCCCAGCGGCTGGACCTCGGAGACCGTGAACAGCCAGAAGCTCAAGGCCTACGGCCTCGACGGGCTGTACAGCAATTTCCGCAGCGGTTCCGGCGCGGCCCTGGACGCGGAGATCACCTCGGCGATCCGCCGCGGCAAACCGGTGCTGTTCTACTACTGGTCGCCAACGCCGTTGATGGGCCGTTTCAAGCTGGTGCGTTTAGAGGAACCCACCTTCGACCCACAGGCCTGGGCAACCCTGACCGACCCCGCCAACCCGGCGCCCAGAGGCAGCCGCTCGTTACCGGCGAAGCTGTCGATCGGCGTGTCGAAGGCCTTCCGCGAGCAGTACCCGGACCTGGTGGACTTCTTCACCCGGGTCGACCTGCCGATCGACCTGCTCAACGCCGTGCTCGCGCGCATGAGCGAGCAACGCCAGGACCCGGCGCAGACCGCGCGCGCCTTCCTCAAGGACAACCCGCGGATCTGGGGACCCTGGCCGAGCGACGAGGCGCGGCGCAAGGTCGAGGCCTGGCTGGCCGGCCAGTGATCAGCGCCTAAGGCGACGACTCCAGGCGCAGTCCCTGGGCGTGGGTGAGCTCACCGACCAGTGCGGCTTCATCACGCTTGCGCTGCTCGACCAGGGCCTGGATGCGTTCGCTGGTCTGCACCGGCGTGTCGTCCGGATAGCGATCATCCAGACCCAGCACTTCGTCTTCGAAGGCCTCGCGCAGGGCTGTGAAACGCGCGGCATGCACGTCGCGCAGGTAGGCCAGCCAGAAATCCCGCTGCGCCGCGTAGTCCAGCAACGCCTGGCCGCTCTCGCCCTGGCGCACCCACGCCGCAGCGCGATCCAGCTCACCGGGCTGGAGACTGGCGGAACCGGCGTAGAGCATCTGCTCCGGTGCCAGCGGCAGGTCCAGGGTGTTGGCCAGGTTGAGCCGGTAGGCCAGGCGCACCTCCGCCTCATCCCGCGCACCGCTGTCGCGGCGGGCGAGGTTGTCCAGCTCCTGCAGCCGGTACAGGCGGCACATCAGGCGGTACAGCGCCGGCCCGCGCTGCTCGGCAGCCACGGCGCGCAGGGCCTGCTCCGTGAACACGAGGATTTCCATCTGGTTGAACTCCAGGCGGATACCGTCGGGGCAGGTATCGAAATCGCGCAATTGGCGCAGCGGCTCCTCGGCCATGCCATTGAGGATCAGGCGCAGCTCGGCGTCCTGGGCGCTGGCCGTGAGCACCTGCCAGACCCGTTCGAGCAGATCCGGGCGGGTCAGGCCATTGCGGTATTCGGCGGTATGCCGCAGGCGCCCGACCAGCCCCAGCAGATCCTCGGCATCGCCGCTGCTTTCCAGCTGTTGCCAGAGCTGGCGGCGCTGCTCGTTGACGGCGGCGCCCTGCTCCAGCAAGAGATCCACGCTGATCAGGTCCACCACCGAGCCCCCCACCGAACTGCCACCACCGGAGCTGGAGCCGCGCCAGCTGCTGCCGAGCCGGCGCAGATGCTCGGGCAGGTCCAGGTGAAAGGCATAGGGACGCGACAGGCCTTCGGAGAGATGGGCGGAGAACAGGGTTTCCTCGTTCAGGGGATTGCCTTCCAGGGATATTTCCGTGCTGCCACTGGCCGTCTCGGCGTTTTCCAGCAGATGCCCCGGCAGCGTGGTCAGGCGATTGTGGTTGAGGTTCAGCCACTGGATCCGCCCCGGCAGCAAGCCGTCGAGCCAGGCCGGCCAGTGGCTGATCTCCATGCGCTCGAGGCTGAGCAGGTTGAGCGACAGGCGGCTCAAGCGCGAAGCATCGCTGATCTCGCCCAGGCGGTTGCCCGCCAGGTCCAGCGAGGTGAGCCTGGGCATGTCCGCCAGCTCGTCGATGATCCGCTGATCCACCAGCAGGCCGGCATCGGTCAGCGCCAGCTGGCGCAGTTCGGCCAGCCGGCCGAGTGCCGCGGGCAGGCGGTCCAGCGCCGCGTGGGCGATGCTCAACTGCTCCAGGCGGTCGAAGCGCGCGACGAAGGCGTCGAGCTGGGCCAGGTCACCGCCGGGGCGGATCAGTTCCAGGCGACTGATGCGGCTGAAATAGAACCCCGGCAGGCTCGGTGGAAAGTCCTCCAGGCGCAGCTCTTCGAGGACCAGCGAGCGCACCGTGGAGCCATCGAACTGGGTGACCCAGCCCGCCAGCAGCGCATCGCCGAGCGAACGCCGCGGCGCCAGGCGCTCGGCGTTGCCCGCGCGGCTGCTCGCCAGCCAGTCGTCGATGGCATCGGCGAGGGCCTGGCGTTCGCTCATCATGCCTTCGACGATGCTTTCCACCGCCGGCGGAAAATCCATCTCGAAGATGAACCGACGCCCGCCCCAGGCGCTGGCGCGAATGCCGATCAGGGCCTGATGCGAGAACAGATTGCCGCGCAGGGCAAGCGTGGTGCTGTGCGCAGCCTGCGCGGGGTTGACCCGCAGCGCCGCGGGCAGGCCGGTGAGGCGGTTGTCGCGCAGCGACACCCGGCCGATACCCTCGAGGACATCGCTGTCCAGCCACTCAGGCCAATGCTCCAGGCCAAGGCGATCGAGGCCGAGGAAGTCCAGGTCGAGGCTGTCGACCAGGCGCACCGGCAGGTGGCTGAGACGGTTGCCGCTGAGGTCGAGGTGGCGCAGCTCGCCGAGCCGGCACAGCTCGTCCAGGAGCTCCTGCGCCAGCGGCAGGTGCAGATTGATCAAGCGCAGTTCGGCCAGGCGCGGATAGGCCCCGACGACGATGCGCGGCAGGTCGAGCAACGAGTGGCCCTCCATGCCATCGATCTCCAGCGCGGTGACCCGCGGGAAGGCGCGCAGCAGTTGCTGCAGGCGGTCCTCGTAGCGCAGCACCCCCGCGTCGTCGGGCAACAGGGTCGCCGGCGGCACCGTGACGCCGGACAACTCCAGGGCCTGCACACGGGCGCGGAAGAACGCCGGCAGCTGGCTCGGAAACGCCTCCAGCGACACCGCGAACAACCTCAGCGGCACGCCGCTGCGGCCGATTTCCGGGAGCAGGTTGTCGCGCCAGTGCTGCCAGAGCGACAGTTCGATCAACTGGCGGTCGCTGAGTAGCGTCGTGCTGTCGGGCGCAGGCCGCGGCGCCTCGCCCAGCGGCAGCAGGTCGCGCAACTGCTCGCGCTCGTCGAGCAGGGTCTGCAGGCGCGCATCGATCGCCTCGGGGCTCAAGCGCAGCGCACGCAACTGCTGCAGCAGGTCGCGGGGGAACACATCCGGCAGCTCCAGCAGGCGAATCTGGTCGAGCAATGTGTTGTCGCTGACCAGCGGGGCCAGGCGCCCGCGCCCGCTCAGCGGATAGCCGGCCCGGCCATTGGCCAGGCGCATCGGCGAGCGCATGGCCGGCCTGACCGGCTGCATGTGCAGCACCCGGCGCAATTGCCGGCGCTCCAGCGGCGACGCCAGCACCCTGCGCCGCAACGCCGCACCGTCCTGCCCCGGTGCGATACCGAGGGACGCACGCTGCGCCACGGTCAGGGTGCGCAGCACGACATCGAACAGATCGCCGGCGGCCCGTTCCGGCTCCTCCGCGGTGCGATAGCCCTCGACCGTCTTCACCAGCACCCGTTGATGCACCGCCGGCAACGGGCCAATGCTGTCGAGCAACGGACCGTTGGCGCGCAGCGCGCGGATCTCGATGCGGTATTGCTCGGCCCAGCCCGGCAGCGCGGCAAGACTGTGAAGGATCAGCCGGGTGCTGTCGTTGTTACCCAGCGGGCTCAGGTACAGGCCTTCGTAGGCCCGCGCCAGGCGCACGCTCTGCAGGTACAGGCGCGCCTCCTCGGCCAGCCGTGGCGGTACCCGTTGCGTCTTGAGCACGGCCCGCTCCGCCGCGCTGGCGTGGGTCAGCAGTTCCTGCACGATGCGCCGCGGCAACCCGCCGAAATCGCGCAGGATGACCAACTGCTGAGCACTCGGCGGCGCTCCCGGGGTGCGGTAGCGCTCGTTGAACCAGTGCACCTGCTGTTCGTTGCCGAGGACCTCGCCGCTACGCAGCAGGCTGCGATGGATCTGGAAGCGCTCCAGGCAATCGAGGAGCAGGGCCGGCGGACGCTGGCCATCGACCAGGGCCTGGCGCAGCTCGGCTTCATGGCAGCCGCTGATGACCAGCAGTTGCCGGGCCTGGACCTCGTCGAGCCCCTCGGCCAGCAGGCCGAAGCGCTGGAACAGCGCCAGACCCGCCCACTCCCGCGGTCGGTCGAGCTCGTGCAGCCAGACCCCGCCACCGTGGTAGCGCACCGCCGGGCGGTAGGCGTCGAGGCGCCAGGGGTGCTCGAGGTAGGTGCTGCCATCGGCCCGGGCGGCCACCGCGTGACAGCGCCCGTCCAGCATCAGCCAGCGCTTGCCCTGGTAGGTGTAGAGGCCGCGCGCATCCACTGTCGACTCGGCCGGCAGGCTGAGGTCATGGGCGAACGAGGTCAGGTCGCGCGACCACAGGCGCGTCGCGCCGTTGTCCAGGCGCACCGGATGCAGCGCCTCGGGCAGCGCCGGCAAGGCGCCGCCGGGGCGGCCCGGGACAGGTGTGCCAAGCGCGCCGAGGGCGGCCACCAGGGCGAGATTCTCCACCACGTCGAGCAGGTAGACCCAGGCCTGCTCGCGCTCGTCGCGGGTCCAGTCGCCGATGCCTTCGTAGACCTCATGGGCCAGCTGCGCGGTACCGAACACCAGCATCGCCGCGCCCACCACAGGGACCGCGAAGGCCAGCGCATTGAGGGCGACCAGGCCCGCCTGGGCGAAATAGGCGAGCTTCTGCTCCAGGCTCTTGTGGTCCTGCGTCGCCGTCGGCACCGCGAGAAACAGCCCGTCGTCCTTGAGCCCGGCGATTTTCCGCTGCAACAGTGCGGTCATCAGCGGTGTGCCCAGGTTGCCCTCGCGAAACGGCAGGCTGGCCTGGCGGTCGAGCACCTCCTCGTACCAGCCACCGGGATTCCACACCTTGGGGTGAAACGCCTGGCGCAGCTTCTCCAGCAACTGCGCGCGCTCGCGCAGCGGCATGAAGCGCTGGAAGAACGTCAGGTAGTCGGCCTGCAGCAGACGGTCGCGCAGGCGTGCGAGGAAATCCTGGAACGAGGCGTGTTCACGCAGCGGCTCGAGCGGATCGTCAGGGATGTACACCACGATCGGCTCAGGTGCATCGCGCGACGTACGATCGCCGCCGAAGACCACGATGCCGCGCAGCTCGACCCCCCACAGGGTCAGGCAGTCCGCATTGAAGGCGACGTCGGCGACCGTCGCCGCGCGCCCCTTGGCCAGTTGCCCGACCGCCTGGTACAGCACCTCGCCGACCTTGCCCTGCAGGCGTGCCAGGTGCAGCAGCAACAGCAACCCGGACTGTTCGTGACGCTTGAACAGCTGCTGTCTCGCGGCCTGCGCCGGTCCATCGCCCTGGCCGTTCGCGCCCTGCTCGGCGAAGGTCTGGCGGATCCGCTCCTGGTACAGGCGCCCGAGATCAAGCTCGCGGCACAGCGCGGCGAACGCCTCGGGGGCGATGGCCAGGTCGCTGCCCTCCCAGAGGGACTGGCCCGGCGCGACGGTGAAGATGCGCGCCTTGGTCAGCGCCAGATCCATGCCACCCGGCGCGCTTTCCCAGGCCTCGAAATTCTGCAGGGCGACCGTCAGCAACGGCTGGCAGGCCAGGCGAAATGCCTTGAAGTTTTCCACCGCCCAGTCCCGTGACGCGGCAAGAAACGAGTCGTCCGAGTACATGCGCCGTGGGTTGAACAGCCAGGTTTGCCGCAGGTCCAGGTCGAGACCGAAGCGCTCCCGCAGGGCCGCCTCGAGCAACGGCGCGGCGAAGCGCTGCGGGTCGCTCAGGTCGTGCAGCCAGGCCGCGACGCGAACGTCGAGGGCGGCATGTTCGCGATAGTCGTCGTGCAGGTGCGCGACCACCTGCGGCATCTCGCTGATGGCCCGACTCACCCAGGGGATCGCTTCCCGGGCCTGCCCGGCCAGGCCGCGCCGGGCCTGGCTGGTGGTCTGCAGCAGCCAGGACGGAGCCCGGTCGGCTATCGCAGCATACGCCTGCCGATCCCGGCTCGCGCGTTCATCCGGCAGCGCCGGGGGTCCTTCTGGTATCGCCATGTCAATCACCATCCTTGCTGATCGGGCGCTCCAGACTAGCCAGCGGACAGCCGCGCGAACACCGCGAAATTCTTGTCGGCCAGGCCCTTCGGCGATCAGCAATTCTGGCCTATAAATAACACCCTTCCCCGATCCCTCCCGGAGTCACGATGAATCTGCAACGCGCCATTCCCGTCCTGCGCATGTTCAATGTCGAGCAGAGCAAGAACTTCTACCTCGATTTCCTCGGTTTCAGCCTGGAATGGGAGCACCGCTTCGCCACGGACCTGCCGCTGTATGCACAGATCCGCCGCGACGACGTGGTGCTGCACCTGACCGAGCATTACGGCGATGCCACGCCGGGCTCGACGGTGTTCCTGCCGGTGGCGGACATCGCCGCGCTGGAGCGCGAGCTGGCCGACAAGCGCCATGGCTATGCGCGGCCGGCGGCGACGGAGGTGGGCTGGGGATGGCAGATGGAAGTGGCGGACCCGTCCGGCAACCGCCTGCGTTTCTGCCAATTGAGCGATTGAGCGCCGGGACGACTCTGGCCCCGGCGCCCGCCGCGGCTCACGCGGTGTTCATCGCGTACTCGAGGGTGAGGTGTTCGAGCAGGGCCTGCTCATCCTGCTTGAAGGTCTGTTCCAGTGCCGCGATGCGCGTCGACGACTGCTCGGCGCTTTCGTCCGGGTAGGCATCGATGGCATTGAGGACCGCCGCCTCGTAGGTCTGCCTGAGCGACTTGAAGCGCTCGGCGAAGGTCTCGCGCAGGTAGGCGACCCAGAAATCGCATTGCCCGGCGAAGCGCTGCAGTTCCGGCCCGGCCTCCTCCAACTGCAGGCGGGTCATGGCCTGATCCAGCTCACCCGCGGCCAGGTTGGCCGCGCCGCGATACAGCATGCTGCGTGGCGGCGCCGGCAACTGCAACGCTTCGGCCCAGCGCAGGCGATAGGCCAGGCGCACCTCGGCTTCATCGCGGCCATTGCTCTGCTCGCGGGCGATGCGGTCCAGGGTCTGCGCACGAAAGATGCTGCGCATCAGGCGGAACAGGCTGGGACCGCGGTCTTCGTCGCTGACCTCGCGCAAGGCCTGGCGCGTATGGACCTGGAACTCCATCTGGTTGAACTCCAGGCGAATGCCGTCCGGGCAGGTTTCATGGCTGTGCGCTTGCTGCACCGGTTCCTCGGCCATGCCGTTGAGGGTCTGGCGCAGCTCGGTATCCCGCGCGGCCGCGGTGAGCACGGTCCAGACCCGCTCGATCAGTTCGGGACGGGTCACCATCGAGCGGTAGTCGGCACTGAAGCGCAGCTGGTTGACCAGCCCAAGCAGCGATCCGGCATCGCCGCGCGCGGCCAGGCCACTCCAGATCAGCTGGTTGCGCAGGTCCTGGTCGACCCGGCCGGTCTCCCAGGTGGCGTAGGGATCGTTGTCCGACATCGGGTCCTCCTCCACCAGGTCGCTGTCTTCGGAATCGGAGGTATGGATTTCATACTCCATCGCGGCGATGTCCTCGGGCAGGTCGAGGGTGAAGGAATAAGGCCGGTCGAAGTGCTGCGAGGTGTGCGCACGGATCAGGGTTTCCCGGGTCAGCGGATTGTTGCGCAGGGAAATCTCCACCGAGCCGGTCACCGTGCGGCGATTCTCCAGCAACGGTTCCGGCAGCAGGCTGAGCTGGTTGTCATCCAGGCACAGCAGCTCGATCACATCGGGCAACAGCGCGCCGAGCCAGGCCGGCCAGGTGCTGATCTGCATCTGCGCCATGCTGAAGAAGCCGAAGAAACGCTGGCTGAGCATGGAGACGTCAGTGATCGCACCGAGGCGGTTGCCGTCGAGCTGCAGCGAGGACAGCAAGGGCATGCGGCTGAACGCCTCCATCGCTGCCTGGTCGATGGTCATGCCCATGTGCACCAGCGCCAGCTCGCGCAACTGGCTGATCTGCTCGAGGTACACGGGCACCTCCTGCAGGGCCGACTCGCCCCTGATCAGCGACAACTCGCGCAGTTGCGGGAACTGGCGGATGAAGCGCTCCAGGCTCGCCGCGCCGCCCTGGAAACGGGCCAGGTCCAGGCGCTGCACCCGTGCCCCGAAGAACGCCGGCAGATTGCCGGGAAAATCATCCAGCACGATGTTGTTCAGGCTCAACACCGCGGTACTGCCGCCGCGCACCTCCTCGCGCCAGTGGTTCAGCAGCTCGCCGGCGATGCGGTGACGGTAGGTCAGTTGCTCGGGCTCCTGCATGGCCGGCGTCAGGGCCGGATCGACCCACAGCTCCAGGGCCGATTGCAGTTGCACCCGCTCCATGACGCGCTGATGCAGCACGTCCGCGAGCCCCGGGGACAGGTTCAGGTCGAAGCTGAAACGGCCGCGGAAGCGCTCGGCCAGGAGCATGTCGAGCAGCGCCTGGTGGCCGAACTGATTGCCCTGCGCAGCCACCCGCAGCGGCCTGGCCTGGGTGCCGAGCTCGGTGAGGATGCGCAGCGGCACCTCGCTCAACTGGTTGCCCACCAACGACAGCTCGCTGATCCGCGCCAGCGCGATGTTGTCCAGCCATTGCGGCCATTCCTGCAGGTCGAGCCAGTCCAGGCCCAGGTAGTCGAGATGGGCGCCGTGCAGCGTCGCCGCGGGCATGTCGCGCAAACGGCTGCCACGCAGTTCCAGGCGCCGCAGCTGCGGCAAGCTGACCAGCGCGCGCAGGTCCTGGTGCCCGAGCATGCCGTGCAGCTCGCGCAGGCCCACCGCCGCGAGCTGCGGCCAGGCGCGCGCGATCCATTGCGCCAGGCCGCTGCTCCACTCGCCGCCGCGGATATCCAGCGAGACCAGGTTGGGAAACTGCCGGGCCAGGGTCTGCAGACCGGCTTCGCCGATCGTCCGCTGCGCGCCATCGCCCTCGCGCAGGATCGGGTCGTCCAGCAGCACCGCGCGCACCCGCTGGCGCAGGAAATCCGGCAGTTCCAGGGGCAGCTCGGCCAGTTGCACCTGCCACAGGATCAACGGCACCAGGGGCCGCTCGATCTCCGGCAGCAGGGTGTCGCGCCACTGCCCCCACAGCGCGTTGGCGATGCGCTCACGGCTGCGTGAATCGCTCTCCTCCAGGGGTGCGCCGTTGCCTTCGCGGGTCCAGCGTTCGAGGTATCGCTGCAGCTCGTCGCGCTCTTCGAACAGCTGGTTCAGGCGCGCATCGATCGCATCCCGGTCCAGGCCGCTGCGGTGCAGGGCCTGCAGGGCCGTCCCGGCGAAGCCCTGGTCCAGTTCCAGCAGGTCCAGGCGATCCAGCAGGTCTCGCCAGGAACTGGTGGAATCGTCGTCCGACGCCGCCCCTTCCGGCTCGGGCGTGTTGGGTGGCGCACCGTCGCCCGGGGTGATCGGCCTTTCCATCGCGGCGACGTCAGCGGGCAGGTCGAAGATGAACAGGTAGGGACGCCCGGGAAACTGCGACAGATGGGCCTGGATCATCACCTCGCGCGGCAGGGGATTGCCGCGCAGGGAGATCTCCACCGCCCCCGTGCCCAGCGGGCGATTCTCCAGCAGGTGGGCGGGCAGGCCGTCGATCTGGTTGTCATCCAGGCACAGCAGGCCGACGCTGTCGGGCAGCAACGGGTCGATCCACGCCGGCCAACGATCGATCCGCATCTGCGCCAGCCGCAGCGTGCTCAGGTAGCGCAGGTTGAACCGCGAGACATCGCTGATCGCGCCCAGGCGGTTGCCATCCAGGTGCAGCGAGGACAATGCCGGCATCCGCGCGAACACGTTCATCGCCGTCTGGTCGATGCTCAGGTCCATGTGCAGCAGCGCTACATGGCGCAGATAGGCGAACGAAGCGAGGAACCCGGGGACGCCGGTGAGACCGGCGTCCCCATTGGCCAGGGTCAGCTGGCGCACCTGCGGGAACTGCCTGAGCACGCGTTCCAGGGTCCCTGGCCTGGCGCTGAAGCGGCGCAGTTCCAGACGCTGGACACGCGGGGCGAAGAACGGTGGCAGGTTGCCCGGCATGTCCTCCAGCACCAGGTCTTCGAGGACCAGCCCGGCGGTCTGCGTGCCGCGCACCTCCTCGCGCCAGAACTCCAGGTAGACGCTGCACAGCCGCTGTCGATAGGCCTGGTGCTCGGCCGACAGCGACGTCGACGGCTGGACCGGTTCGGCCCAGTCGTGCAACACCGCCTGCAGTTGCGCACGCTCCAGCACACGCTGGTAGAGCGCGTCGGTCATGTGCGCGGAAAGGTCCAGTTCGAAGATGAAGCGGCCCTGGAAACGTTGCGCCAGGGCCATGTCGAGCATCGCCTGCTGATCGAAACGGTTGCCCTGGAGAAAGATCCGCATCGGCCTGATGACCCGTTCGCCGTCGGCAAGGATGGCCGCCGGCACCTCGCGCAGGGCGTTGCCGACCAGCGATACCTCGCCGATCCGGTCCAGCGCCAGGTTGTCCAGCCACTGCGGCCACTCCTCCAGGCCGAGCAGGTCAAGCCCGAGATAGTCCAGGACCATGCCGTTCAACGCCGAGATGGGCATGTCGCCGATCCGGCTGCCGCGCAGCGACAGGCGCCGCAGCCAGGCCAGCGTGGCCAGCGCGCGCAGGTCCTGGTGACTGATCACCTGGGCCAGCTCGCGCAAGCCCAGGGCCGTGAGCCGCGGCCAGGCATGCGCCACCGCCTGCGCCAGGCCCGGCGCCCATGCGCCGCTGCGGATGTCCAGCGAGGTCACCCCGGGGAACTGCCAGGCCAGGGTGCGCAGGCGGTTGCCATCGATGGCCCGCGCATCGTCCTCGCCGTCCTGTTCCCAGACATCGTCCAGCAGTACCTCGCGCACCCGCTCGCGAAAGAACGCCGGCAGCTCCGTCGGCAGGTCCGCCAGCTGCACCTGCCACAGCGTCAGGCGCGGCGTCGGACGGCCCAGCTCGGGCAGCACGCCGTGCCGCCAGACGTCCCACAGCGCCTGGCCGATACGCTCGCGCCCGCGCTGGCGCGCCTGCGCCAGGGCCTGGCCAGCGGAATCCAGGGCCCAGCGATCGAGACAGGTACGCAGTTGCAGCATCTCGTTGAGCAGGCGATCCAGGCGCGTGTTGATCAGCGAACGGTCCATCCCGGCGCGGTACAGCGCCTGCAGGGCATCCTCGGCGTAGAGGTCTTCCAGCTCCAGCAGCCGCAGCTTGTCGAGCAGTTCGTCCTCGGTGAAGAACGGATCGCCGCGCCCGCTGAGGGGATAGCCAATGCGTCCGTGCGCCAGGCGCATGGGCGAGCGGAATCCCGGCTTGAGCGGCTGCATGCCCAGCCATTGACGCAAGCGCTGCTGCGCGGCCAGCGGCTGTTCCTGCAAGGTGGCGCGCAGGGTGGCGGGCGTGTCGAAGCCGAAGGTCGTGCGGGTCTCGGCAGGGATGGCGTCGAACAGGACCTGGCAGAACTCCCGCGGCCTTTGCCCGGCCCAGACGATCCGGGTTTCCTCGCCCTGCCCGCTGCCGATGGCCGCCAGCCGCCGGCCGCCGGCCCCGCCCTGGTACAGCCCGATGCGCAGCTCGCCCGGCCAGTGCGCCAGGGTTTCCAGGCCATGCAGCATCAGGCTGGCGCTGTCGGCACTGGCTTGCGTATCCAGGTAGAGGCCCTCGCAGGCACGGGCGATGCGCAGCTGTTGCTGGTAGACCCGCGCTTCTTCGGCCAGGCGCAGCGGTACGCGCCTGGCGATGGCCATGTCGTCGAGCTCATGCCCCGTGGCGCCGGCGATGATCTCTTCGACCACGCCGTTCGGCAGGCTGGCGAACTGGCCCTGCAACAGTTGCCCCGGCGTCGACAGCGGCGGCTGCAGGTCACGGTAGGCAAGCTCGAAGGCGTTGCCGTCGAGGCGGCCGGCGGCGTCCAGGCGCTCGCCCAGCTCCAGGCGGCGCAGGGTGTCGGTGAGCAGCGCCGGCGGGCGCCGGCTGTCCTTCAGGCTTTGCCGCAGCTGCGCCTCGCTGACGCCACTGATGCGCAGCGCACGCCGGGCCATGTCTGCGCTCACCGTGGCCTCGCGATGCCCCTGGCGGCGGAACAGCTGCAGGCCGTGCCACTGCTCGGGCGTGTCCATTTCGTGCAGCCAGCCGCCATTGCCGTTGTGCCGCAGCTCCGGCTCGTAGGCCCAGGAGCGCTCGGGGTGTTCCAGGCGGTAGCCCTGCTCCGCGCCCATCAAGGTGCGCACCGAGTAGTAGCGTCCCTCCAGCGCCAGCCAGTCGCGCCCCTGCCAGTCGTACAGGCCATTCGCGCCGGGGCTCAGGTCGGTCGGCAGGCGCACGCTGTAGGCGAACGGCGCGAGGTCCGGCTTCCACAGGCGCACGCTGCCGTCGGCCAGGGTCACCGGGCGCATGCTGCGTACCGCCAGCGGCAGGTTGACCTCGAAGCGATGCGCCGCGGCCCCCGCCGCGCCCAGGGCGGCCATGATCGCGAGGTTTTCGCCGACGTCCATGAAGTAGCCCCAGGCCTCTTCCCGCTCGCCTCTGGACAGGCTGTCGAAACCTTCGTAGACCTCGTAGCCGAGCATCGCCGCATTCACCGCCAGCATCGCCTCGCCCAGCCCCGGGACGACGAACGCGGCCACGTTGAGCACGTTGAACGCGGCACCGAGGTAGTAGTTGACCTTGTCCCGCGCCGACTTGTGGTCCTCCTGCGCGGTGGGGACGGCGTGAAACAGGCCGTCGTCCTTGAGCACGGCAATCTTGCGTTGCAGCAGGTAGTCGAACAGCGGCCCGGAAACCGTTTCCCGGCCCAGCCGCAGGATGGCCTCGGGGTCGGGACGTTCCTCGTACCAGCCGCCCGGGTTCCACACTTTCGGATTCAGCGTGCGGTGGATCCGCTGCAACAGGTGGTCGCGCTCCCGGGCCGGGACGAAACGCAGGAAGTACGTGCGCCAGGTCGCGTCGCGCAGACGCTCGCAGAGCGAGCGATTGAACGCCTGGATCGACTCGAACTCCTCGAACGGCTGGCGCGGCTCGTCGGGCATGTACACCAGCAGGCGACCCGCCAGCGCACCACCCGGCTGCAGGCGGAAGAACAGCACGATGCCATTGAGCTGCACCTCCCACAGCTTCAGCGCGGCGCGCTTGAGTTCGCCCTTGGCCGGGCCATTGTTCGCCACCGCCTGCAGTTCGTCGTAGAGGTCCTGGCTGATCCACGACTGCAGCCAGGCCAGGTGCAGGTTGAGACGGAAGGTCGACACCTCGAAGCGCTTGAAGTAGTCCTGGCGCCGCGCCACCGCGACCTGCTCGCTGTTGCCCACCTCCGGCCGCGGGCGGAACAGCGCAGCGATCTGCTGCTGGTACTGGCCGCCGAGGTCCAGTTCGCGGCACAGCGCGGCGAAGCGCTCGGCCGGCAGATCCAGCTCGCGGGCAGGTTCCAGGAGCTGGCCGGTGCTGCTGCTGAAGATCGTCGAGCGGCGGTGCTCGTCGCGCATGCCGCCCTCCTGCGCCTCGAAGGCCTCGAAATTCTGCAAGGCCGCAGCCAGCAGCGACTGGGTGGCGGCTTTCACCACCTGGAACGCCCTGACCACGGGATCGCCGTCGTCGATCAGGGCCTCATCGATACGGGCGCGGGCGGCGTTGAACAGAAAGGTCCGGCGTACATCCAGATCGAGGCCGAAGCGCTCCTTGATGGCGTTGCGCAGCAGCGGCTCGGCGAACGCCTCGACACTCGGCAGCGCCTGCAGGGCGGCCTCGACCGCGCGGGCCAGGACGTGCTGGCGCTGCCCCTCCTCGCGCAAGGCGGCAAGCGCCTCGGGCAGGTTCTGACCGGCCTCGGCCAGCCAGGGCATCGGCCGCGGCACGCTGGCGCGCAGGGCCTGGCGCTGTTGCGGCGTGCTCGCGATCAGCCATTGCGGGACGCGCTGGCTGACCGTGCGGTAGTGAAGATCGCCTGGGGTTGCGCTCGGTTCGGGTGTATCGATAGCGGGTAGATCGGCCATGTGCAGCCCTCTCGTCCTTGAATCGGGCGTTCAGGCTAATGACCGTCGGCGGGGTAGAAAACGGTGAGTCTTTCCCGCGCCATGCCGGACCCGCGACGCCGGGGCACGAGGCCCCGACGCCGGTGGCCGTCAGAACGACGAGAGCATGCGCTCGAGGGTCAGGCTTTCGAGGAGGGTCTGCTCGTCCTGCTTGAACTTGTCTTCCAGCAACCTGATGCGCCACGAGGCTTGCTCGGGGGTCTCATCGGGATGAGCGTCGGTGGCGGCCAGTACCGCCGCCTCGTAGCCATCCTTGAGCGCCTTGAAGCGCTCGGCAAACGCTTCGCGCAGGTAGCCGCTCCAGAAATCGCACTGCGCGGCGAAGGTGAGGAACCCGGACCCGGCTTCCTCCACCTGCAGGCGGGCCAGCGCCAGGTCCAGTTCGCCCGGGGCGAGATCGGCCGTGCTGCGATACAGCATGCTGCGCGGCGGCATCGGCAGTTGCAGTTCCTCGGCCCAGCGCAGGCGATAGGCCAGGCGCACCTCGGCTTCGTCACGACCATTGCTCTGCTCGCGGGCGATGCGGTCCAGGGCCTGCGAGCGGTACAGGCCGCGCATCAGGTGGAACAGGGCTGCCCCGCGATTGTCCTCGGGGATCTCGCGCAAGGCCTGGCGGGTGTAGGCGTGCAGTTCCATCTGGTTGAACTCCAGGCGGATACCGTCCGGACAGGTCTCCTCGTTGGCCAGTTGCTGCAGGGGTTCCTCGGCCATGCCATTGAGGGTGTGGCGCAGTTCGACATCGTCCACGGCCGCCGCCAGCATGTTCCACACCCGCTGTATCAGTTCGCCACGCAGCGTCGGCGAGCGGTAGTCGGCGCTGAAACGCAGGCGGGTCACCAGCCCCAGCAGCGACTCGGCATCGCCCTGCGCGCCCAGGTGGTTCCAGATGGCCTGGTTGCGTTCATCCTGCTGTACATCGCCGGTTTCCCAGGTGGTCAGCGGGTCGTCGTCCGACAGCTCGGGGTGGTTGCCGGCCGAGCCCTCGTCGGTATCCGAGTCGTGGGGTTGGTACTCCATGGCCTCGATATCGTCGGGAAGGTCCATGGCGAAGGTATAGGGCCGATTGAAGTGCTGGGAGGTATGCGCGGCAATCATGGTGTCCCGGGTCAACGGGTTGTTGTGCAGCGAAATCTCCACCGCGCCGTTTTCGCTGCGCCGGTTATCCAGAATGTGCTCCGGCAGGTCGGTCAGGCGGTTGTCCTCCAGCGACAACAGCTCGATACCGTTGGGCAGCAGGGTGTCGAGCCAGGCCGGCCAGGTGGCGATTTCCATCTGCGCCAGCCCGAGAAAACCGAGGAAGCGGCCGTTGAACATCGAGACATCGGTGATCTCGCCGAGGCGATTGCCGTCCAGTTGCAGCGACGACAGCTGCGGCATGCGGCCGAAGGCCTCCATCGCCGCCTGGTCGATGGTCATGCCCATGCGCACCAGCGCCAGCTCGCGCAGGTGGGCGAAGCCGGTGAGGAACTCCGGTACTTGCGTCAGCGCCGGTTGCCCGTTGATCAGCGACAGCTCGCGCAGCTCCGGGAAGCGTCTGAGAAAGCGTTCCAGGGTGTCGGCCGCCGACCCGGCGTTGAACCGGGTCAGGTCGAGACGACGGACCCGCCCGGCGAAGAACGGCGGGAGGATGTTCGGAAAGTCGTTGACCCGCAGATCGTCCAGTGCCAGCAGGGACAGGCCGGTACCGCGCAGGTCTTCCCGCCAGAAGGCCATGAGTGTCCGCGAGATGCGCTGGCGGTATTCGAGCTGCCCCGGCGCCAGCGGTTCCAGCAGTTCCTCCGGCTCGGCCCAGAGCTGCAAGGTCGCCTGCAGACTGGCGCGCTCGGTGATGCGCTGGTTCAACAACGCCTCCAGGGCCGGCGAGAGGTTCAGCCTGAACCTGAAGCGGCGATGGAAGTGCTCGGCCAGCACCAGGTCCAGCAGCGCCTGATGACCCAGCGGGTTGTCCTCCAGATTGATCAGCGTCGGCCTGGCCACGGCGCTGAGGTCGCCGAGGATCACCGGCGGCACCTCGCTCAACTGGTTGCCGGCCAGGGAAATCTCGCCCAGGCGCATCAACGCCGCGTTGTCCAGCCACACCGGCCACTCCTGCAGACCGAGCGCGTCCAGGCCGAGGTAATCGAGGGCAAAACCGTGGAAGGTCACGGCGGGCAGGTCGCGCAGCACGCTGCCGCGCAGCGACAGGCGGCGCAGGCGCGGCAGGCCGAGCAAAGCGCGCAGGTCGTGCTCGCCGAGCATGCCCTGCAGCTCGCGCAAGCCCAGGGTGGTCAGGCGTGGCCAGCCCTCGACAAGCGCCTCGGTGAAGTCGCTCCCCCAGGCACCGCCGCGGATATCCACGGCGGTGAGGTTGGGGAACTGCTGGGCGAAGGCCTGCAACTGGCGCTTGCTCACGATCTGCTGGTAACCCTCGCCTTCTTCCTGGATGACATCGTCGAGCAGGATGTCGCGCACCCGCTCGCGGAAGAACTCCGGCAACTCCGGCATGTCGCGCAGTTGCACCTGCCACAGGATCAGACGCGGCGCCGGCCGGCCGAGCTCCGGCAGCAGACTGCGCCGCCAGTAGTCCCACAGCCCATAGCCGATGCGCTCGCGGCTGCGCTGGCGGTCCGCGCTGAGGTGCTCGCGCGAGGACGCCTGGGTCCAGCGATCGAGGCTCTGGCGCAGCAGTAGCAGTTCGTCGAGCAGGCGGTCGAGGCGCTCGCTGATTGCTGCGCGATCCAGCCCGCGGCGATACAGGGCATGCAGCGCGTCCTCGACATAGACATCGTCCAGCTCCAGCAGACGCAGCTTGTCGAGCAGTTCGTCCTCGGTGAAGTACGGTTTGCCGCGCCCGCTGAGGGGATAGCCGACACGGCCGTCCGCCAGGCGCATGGGCGAACGGAACGCCGGCTTGACCGGTTGCATGCCCAGCCACTGGCGCAGGCGCTGGCGCGGGGCGAGCGGTTGCTGCCGCAGCGTCTCGCGCAACGCCGCGGCGTCGTCGAGTTCCAGGCGTGCCCGGGTCTCGTCCGGTATCGCCTCGAACAGGCGCTGGCAGAACGCGGTCGGGCGCTCCCCGGCCCAGACGATCACCGCTTCCGCCGCCTCGCCGCGGCCGATGCTGGCGAGCCGGGTGCCGTCGGGCGCGCCATCGTACAGGCCGATGCGCAGGTCCGCCGGCCAGCCCGGCAGCTCGCCCAGGCCATGCAGCAGCAGGCGCGCGGTGTCGGGATTGGCCGCGCTCTCCCGGTACAGCCCTTCGCAGGCGCGGGCGATGCGCACCTGCTGCTGGTAGACCCGCGCTTCCTCGGCCAGGCGCAGCGGCACCCGCCCGGCCGAGGTCAGTTCGGCGAGCTCCGCGCCGCTGGCGGCGCCGATGATTTCCTCGATGAGCCCCACGGGCAGGTCGAACTGCCCCTGGAGTACCCGCCCCGGCGCCGAGAGGTTCGGCTGCAGGACCTGGTAGGCCGCATCGAAGGCCTGCGCATCGAAGCCGCCGGAGACCTCCAGGCCCTCGGCCAGGGTCTGGCGGCGCAGGGTATCGGTCAACAGGGCCGGGGGCCGGCGAGCATCCACCAGGCTCTGGCGCAACTGCGCCTCGCTGACGCCACTGATGCGCAGGGCGCGCCGGGCGGTGTCGGCGCTCACCGCGGCCTCGCGATGGCCCTGGCGGCGGAACAGCTCCTCGCCCTGCCAGTGCTGCGGGGTATCCAGCTCGTGCAGCCAGCCGCCGTTGCCGTTGTGGCGCAGCGTTGGCTCGTAGCGCCCCGCCCCCGCCGGATGCTCCAGGCGGTAGCCCTGCGCCTCGCCCAGCAGGCTGCGCACCGAGTAGTAGCGGCCGTCCAGCGCCAGCCAGTCGCGCCCCTCGTAGCGGTAGAGACCGTTCTCGCCCGGACTCAGGTCGGCCGGCAGGCGCACGTCGTAGGCGAAGGGTGCCAGGTCCGGCTTCCACAGGCGCACCTTGCCGTCGCCCAGGGTGACCGGACGCATGCTGCGCACCGCCAGCGGCAGGTTGACCTCGAAACGCTGCGCCGCAGCCCCCGCCACCCCCAGCGCGGCGATCAACGCGAGGTTTTCCCCGACATCCATGAAGTAGCCCCAGGCCGCCTCGCGCTCGCCCTTGGCCAGGCTGTCGAAGCCTTCGTAGACCTCGTAGCCGAGCAGCGCCACATTGACCACCAGCATCACCTGGCCCAGCCCCGGCACGACGAAGGCCGCCACGTTGAGCACGTTGAAGGCGACGCCGAGGAAGTAGTCGATCTTGGCCTCGGCCGACTTGTGGTTCTCCTGCGCCGTGGTCACCGCGTGGAACAGACCGTCGTCCTCGAGCACCGCCATCTTGCGCTGCAGCAGCCGGTTGAACAGCGGTTCGGCAAAGCGCTCCTCAGCGAGCGGCAGCACGGCGTTGCGGTCGGCCTGCTCCTCGTACCAGCCGCCCGGATTCCACACCTGCGGATTCAGGGTGCGGTGGATCCGCGGCAGCAACCGCCCACGCTCGCGGGCCGGCACGAAGCGCAGGAAGTAATTGCGCCACGTCGGGTCGCGCAGGCGCTCGCGCAGCGAGTCCTGCAGCGCCTGCAGCGAGGGGAACGCCTGGAACGGCTGGTGCGGCTCATCCGGCATGTACACCACCAGGCCACGGGCAGCGGCGCCGGGCGGCGCGAAGAACACCACGATGCCGTTGAGCTCGACCTCCCACAGGGTCAGGCTGGCCCGCCCGCCATCGGCCTTGGCCTTGCCGTTGTTCGCCACCACCAGCAGGTCCTCGTACCAGGCCTGGTCGATCCACGAACGCAGGCGGGCCAGGTGCAGGTAGAGGCGAAACGCCGACTGCTCGAACAGCTTGAAATGCGCCTGGCGATTGTCTGCCGCCGCCTGCACGCTCTCTTCGGCCCGCGGCGGCGGCGCGAACACCGCGCGGATCTGGCGCTGGTAGCGCGCGCCGAGGTCGAGCTGGCGGCACAGGGCAGCGAAACGCTCGGGGGCCAGGTCGATGTCCTCGCTGGACTCCAGCGTCCCGCCGCTGTCACTGAGGAAAATCCGCGCCGGGCGGCGGCCGTCCTGCATGCCGCCCGGCTCGGCCTCGAAGGCTTCGAAATTCTGCAGCGCGGACTGCAGCAGCGAGCGGGTCGCCACCTTCACCACCTGGAACGCCCGCGCCGCCGGGTCGCCGCTGCTCAGGTGGCTCTCGGCGAGGCGGGCGCGGGCGGCGTTGAAGAGAAAGGTACGGCGTACATCGAGGTCGAGACCGAAGCTGTCCTTGAGCGCCTGGCGCAGCAGCGGCTCGGCGAACGCCTCGGCGCTCGGCAGCGCTTGCAGGGCCTGGGCCACGGTGTCGGCGTGGCGCTGATGGCGTTCACTCTCCTCGCCCAATGCCGCGACCACCTCGGGCAGCCGGGTGGCGGCCTCGGCCAGCCACGGCAGCGCTCGCGGCGGCGTCGCGCGCAGGGCCTGGCGCTGCTGCGGCGTGGCCTTGAGCAGCCAGCGCGGAACCTTGGCGCTGACCAGTTGGTAGTGGGGATCGCTGGGTGCGGCGGTGGGGTCGGTGGTTTCGAGATCCTGTGTTGCGGCCATGATTGAGCCCTGTCGTCCATGAATGGGGCATTCAGGCTAATGAAGGGATCCTGTTTTAAAAATGGCAAATTTCTTATGGAAAACACGTAAATACGATCAGAACTTCAAACCTGAAGAAGCCATATGTACCACCTGGCGCAGGCAGCGGAGACAAGCTCCGCTGCCTGCTGGCGGTCAGGGACGGGAGAGGGATTGCTCAAGGGTCAGGCGTTCCAGCAACGCCTGTTCGTCGCTGTTGAATTTGTCCTCCAGGGCGGCGATCCGCGTCGCCAACTGCTCGGACGATTCGTCGGGATGCGCATCGGTGGCCCGCAGCACGGCGGCCTGATAGGCGTCCTTGAGCGCCTTGAAACGCTCGGCGAAGACCTCACGCAGATAGGCGGCCCAGAAATCGCATTGCGCGGCGAAACGCAACAGGCCCTGGCCCTGCTCTTCCTGGCGCAACCGCAGCAAGGCCCGGTCCAGCTCACCCGCGGCAATGTTGGCCGAGCCCTGGTACAGCATGCCCCGCGGCGGCATCGGCAATTGCAGCTGCACCGCCCAGCGCAGGCGGTAGGCCAGGCGCACCTCCGCTTCGTCACGGCCATTGGCCGCCTCGCGCGCGATGCGGTCCAGGGTCTGCGCGCGGAACACCCCACGCATCAGGCCGAACAGTACCGGCCCGCGGTTTTCATCGCTGACCTGGCTCAATGCCTGGCGGGTGTGGACCTTGAGTTCCATCTGGTTGAACTCCAGGCGGATGCCATCCGGGCAGGTCTCGTGGCTGTGCAGTTGCTGCAGCGGCTCCTCGGCCATGCCATTGAGGATCTGGCCCAGGTCCTGGTCCCGCTGCACCGCCGACAATACCGTCCAGACCCGCTGCACCAGCTCGGCACGGGTCGCCGCCGAGCGATAGTCGGCGCTGTGGCGCAAGCGCATGACCAGGCCCAGCAGGGACTGGCTGTCGCCGCGCTCCACCAGGGTGTCCCAGAGGTGCTGGTGGCGTTCGTCCTGTTCGCTCTCGCCGGTCTGCCAGGTGCCCATTGGATCCTCGTCCGACAGCTCCTGATCACCCGGCGAGACCGCCCCGGGGTCGGATTCCGAATCCGACGAGTGCGATTCGGTGAGCATCCGGGCGATGTCGTCGGGCAGGTCCATGACGAAGGAATAGGGCCGGTTGTAGTGCTGCGAGGTATGCGCCCGGACCATGGTGTCCCGGGTCAGCGGATTGCCGCGCAGGGTGATCTCGGTCACGCCTTCGGTGTTGCGGTGGTTGTCCAGCAGGTACTCCGGCAGCTCGGTGAGCAGGTTGTCCTCGAGCCCCAGGCGCTCGATGCCGCTGGGCAGCATCTCGTCGAGCCAGGTCGGCCAGGTCGCGATCTGCATCTGCGCAAGGCCGAGATAACCGAGGAAACGCTGGCCGAACATCGACACATCGGTGATCGTGCCCAGGCGATTGCCATCCAGCTGCAACGAGGAAAGCATGGGAATACGCGCCAGGGCGTCCATCGCGGCCTGGTCGATGCTCATGCCCATCCGCACCAGCGACAGTTCGCGCAGGTGGGCACAGCTTTCCAGCCACGCCGGCACGCTGTCCAGCGCCTGCCGGCCCTCCACCAGCGACAGCTCGATCAACTGCGGGAACTGCCCGATGAAACGCTGGAAGGCGGCGGCGTCGCAGGTAAAGCGGGTCAGTTCCAGGCGGCGCACCCGCAGGTAGAAAAACGCCGGCAGGTCCTGCGGAAGATCGCCCAGATCGACATCCTCCAGGATCAGCAGGGTACTGCCGCTCTCGTACACACTGCTGCGCCAGTACTTCAGCAGGACCCTGGCGATACGCTGGCGATAGTCCACCTGATCGAGGCTCAAGGGCGTCGACGAGGTCGCCGGATCGATCCAGCTGCCCATCGCCGCCATCAACTGGCGGCGCTCGCCGACCCGCTCGCCGAGCTCCTGCTCGAGCGCCGGGGTCAGTCCCAGATCGAAGCTGTAGCGCTGCAACAGGCGCTCGGCCAGACGCAGGTTGAGCAGGGCTTCGCGGGAGAAACTGTTGCCATGCAGGGAGATCCGCAGCGGCCTGGTCACCGGCTCGGTATTGTTGAGGATGTCCGCGGGAATTTCGGACAGATGGTTGCCCACCAGCGACAACTCGCCGATGCGTCCCAGGGCCGAGTTGTCCAGCCAGTCTGGCCAGCTCTGCAGGTCGAGCCAGTCCAGGCCCAGGTAGTCGAGGGTCAGGCCGTTCAAGGCCGTGGCGGGCATGTCGCGCACGCGCATGCCGCGCAGGTCGAGCCAGTGCAGGGTCGGCAGCGTGGACAGGGCGTTCAGGTCCTGATGACCGATCATCACATTGAGCTCGCGCAGGCCCAGGGCGCCGAGCCGCGGCCAGAGCCGGGCGACCACCTGCGGCAGGCCCAGGGTCCACTGTCCGCCACGAATGTCCAGCGAGGTGATGTTGGGAAACTGCTCGGCGAAGGCCTGCAACTGGTTTTCGCCGACGACCTGCTCATAGCTCTCGCCCTCCTGCTGGATCACTTCGCTGAGCAGCACCCCGCGCACCCGCGCGCCGAAGAACGACGGCAGGCGCGGCAGGTCCGCCAGTTGCACCTGCCACAGAATCAGGCGCGACGCCGGCAGGCCCAGTTCGGGCAGGATGCTGCGACGCCAGTGCTCCCAGACCGCCAGGCCGATGCGCTCGCGGCTGAGCTGACGCGCCTCGCTCAGGGTCTCCGTGGTCGAGGCCATGACCCAGCGGTCCAGGCAGGCACGCAGCTCGAGCATTTCGCCGAGCAATCCATTCAGCCGCGCGTTGATCGCCGCGCGGTCCAGCCCGCTGCGATACAGGGCCTGCAGGGCGTCCTCGGCATACACCTCCTCGAGTTCCAGCAGGCGCAGCTTGTCGAGCAGTTCGTCCTCGGTGAAGAACGCCTGGCCGTTGCCGCTGAGCGGGTGACCGATACGCCCGTCCGCCAGGCGCATCGGCGAGCGGAACGCCGGCTTGAGCGCTGGCATGCCCAACCACTGGCGCAACTGCTGGCGTGACGGCAGTGCCTGGGCCTGCAGCTTCTCGCGCAGGGCCGCCGCGTCGGCGATACCCAGGGCGTCCCGGGAAACGTTCGGGATCGCCTCGTACAGGGCCTGTAAGAACGCCTGCGGCAAGTCGGTACGCCACAGCACGGCGACGGCCGGTTCCTGCTGCGGGCCGATACTGGCCAGCAAGCGGCCGTCGAGCGTGCCCTCGTACAGCGCCAGGTGCAGCGTTCGCGGCCACTGCGGCAAGCGCTCCAGGCTGTGCAGCAACAGCCGCGCGCTGTCGAGACTGGCCCGCAGGTCGACATGGAGCCCCTCGCAGGCGCGGGCAAGACGGACCTGCTGCTGATAGAGCCGCGCTTCTTCGGCCAGGCGCAGGGGCACCCGGCCGCTGTGGGTCATTTCGGCGATTTCCTGGGCCGTCGCCGCGCCGATGATCTCCTCGAGCACGCCATTGGGCAGTTCGAAGTGCCGCCCCAGCAGCCGCCCTGGCATCGACAGCGGTGGCTGCAGGTCGCGGTAGCGCATGTCGAAGGTCATGGCGTCCGGTGAGCCGAGGCTTTCGGCCAAGCGCAGGCGCTGCAGCGTGTCGCTGAGCAATGCCGGTGGCCGCCGGCAGTCCACCAGGGTCTGGCGCAACTGCGCCTCGCCGATGCCGCTGATACGCATGGCGCGCTCGGCCATCGGCGCGGAGACCTCGGCTTCCACAGGCCCCTGCCGGCGGAACAGTTCGAGGCCGCGCCACTCTGCGGGAGTGTCCAGCTCGTGCAGCCAGCCGCCATTGTCGTTGTGGCGCAGCGTCAGCTCATGGTTGCCGGGGCCCGCGGGATGTTCCAGGCGATAGCCCTGCGCTTCGCCCAGCAGGCTGCGCACCGAGTAGTAACGCCCTTCCAGCTTCAGCCACTGGCGCCCCTGCCAGTCATACAGGCCGTTGGCCCCGGGGCTCAGGTCGGCCGGCAGGCGTACCTCGTAGGCGAAGGGCGCCAGGTCCGGCTTCCACAGGCGCACGCTGCCGTCGGCCAGGGTCAGCGGGCGCATGCTGCGCACTACCAGCGGCAGGTTGCCCTGGAACCTTTGCGCCGCCACTCCGGCCGCGCCCAGGGCGGCGATCAGCGCGAGGTTTTCCCCGACGTCCATGAAATAGTTCCAGGCCTGCTCGCGCTCGCCCTTGGCCAGGCTGTCGAAGCCCTCGTAGACCTCGTAGCCGAGCAGCGCCGCATTCACCGCCAGCATCACCGGCCCGAGGCCCGGCACGACGAAGGCCGCCACGTTGAGCACGTTGAGCCCGACGCCGACGAAGTAATCGATCTTCGCCAGGGTCGACTTGTGGTCCTCGGCCGCCGTGGTAACCGCGTGAAACAGGCCATCGTCCTTGAGTAGCGCCATCTTGCGCCGCAGGAGCAGGTTGAACAGCGGTTCGGAAAACGCCTGCTCGCTCAGGTGCAGCGAGGCATTCGCGTCGAACTGCTCCTCGTACCAGCCGCCCGGGTTCCAGACCCTGGGGTACAGCGCACGGTGGATGCGCTGCAGCAGCGGCTCGCGCTCGCGCGCCGCGACGAAACGCAGGAAGTAGGTGCGCCACGCCTGGTCCTTGAGCTTGTCGCGCAGCCAGGCGTGGAACGCCTGGGTCGAGGTGAATGTCTGAAACGGCTGTTGCGGCTCATCCGGCAGGTACACCACCAGCCGCTGCGCCGCGGCGTCCTCGCGCGGGTCGAGGAACGCGACCATGCCATTGAGCTCGACGTCCCACAGCTTCAGGACGCAGCGCTGCAGATCGCCCCTGGCCTTGCCGTTGTTCGCCACGTCCAGCAAAGCGTCGTACATCGGTCGGTCGATCTGCGCCTGCAGGTAGGCCAGGTGCAGCGCCAGGCGAAACGCCGACTGCTCGAACAGCTTGAACCAGGCCTGGCGATTGGCCGCGGCGGCCTGGACACTTTCATTCGGCCTGGGCTCAGGCTGGAACAGCGCATCGATCAGGCGCTGGTAACGCCCGCCCAGGTCCAGTTGCCGGCACAGGGCGGCGAAGCGCTCGGGGACCAGGTCGAGTGTGCGTTCGGGCGCCAGGGTCTGCCCGCTGTCGCTGGTGAAGATCGACGAGGAGCGCCGTCCGTCACGCAGGCCGCCCTCCTCGGCCTCGAACGTCTCGAAGTTCTGCAGCGCGGCGTGCAGCAGCGAACGGGTGGTGGCCTTGACCACCAGGAAGGCCCTGACCGCCGGATCATTCCCGCCCAGGTGCGACTCGGCGATGCGTGCCCGCGCGGCATTGAACAGAAAGGTGCGGCGCACATCGAGGTCAAGGCCGAAGGTCTGCTTGATGGCATCGCGCAGCAAGGGTTCGGCGAAGGCCTCGACATCCGGCAGTTGCGCGAGGAACGCGGTCATCTGCTGCGCATGGGACTGGTGACGCTGCCAGGTGTCGCTCCAGGCCTGGACCACCTCGGGGTGCGCGGCACGCGCCGCGACCAGCCAGGGCATCGGCCGCGGCACGCTGGCACGCAAGGCCTGGCGCTGCTGCGCCGGGCCGCGGACCAGCCACGGCGGCACCCGCGCGCTGACGGTCTGGTAGTGGATATCCGCGGTGCTGCTCTCTACATCCTGTACATCGGCCATCTGCAGGCCCTCTCGTCCATGAATCGGACAGTCAGGCTAATGGCGCCAACACCTATTAAAAATGGCAAATTACTCATTGAAAAAGCGCAACTTCGATCAGAACTTCAAACCTGAAAAAGCCCTATGTACCACCGTCCGGGAAAAACCCGCGAAAGCCCTGCCAGTCCCCTGCTGCAAATGGACGACGAGATGTTCCGGCGAATCTGCCGACAGGCGTTTCCGATCCGCACTGGATGTATTATCGTGACCCCCTTGCGCGCGATGCGTGGCCTGTACTGAACAGGCATTTGCCAAACCGATCGAGGGTGCCATGAGTAACGAAAGCATTAACTGGGACAAGCTGGGCTTCGACTACATCAAGACCGACAAACGCTACCTGTCCGTGTGGCGCAACGGCGAGTGGGACGCGGGCACCCTGACCGAAGACAACGTCCTGCACATCAGCGAAGGCTCCACCGCCCTGCACTACGGCCAGCAGTGCTTCGAAGGCATGAAGGCCTACCGTTGCAAGGACGGCTCGATCAACCTGTTCCGCCCCGACCAGAACGCCGCGCGCATGGCCCGCAGCTGCGCGCGCCTGCTGATGCCGCAAGTGCCGACCGACGTCTTCATCGAAGCCTGCAAGCAGGTGGTCAAGGCCAACGAGCGTTTCGTCCCGCCCTATGGCAAAGGCTCCCTGTACCTGCGTCCGTTCGTCATCGGCACCGGTGACAACGTCGGCGTGCGTACCGCGCCGGAGTTCATCTTCTCGATCTTCGCCATCCCGGTCGGCTCGTACTTCAAGGGCGGCATGACCCCGCACAACTTCATCATCTCCGACTACGACCGCGCGGCCCCGCAAGGCACCGGCGCAGCCAAGGTCGGCGGCAACTACGCGGCCAGCCTGATGCCGGGCTACGAAGCCAAGAAGGCCGGCTTCGCCGACGCCATCTACCTCGACCCGCTGACCCACAGCAAGATCGAGGAAGTCGGTTCGGCCAACTTCTTCGGCATCACCGCCGACAACGAATTCATCACCCCGAAATCCGCCTCCGTGCTGCCGGGTATCACCCGTCTGTCGCTGATGGAACTGGCCGCCTCGCGCCTGGGCCTGAAAGTGATCGAAGGCGACGTGCGCATCGACGAGATCGGCAAGTTCAAGGAAGCCGGCGCCTGCGGTACCGCCGCGGTGATCACCCCGATCGGCGGCATCCACTACAACGGCAAGCTGCACGTGTTCCACAGCGAAACCGAAGTCGGCCCGGTCACCCAGAAGCTCTACGCCGAACTGACCGGCATCCAGAGCGGTGACGTCGAAGCCCCGGCGGGCTGGATCGTCAAGGTCGCCTGATGTCTCTTTGGGGCTGCTTTGCAGCCCTTCGCAACGGTTCGGCGCCCCGACAAGCTCGCTCCCACAATGTAAAGCGCAATCCTGTGGGAGCGAGCTTGTCGGGACGCCGAACCGTCGCGAAGGGCCGCGAAGCGGCCCCAATGGGTTTACCTCCTCCCAGATGAATTTCCTTTAACCCGGGCCTTGCCTATTCTTTGGCACAATCGAATTTCAATTCGCCGCCCAGGTAAAAGCATGCCCCGCGTACTGACAATCGAAGACGATGCCGTCACCGGCCAGGAAATCGTCGCCGAACTCTCCAGCCATGGTCTCGACGTCGACTGGGTCGACAACGGTCGCGAAGGCCTGGCCCGCGCCATCGCCGGTGGCTACGACCTGATCACCGTCGACCGCATGCTGCCGGAAGTCGACGGCCTGACCATCGTCACCACCCTGCGCAACCTGAAGATCGCCACGCCGATCCTGATGATCAGCGCCCTCTCCGACGTCGACGAACGGGTCCGCGGCCTGCGTGCCGGCGGCGACGACTACCTGACCAAGCCGTTCGCCTCCGACGAGATGGCCGCCCGCGTCGAGGTGCTGCTGCGGCGCAACAGCGTGCCGATGACCCAGACCCGCCTGCAGGTCGCCGACCTCGAGCTGGACCTGATCAGCCATGAGGCGCGGCGCGGCGAGCAGACCCTCAACCTGCTGCCCACCGAGTACAAGCTGCTGGAATTCCTCATGCGCCATGCCGGCCAGGTGATCACCCGGATGATGATCTTCGAGGAGGTCTGGGGTTATCACTTCGACCCGGGGACCAACCTGATCGATGTGCATATCGGTCGCCTGCGCAAGAAGATCGACGCGCCCGGCCAGTCGCCGCTGATTCGCACCGTGCGAGGCTCCGGCTATGCCATTGCCGAACCCGCATAAGGGCTGGAGTTCGTCCACCAGCCGCCTGCTGGCGCTGTACAGCTTTCTCTTCGTGGCCTGGAGCAGCATCCTCATGGGGGTGCTGTACCTCGAGGTGTCCAGCTACCTGAACAAGCTGACCCGGCATTCCCTGCTGCAACGCCAGCACCTGTTCGCCCACATGAGCGGCAAGCAGCTGGACGATGCGCTGATCGCCAGCCAGGCCTTCGAGGAGCGCAGCTTCGACGCCTACGGCCTGTTCGACCGGCAATTCAACCCGCTGGGCGGGCAGATTCGCCAGATGCCCAGCGGCCTGGGCCTCGATGGCCGGATCCACGAGCTGAAACGCTGCCTCGACGCCGACGACCCGCGCCTGCCGGCGGACAGCTGCGACGGCGTGGCGCTGAAGGTGCCGGATGGCCGCTGGCTGGTGCTGGTGCGCGACAACGGCTCGCTGTTCGTGGTCACCCGGATCATCCTCCACGCCCTGCTCTGGGGCCTGTCGCTGACCATCATCCCCGGCATCGCCGGCTGGTACTGGCTCAGACGCCGACCGCTCAAGCGCATCCGCGCGATCCAGGCCACCGCCGAGCAGATCGTCGCCGGCGACCTGACCCGGCGCCTGCCGCTGTCGCCGCGGCGCGACGAACTGGACATGCTCGCCGCCATCGTCAACGCCATGCTCGACCGCATCGAACGGCTGATGCACGAGGTCAAGGGGGTCTGCGACAACATCGCCCACGACCTGCGCACCCCGCTCACACGCCTGCGCGCGCAGCTCTACCGCATCCGCCAGCAGGCCGGCGACGACGCCCCGCAGGCCGAGGCGATGGAACAGGCGATCGCCGAGACCGACACGCTGATGGCGCGCTTTCGCGGGCTGCTGCGGATCAGCGAACTGGAAGACCGCCAGCGTCGGGCCGGCTTCGTCGAGCTGCAACCGCGGGGGATTCTCGAAGAGCTGCACGATTTCTATCTGCCGCTGGCCGAAGATGGCGAGATCACCCTGCGCCTGCAGGTCGACGAGCCGCTGCCGCTGCTGTTCGGCGACCATGAACTGCTGTTCGAGGCACTGGCCAACCTGGTGGGCAACGCGATCAAGTTCACCCCGGCGGACGGCCAGGTGCGCATTGCCGCGGCAGCCGACGAAGATGGCCTGCATATCGCGGTGGAAGACAGTGGGCCGGGGATTCCGGAGGAAGAACGCGAGGCGGTGCTGAAGCGCTTCTATCGCAGTGACGAAGGGCACCGGCATGCGGGGTTCGGGCTGGGGCTGTCGATCGTCGCGGCGATCGTCGATCTGCACGGGTTCGGGCTGGAGGTGGGGCAAAGCGAGCTGGGGGGTGCCCGGCTGGTCGTGCATTGCAGGCCCCCCCTGTAGGAGCTGGCTTGCCTGCGAAAGGACCGCGCAGCGGTCCCCGACCGAGGTGAGGTCCGGGACCGCTACGCGGTCCTTCGCGGTGGTTCGTCACACGACAAGCCACGCTCCTACAACAGAGGCGTGGCAATCAGCGTGTTCAGTCAGCCAGACGCCAGGTGGTCTCGCCCTTCTTGTCTTCCAGCACCACACCCATGGCCGCCAACTGGTCGCGAATGCGGTCGGACTCGGCCCAGTTCTTCTCGGTCCGCGCCTGCAGGCGCGCCTGGATCAGCGCTTCGACCTCGGCCGCATCGACCTTGCCCTCGGCACCGGCACGCAGGAAGTCGTCGGCCTCCAGTTGCAGCACGCCGAGCAACCCGCCCAGCTCACGCAGGCGCGCCGCCAGACCGGCCGCCGCCTGCGCATCGCTGTCGCGCAGACGGTTGATTTCACGCACCAGGTCGAACAGCACGGCGCAGGCTTCCGGGGTGCCGAAGTCGTCGTTCATCGCCGCGGCGAAACGCTCGACGTAGGCCTCGCCACCCTGCGGCACCACCACCGGCAGGCCACGCAGCGCATGGTAGAAACGCTCCAGCGCACCCTTGGACTCGCGCAGGCTGTCCTCGGAGTAGTTGATGGCGCTGCGGTAGTGACTCGACACCAGCAGGTAGCGCACCACCTCCGGGTGGTACTTGTCGAGCACGTCGCGGATGGTGAAGAAGTTGTTCAGCGACTTCGACATCTTCTCGCCGTTGATGCGGATCATCCCGCAGTGCATCCACGAATTGGCGTACTGCTTGCCGGTCGCGGCCTCGCTCTGGGCAATCTCGTTCTCGTGGTGCGGGAACTCCAGGTCGCTGCCGCCACCATGGATGTCGAAGCTCTCGCCCAGGCAGCAGGTGGACATCACCGAGCACTCGATGTGCCAGCCCGGACGACCGGCGCCCCACGGCGATTCCCAGCTCGGCTCGCCCGGCTTGGCGGCCTTCCACAGGACGAAGTCCAGCGGGTCCTGCTTGGACTCGTCGACCTCGATCCGCGCACCGATGCGCAGGTCTTCGATCTTCTTGCGCGACAGCTTGCCGTAGCCGACGAACTTGCCGACCCGGTAGTACACGTCGCCGTTGCCCGGGGCGTAGGCGTAACCCTTGTCGATCAGGGTCTGGATCATCGCGTGCATGCCCGGGATGTGCTCGGTGGCACGCGGCTCCAGGTCCGGCGGGAGGATGTTCAGGCGGCGCTCGTCCTCGTGCATGGCATCGATCATGCGCGCGGTCAGGGCGTCGAACGCCTCGCCGTTTTCATTGGCGCGGTTGATGATCTTGTCGTCGATGTCGGTGATGTTGCGCACGTAGGTCAGGTCGTAGCCGCTGTAACGCAGCCAGCGGGTGACCAGGTCGAAGGCGACCATGCTGCGGCCGTGGCCCAGGTGGCAGAAGTCGTACACGGTCATGCCGCAGACGTACATGCGCACCTTGTTGCCGTCCAGCGGTTTGAACGCTTCCTTGGTCTTGCTCAGGGTGTTGTAGATGGTAAGCACGAAATTTCCTCAGCTGCCCCAGGAATCACGCAGGGACACGGTGCGGTTGAATACCGGTTGGCCTGGACGGGAGTCTTTCAGGTCGGCGCAGAAGTAGCCTTCGCGCTCGAACTGGAAGCGGTCTTCAGGCTGGGCGTTGCCCAGCGACGGCTCGGCACGACAACCACGCAGCACCTGCAGCGAATCCGGGTTGATGTTGTCGAGGAAGGTGCCGCCATCGGCGGTCTTTTCCGGGTTCGCCGCCTTGAACAGACGGTCGTACAGGCGCACTTCGCACTCGACGCTGCCCGCGGCCGGCACCCAGTGGATCACGCCCTTGACCTTGCGGCCTTCCGGGTTCTTGCCCAGGGTGTCCGGGTCGTAGGAGCAGCGCAGCTCGACGATGTTGCCGTCGGCGTCCTTGATCGCCTCGTCGGCGCGGATCACATAGCTGCCGCGCAGGCGCACTTCACCGGCCGGCTCCAGGCGCTTGTAGCCCTTGGGCGGCTCTTCCATGAAGTCGTCGCGGTCGATGTACAGCTCGCGGGCGAACGGCAGGACGCGCACGCCCATGTCTTCCTTCGGATGGCGCGGCAGTTCCAGTTGCTCGACCTGGCCTTCCGGGTAGTTGCTGATCACCACCTTCAGCGGGCGCAGCACGCACATGGCGCGCGGGGCGTTGCGGTCGAGGTCGTCGCGGATGCTGAATTCGAGCATGGACATGTCGACCACGCCGTCGGAACGGTTGGTACCGATCATCTCGCAGAAGTTGCGGATCGATGCCGGGGTGTAGCCGCGGCGGCGGAAGCCGGACAGGGTCGACATGCGCGGGTCGTCCCAGCCTTCGACGTGCTGCTCGTCCACCAGTTGCTTGAGCTTGCGCTTGCTGGTGATGGTGTAGTTCAGGTTCAGCCGGCTGAACTCGTACTGGCGTGGCGTGGCCGGCACCGGCAGCTTGGCGAGGAACCATTCGTACAGCGGACGGTGGCTTTCGAACTCCAGGGTGCAGATGGAGTGGGTGATGCCCTCGATGGCGTCCGACTGGCCGTGGGTGAAGTCGTAGTTCGGGTAGATGCACCACTTGTCACCGGTCTGGTGGTGGTGGGCATGGCGGATGCGGTAGAGGATCGGGTCGCGCAGGTTCATGTTCGGCGACGCCATGTCGATCCTGGCACGCAGGACGCGCTCGCCATCCTTGAACTCGCCGGCCTTCATGCGTGCGAACAGGTCCAGGTTCTCCTCGACGCTGCGCTCGCGGAACGGGCTGTTGCGCCCTGGCTCGGTCAGGCTGCCGCGGTATTCACGGGCCTGCTCCGGGGTCAGGTCGCAGACGTAGGCATTGCCCGACTTGATCAGGTCCACGGCCCAGTCATGCAGCTGATCGAAGTATTCCGAGGCGTAGCGCACCGGGCCGGTCCACTGGAAGCCGAGCCACTTGACGTCTTCCTGGATGGCGTCGATGTACTCCTGGTCTTCCTTGGCCGGGTTGGTGTCATCGAAGCGCAGGTGACAGGCACCGCCGAATTCCTCGGCCAGGCCGAAGTTCACGCAGATCGACTTGGCATGGCCGATGTGCAGGTAACCGTTGGGCTCTGGGGGGAAACGGGTGACGATGCTGCTGTGCTTGCCCGAGTCCAGGTCGGCCTGCACGATCGGGCGCAGGAAGTTGACGGGGACGGCGGGCGCGCCTTTGGCGGCATTGGGAGCGGTGTCAGCAGTGGGCTTGCTCATAGGATCCTTGGAATTCCGGTGTTCGGCCCGGGTAGGCCGCGTCAAACAAAGCGCTTATCATAGCCGAAGCCGTCGCGCCGCCGACAGCACCGCGCCGACAAACCGGCGCTAATATCGGCGGCGCATGGCAAAAAAATCATCGCGATGAACGTATCGCCGACGTCCTGCCGGGCGTCAGGGTCTGTAACGTGCGAGCGCACCCTTCTTTTCCCCTGCCTTGAGAGAGCGAATTCCAGCATGGCCAAAGTCAAACTGAGCACCAACCACGGCGACATCGTCCTGCAACTGGACAGCGTAAAAGCCCCGAAAACCGTGGAAAACTTCGTCCAGTACGTGAAAGAAGGCCACTACGACGGCACCATCTTCCACCGTGTGATCAAGGGCTTCATGATCCAGGGCGGCGGTTTCGACCAGAACATGAAGCAGAAAGGCACCCGCAACAGCATCCAGAACGAAGCCGACAACGGCCTGCCGAACAACAAGTTCTCCATCGCCATGGCGCGCACCCAGGAGCCGCATTCGGCCTCGGCGCAGTTCTTCATCAACGCCAGCGACAACGACTTCCTCAACCACAGCGGCAAGAACATCCAGGGCTGGGGCTATGCGGTGTTCGGCGAAGTGATCGAAGGCAAGGAAGTGGTCCAGGCCATCGAAGGCGTCGCCACCGGCTCGCGCTCCGGCCACCAGGACGTGCCGAAGGACGACGTGGTCATCGAGAAAGCCGAGATCATTGAGTGATCCTGCTGATCTCCGATCTGCATCTGCAAGAAGAACGCCCGGACATCACCCGGGCGTTTCTTGATCTGCTGGCCACCCGCGGTCGTGCCGCGCAGGCCCTGTACATTCTCGGCGACTTCTTCGAAGCCTGGATCGGCGACGACGGCATGACGCCGTTCCAGGCGTCCATCTGCCAGGCCCTGCGCGCGCTGAGCGACAGCGGCACGCAGGTGCTGCTGATGCACGGCAACCGCGACTTCCTCATCGGCAAGGCCTTCTGCAAGGCCGCCGGCTGCACCCTGCTCAAGGACCCGTGCGTGGTCGAGCTGGGCGGCGAGCCGGTGCTGCTGATGCATGGCGACAGCCTGTGCACCCGCGACGTCGCCTACATGAAGCTGCGCCGCACCCTGCGCAACCCGCTGAGCCTGTGGATCCTGCGTCACCTGCCGCTGTCCACGCGGCGCAAGCTGGCGCGCAAGCTGCGCAGCGAGAGCAAGGCGCAGACGCGCATGAAGGCCAACGACATCATCGACGTCACCGCCGAGGAAGTGCCGCGGGTCATGCAGCGCTACGGCGTGCACACCCTGGTCCACGGCCATACCCACCGCCCGGCGATCCACAAGCTGACCCTCGACGATGGCAGAGCCGGCCGGCGTATCGTGCTGGGCGACTGGGACCGTCAGGGCTGGGCCCTGCAGGTGGACGAACAGGGCTTCCAGCTGGCCCCGTTCGATTTCGTCTAGAGTCCCCGCCGCCTGAAGGTTTCCGACGGCAACTCGCCGAAGCGCTGGCGATAGCCCTCGGAAAACCGCCCCAGGTGCATGAATCCGTAATCCATCGCCAGTTCGGTGACGCTGCGCACCGCGCACGTCGGATCGCTCAGGCATTGCTGCAGGCGCTCGAACTTGCGCTGCAGCACGTACTGCTTGGGCGTGGTGCCCAGTTGCCGGTCGAACAGCGCATAGAACGAGCGCAGGCTCATGTTGGCCTGCTCGGCGAGGACCTCGGCCGGCAGCTCCAACTTCAGGTTGCGCTCGATGTAGTCGAGGATCCGCTCCAGGCTGGCGCCGTGCGAACCCAGGCTTTCGCGGCGGATATTGGTGCTCGGCAGGGTCAGCAGCTTGCTCGCCAGGATCTGGCTGTAGTGCCCCTGCACCCGTGGCAGCGGATCACTGGCTTCCGCCTCCTGGCAGACCATGGCCAGCAGGCTGACGAAACCTTCCAGCTCATCCAGCCGGTAATGATTGCGCAGGAAGCGCACGCCACTGCTGGGGCGCTGCCAGCGCTGCTCGTCGCACAGGGTGTCGAGCAGGCGGGTGGGCACCTTGAGGATGAATTTCTCGCAGTCCTGCGAGTAGGTCAGGTCCACCGGTTCGTCCGGGTTGATCAGCAGCAGCTCGCCCGGCAGGAGGTAGCGCTCGCTTTGGCTGCCACGGCGCCACAGGCAGTTGCCGTTGAGCAGGACCTGCAGGTGATAGATGCTCTCCAGCGCCGGCGAGGTGACCCGCACGCTGCCGCCGTAGCTGATGCGGCACAGGTCCAGTTCGGCGAACTTGCGGTGGCTCAGGCTGGCCTGGGGATGAGTGCTGCGCGACAGGCCGATGCAGTGCTGGCCCACGTGCCGGTTGACGTAGTCGGACACGGCGTAGGGGTCGGCACGGTGGAACACGCTACTGCGCTCGCTCAGCAGGCGGCTTTCCATAGGCAAGGCACTCGTTGTCGTTATTGTTCTGGCGCCGCTGCCTGCCGCGCGGGGCGCGGCGGCGACGGTCGTTCACGGTGGTTCGATTCTAGCGCGTGGCCGGTTTTTTCCGTCGGCAGGCGACCATCGGCGAATAGCCTCAACACTAAGCCCCACCCGCGGGTGGGGCAATGTCGGCCGACGAAAGTCGTGCGGATAACGGACAGGCCGACGGCCGCCGCGTGCGATCAGCGCACAGTCTCAGAACAGTTGCCACGTATAGCTCAGGATCAGGCGGTTCTCGTCGATATCGCTTCGATAGTTCGAGCGTGCCATGGCATTGCGTACACGGATGCCCAGGCCCTTCAGCACGCCGCTCTGCACCGCGTAGGTGAGGTCCAGGTCGCGCTCGCGGTCCTTGCCTTCGAAGCCCTGGCCGGTGCTGACGTTGTCGCCGCTGATATAGCGCACCGAGGCGGTCAGGCCGGGAATGCCGAGGGCGACGAAGTTGTAGTCGTAGCGCAGCTGGTACGAGCGTTCGTCGGTGTAGGCGAACTCGTAGGTCGGCACCTCGTTGCCCAGCGGGGTGATATTGGCGAAGACCCGCGGGAACGGGCTGTCGCCATGCATCGCCTGGTACCCGGCGTACAGCGTGTGGCCGCCATGCCGGGCGCTGAACAGGGAGAAGAATGCCTGGTTGTCGATGCGCCCGAGCAAGGCCTCGCCCTCCTCCTTCGCGCTGAACCAGCCGAGGTTGGCGCCCAGCACCCAGGCCCCCAACGGCTGGCTGTGCTTGAGGCCGACGAAGCCCTGGCGGTAGATGTCCTCGAGCTGCCCGTACCACAGGCTGGCGCTGCTCTGGCCGCCATTGAAGGCGTAGTCGCCGCCCAGGTAATCGAAGGCGTCGCTGGTGGCCTGGCGCTGTGGCACATGGCCGAGCATCGCCATCATCTTGCCGTCGCCGGCCTCGTTGCGCAGGTGGGTCGAGCGCAGGTGCCCGGCCTGCACGGTCAGGCCGGCGATCTCGCTGGAGCTCAGGCTGATGCCCTGGTAGCTCGGGGGCAACAGGCGGATATCGCTGAAGCTCAGCACCGGCAGGTTGGGCTGCAGCTCGCCGACGCGCAGTTCGCTCTGCGCCAGGCGCAGCTTCAGGGTCGGCGCCAGGCGGCTGTACTCGCTGGCGGCACGGCCATCGCCGTGCACCGGCAACAGGCCGGTGTTGACCCGATCCGGGCTGCTGTCCAGGCGCACGCCGAGCAGGCCCAGGGCATCCACGCCGACACCGATCGGGCCGGGGGTGTAGCCGGACTTGAAATCGAGGATGAAGCCCTGGGCCCACTCCTCCGCCTTCGATTGCTGGCTGGCGCCGACGATGTCGGAGAAATCGCGGCTGAAGTAGTAGTTGCGGGCGCCGAGGCTGGCCTTGGCATCCTCGAAGAAGCCGTGTTCGGCGGCCAGCAGGGGTTGGCTGAGCAGGCTGATGCCCAGCATGACGCAAGGGGTGTGGTTCATTCCGAAGCTCTCTTGATCTTGTTGTTATGGGTAAGGCGCTGGAATACGGGGCGGGTCGAACGTGGCGAATCTCCTTCAGTTGTCGCGGCGCAGGGCCGCACCGGGTTGGGGTTTGCGCAGGCGCAACAGGCCGTGGGCGACGAGGCCGAACAGCAGGCCCCAGAAGGCTGCCGACAGACCAAGGAAGGACACCCCGGAAGCGCTCACCAGGAAGGTGAACAGGCCGGCATCGCGCTCCGTCGGCTCGGCCAGGCTGCGGCTCAGCGCCTCGCTGATCGCGCCGTACAGGGCCAGGCCGGCCAGGGCGGCGATCAGCGCGGCGGGAAAGGCGGCGAACAGCGCCATCAGGGTCGCGCCGGCGATGCCCAGCAGCAGGTACAGGGCGCTGCCGGACAGTGCGGCGATATAGCGCCGACGCGGGTCTTCGTGGGCTTCGCGCCCGGTGCACAGGCTGGCGGTGACCGCCGCGAGATTCAGGCCATGGCAGCCGAACGGCGCAAGGAGGATGCCGCCGATGGCACTGGCGCTGATCAGCGGGCTGGCCGGGGTGCGGTAGCCGGCGCTGCGCAGCACCGCCATGCCCGGCATGAACTGGCCGGTCAGCGCCACCAGCACCAGCGGCAGGGCCAGGCTGAACAGCGCCGACAGGCTGAACTGCGGGCTGACCAGCTGCGGCGAGGCCAGCGCCACGACCAGTGCTTCGCTGCGAAACTGCCCGCTGGCCACCGTCACCAGCGCGCCCACCAGCAGCACCGCCGCCACCGCGTAGCGTGGCTGCAGCCGGCGCATCGCCACGTAGCTGACGAACATCGCCGCGACCAGCAGCGGCTGCACCGGCAAGGCGCGGAATACCTCGATGCCGAAGCTGAACAGGATGCCGGCCTGCATGCCCGCGGCGATGGCGCCTGGCAGACGGGCAATGAGGCGGTCGAAGGCGCCGCTGAGGCCGATCGCCAGGAGGATCAGGTTGGCCAGCAGATAGGCACCCACCGCCTGCTCCAGGCCCAGTTGCGGCAGTGCGCTGACCAGCAGCGCGGAGCCGGGGATGGACCAGGCGATCACCACCGGGACGCGGTAATGCAGGCTGAGGACCGCGCCCAGCACAGCGCTGCCCAGGGACACCGCCCAGACCCAGGAGGACAGCTGGTCGTGGGACAGACCGGCGGCCTCGGCGGCATGGAAGATGAGCACCAGCGGACCGGCATAGGAAATCATCGTGGCGATCAGGCCGGCGATGACGGCGGACAGGGAGCAGTCCTTGATCAGGGTGGGCATGATGGGTGCTCGCAAGGGGTTGGCCGGCGCCCGGCTCTGGTTGTGGTGTCGCCCCGATCGCGGGCAATGCCCGCTCCCACAAGGTCCGCGTACACCGCAGAAACCTGTGGGGGCCAGCTTACCGGCGATGAGGCCGGCACTGTCGATCAGGCCTCTTGCAACGCCCGCGGCCGTTTGCTGCGCGCTTCGGCATCACCATCCACGGCCTGCTGCAGATGGAAATCGAACACCAGCTCGGCATACCGCCCCGCCACACCGCGCGCACCGTCCTCGCGGAACACCACCTCACCCACCAGCCCGTCGCGGGTGGCATAGGCGAAGTCGTCCCACAGGTACTGGTCCCCGGACAGGTTGATCTGGGTGGTCAGGTGCCGGTGTCCCGGCGCCGAGATGAAGAAGTGCACATGGGCCGGACGCTGGCCATGCCGGCCGAGCAGGTCCAGGCATTCCTGGGTCGGGCCCTGCGGGTCACAGCCATAGCCGGACGGCACGATGCTGCGCGCGCGGTAGCGCCCGTCGCGGTCGGTGACGATGCGCCGACGCAGGTTGTACGCCGACTGGCTCTGGTCGAAGAACGAATAGGTGCCACGGGTATTGGCATGCCACAGGTCCACCGTGGCCCCCGCCAGCGGCCGCCCCTGGGGATCGAACACCCGGCCTTCGAGGAACATCGGCGTGGCGACCTGCTCTTCGCTGCCGTCGTCCATGCGCACCTGGCCCTCGGCCAGTGGCGCGCCGGCCACGTACAGCGGTCCCTCGATGGTCCGCGGGGTACCGCCGCTCAGGCCGGCCTGGAGGTCCTTGGCGTCCTGCAGCAGGTCGAGGAAATGCTCGATGCCCAGTCCCGCCACCAGCAGCCCGGCCTCGCCACGGCCACCGAGGCGGTTGAGGTAATCGACGGCATGCCAGAACTCGTCCTCGCTGATCTCCAGGTCTTCGATCAGGCGCGCGGTGTCCTGCAGGATGCGCTGCACGATGCGCTTCAGGCGCGGGCTGCCTTCGTCGTTGCGAAAGCCTGCGGCTTCTTCGAAGAACGCCTGGAGGGCGGGGGTCTGGGAAATCGTCACGGTCATGATTGCGGTCCTCTTGTGTTTTCTTGAAATGGGGGTAGCGCCCGACACCCGTCAGGACGAGGCAGCCGGCAACACCGCCGCACGCCGGCCGCTGGCCAGGTGCACGGCCATGGCCAGCGCGGCGACGGCGCCAGGGATGGCGAAAGCGAGGAAGTTCAGTTGCAGCGGCAGTTGCATGCCCATCAGCACGCCGCCCAGCAGCGGCCCGACGATGGCGCCGTTGCGGCCGATGCCGGAGGCCCAGCCAAGGCCGGTGGAACGCACCGACAGGCCATACAGCTGGGCCGCGCCGGCATACAGGAGGATCTGCGTGCCAATGGTGGTGGCGCCGGCGATGAAGATCAGCAGGTACAGCACCGGCATCGGGCTGTTGACCCCGAGCAGGCTGATCGACAGCGCCGCGCCGAGGAAGAACGCCACCTTGACCTTGACCAGGTTGTAGCGGTCGCCCAGCCAGCCACCGAGGATGGCCCCGGCCATGCCGCCGAAGTTCAGCGCGAGCAGGAACGACAGGCTCGAACCCAGGCTGTAGCCGGCGTTGGCCATCAGCTTGGGCAGCCAGGAACTGAGGGCATAGACCATCAGCAGGCAGCAGAAGAACGCCAGCCACAGGGCCAGGGTGCGCACCGCCAGGCCGTCGCGGAACAGTTCCAGCACCGAGGTGCCCTTGCCCTTGCGTTCGACGGCCTGGAGCTGGTCATCGGCCTGCACATCGCACTGCGGATCGAGGCGCTTGAGCAGCATCCGCGCCTCTTCCGTGCGGCCCTGGCGCACCAGGAAACCGATGGACTCCGGCAGGTAATGCAGGATCACCGGCAACAGCAGCAACGGCAGCGCGGCGACGAAGAACATCGACTCCCAGCCAAAGCGCGGCAACAGGAAGATGCCGACCCCGGCCGAAAGCATGCCGCCCAGCGAGTAGCCGCTGAACATGATCGCCACCAGGGTGCTGCGCAAACGCTTGGGTGCGTACTCGTTCATCAGTGCCACGGCGTTGGGCATCAGGCCGCCGCAGCCGAGCCCGGCGATGAAGCGGTAGATGCCGAACTCGCCGGGGCTGCTGGCGAAGCCGTTGAGGATGGTCGCCCCGGAGAACAGCGCGAAGCAGATGGCGATGCCTTTCTTGCGCCCGATGCGGTCGGCCAGGCTGCCGAAGGCCAGGGCGCCGAACATCATGCCGAACAGCGCGTAGCTGCCCAGGGCTCCGGCCTGCAGTGGCGTCAGGCCCCATTCCTTCATGATCACCGGCAGCACCACGCCGTAGATGAACAGGTCGTAGCCGTCGAAGATCAGCAGCAGGCCGCACCAGGCCATGACCATCCAGTGGAAGGGAGAAAAGCGTGCGTTATCGATGATCGGGTGGATATCCAGGGTTCGCATGGCATCTGTCTCGGTTGTTTTTGTTGTTCGAGGAAAACCTTGCCGGGGGCGGCGCTCAGCCGAGGTCGCCACCGCCTACCGGCAGGGTCGTGCCGGTGATGTACGACGCCTCGTCGGAGGCCAGGAAAAGGATCGCGCCGACCTGTTCGTCGATGCTGCCGTAGCGGTTCATAAAGCTGCTGGACAGGGTCTGGTCGACGATCTGCTGGTACCAGGCCTGCTCGTCCGCGCTCTGCTCGGCGGCGTTGCGCGGGATGCGCCGCGGTGGCGCCTCGGTGCCGCCGGGGGCGGTGGCGTTGACGCGGATGCCGCGCCCGGCGGTCTCGAAGGCCAGGCACGCGGTGAGCGCGTTGACCCCGCCCTTGGCCGCGCCATAGGGCACGCGGTTGACGCCGCGGGTGGCGATGGACGAGACGTTGACGATGGCGCCGCTGCCGCGTTCGAGCATGTATGGCAGTGCCGCGTGGCAGCACCACAGGGTGGGGAACAGCGAGCGGCGCACCTCGGCCTCGATCTGTGCCACCTCGTAGTGCTCGAAGGGCTTGGCCCAGATGGTGCCGCCGACGTTGTTGACGAGGATGTCGAGCTGGCCGAAGGTCTCTACCGCCGTGGCCATGACCCGGGCGCAGTCGTCGTGCTGTTCGAGGTCGGCGGTGAGGGTCAGCATGCCCTCCCCGGCCAGTTCGTGGACCAGTTCGGAACGGTCCACCGCCACCACCTTCGCGCCCTCGGCCTTGAGCCGCCAGCACACGCCGCGGCCGATGCCCTGGGCGGCACCGGTGACCAGGGCGACCTTGTCTTGGAATCTGTTGTTCATGTTCATCTCCTGAATCTGCTGTGTACCCACCAGCCGCGCGCGCTCCTGTAGGAGCTGGCTTGCCTGCGAAGGCCTGCAAAGCAGGCCCGAATCCTGAGTCCGGGTTTTGCCTGACACACCACACAGGATGGTTTTGGGACCGCTACGCGGTCCTTCGCAGTGGTTCGTCACACGACAAGCCAGCTCCTACAAAAGCCGAGTGCCAAGCCAGCCTGGCGTCAGGCTGCCGCCGCGAACTTCTCGAAGTAGAAATTCACCGGCTCGATCCCCTGCTCACCGAGGTACCGGCTCACCGCCTCGACCATCGGCGGCGGCCCGCACAGGTACACATCGACATCGCCATCGTTCAGGTGGCCCGGCTCGATGTGCTGGGTGACATAGCCCTTCTGCGGGTACTGGCTCTCGGGATTGGCCACGCAGGCGCTGAAGGTGAAGCCGGGAATCCGCGCGGCGAAGTCGTGCAGGCGCTCCAGCTCGACCAGGTCGAAATCGTTGGTGACTCCGTAGATCAGGTGCAGCGGATGCGCGCTGCCCTGCTCGGCGATCTTCTCCAGCATCGCGGTAAACGGCGCCAGCCCGGTGCCCCCGGCCAGCAACAGCAGCGGCCGCTGGATCGGGCGCAGGTAGAAACTGCCCAGCGGCCCGGCCAGGGTCATCGGGTCGCCGGCCTTGGCCAGGCCGGTGAGGAAGCTGCTCATCAGGCCACCCGGCACGTTGCGGATCAGGAAGCTGACCTCGCCGTCGCGCTGCAGCGAACTGAAGGAATAGGCCCGGCTCTGCGCGCTGCCCGGCACCTGCAGATTGACGTACTGCCCCGGCAGGAAGGCCAGGCGATTCAGGGCTTCGCCCTTGATCGACAGGGCGATGGTGCTGGCGGAGAGCTGGCGCACGTCGCTGATGGCCGCCTCGAAACTGGCCTGCTCGGTCTTGCACAGCTGCGACGACGCCGGGATGCGCACCACGCAGTCGCTCTCGGCGCGCATCTGGCAGGTGAGCACGTAGCCACGGGCGATTTCGTCCTCGCTCAGGGCATCCTCGATGAAGTTGTCGCCGAGGTCGTAGCGCCCGGACTCGGCCTGGCACTTGCAGGTACCGCAGGCGCCGTCGCGGCAGTCCAGGGGGATGTTGATGCCCTGGCGATAGGCGGCGTCGGCCACGGTCTCGTGACCTTCGGCGTGGATGAAACGGGTGACCCCGTCCTCGAAATTCAGTGCGATCTGGAAGCTCATGTGGCACCTCGCGGGCGAAGCGCGGCACGGCGCGCCTCAGGGCACACCGGGCGGTCCTCGCCGTGACGTCAGATGTGGTAGATGTCGATGACCTGGCGAACGTAGTCGTTCTTCAGCACCACCTTCTTCGCCAGGATCAGCGGCGTCTCGCCGCGCAGGTCGAGGGTGTAGAAACTGGTGCCGAAATAGCTGTCGGTGGTCTTGTAGCGGAAGCTCAGGGTGTGCCAGTTGAAGCGCACCCGGCACTGCCCGGCGTCCTGCTCGACGATCTCGATGTTGCTGAGGTTGTGCGAGGTGCGGGTGTCCGGCACCGTCGCGCTGGAGCGCTCGGTCTTGATGCGGAAGACCCGGTCTTCCAGACCGCCGCGGTTGCCGTACCAGATCAGCGAGATCTCGCTCTGCGGGTCTTCGGTCAGGCGGTCGTCGTCATCCCACGACGGCATCCAGAAGGTCGCGTCGGCGGCGTACAGCTCCAGCCACTGGTCCCACTGGGCATCGTCCAGGTAGCGCGCTTCGCGGTAGAGGAAGTCGCGCACGGTGTCATGCAGGTTCATTGCACGGCCTCCACGGGAATCAGTCGCTGTTCCTCTTCGAGGGCCTTGAGCAGGGTGTCCTGCCAGTACTTGTGCTGCAGCACGAACAGGCCCTCGTCCTCGGTGCGCACGCCCGACAGCAGCGGTGCCAGCTGGATTTCCCGGGCGGCCGCGTCGGCGCCCTCGATCCAGTGCGCCGCGCCGCGCGACATGTCGTTCCAGCCGGTGCCGGCGCCATAGCCGGTCTGGCAGGAACGGAATTCCTCGAGGTCGTCGGGGGTGGCCATGCCGCTGACGTTGAAGAAGTCCTCGTACTGGCGGATCCGCTGGGCGCGGGCCTCGGCGCTTTCGCCCCTGGGCGCGATGCAGTAGATGGTGATCTCGGTCTTGTTCACCGAGATCGGCCGGGCGATGCGGATCTGCGAGCTGAACTGGTCCATCAGGTAGACGTTGGGGTACAGGCACAGGTTGCGCGAGTTCTCGATCATCCAGTCGGCGCGGGCCTGGCCATGGTCGGCGGCCAGTTGCTCACGACGCTCCCAGGCCGGACGGTCCTGCGGATTGGCCCAGCGCGTCCACAGCAGCAGGTGGCCGTGGTCGAAGGAGTAGAAGCCGCCGCCCTGCTTGGCCCAGGAACCGGCGCTCATGGTCTTGATCTCTTCGCCGGCCTCGCGCTGCTTGCGCTGGTTCTGGGTGGCGGCGTAGTTCCAGTGCACGGAGCTGACGTGGTAGCCGTCGGCGCCGTTTTCCGCGGTGAGTTTCCAGTTGCCTTCATAGATGTAGGAACTGGAGCCGCGCAGCACCTCCAGGCCTTGCGGCGACTGGTCGACGATCATGTCGATGATCTTCGCCGACTCGCCCAGGTGCTCCACCAGCGGCTTGACGTCCGCGTTGAGGCTGCCGAACAGGAAGCCGCGATAGGACTCGAAGCGCGCGACCCTGGTCAGGTCATGGGAGCCGTCGCAGTTGAAGCTGTCGGGATAGCCGGCGTTGCTCGGGTCCTTGACCTTGAGCAGTTTGCCGCTGTTGTTGAAGGTCCAGCCGTGGAACGGGCAGGTATAGCTTGAGCGGTTGCCGCGCTTGTGCCGGCAGAGCATGGCGCCGCGATGGCTGCAGGCATTGAGGAAGGCATTCAGCTCGCCGTCCTTGTTGCGTGCGATGAAGATCGGCTGGCGGCCCATGGTCAGGCTGAGGAAGTCGTTGTTTTCCGGGATCTGGCTCTCGTGGGCCAGGTAGATCCAGTTGCCCTCGAAGATGTGCTTCATCTCCAGGTCGAACAGGCGCGGATCGGTGAACATTTCCCGCTTGCAGCGGTAGACGCCGGATTCCCGGTCGTCCTCGAGCATGGCATTGAGGTAGTCGAATCCCAGGGACATGGCCAGGGCCTCCATTGTTATTGTTCAGGCCAGGTCAGGTTAGGGGTGCGGGGAGCGCGGCAATATCCGGATCGTGCAGAGTGCTATCCAGTTTGTGCAGGCAGCAACGCCCGTCATCGAGCGGTCATACCAAATAGCCAACCACTTACATTTCTTATGGATTAATACCTACAGACAGTATGATTGCGAATGATATCGTATAGCCATTATGTGAACTGGATCACAGATGAACAACACGAACATGGATGCCGGAAACCATTGAAATAGACGGGGCGCAGTCCGAAAAGCCAGACGAGTAGGAATCTTATAGGGAGATATACCGCATGACCGCTCAAGAGCAATTTGTAGGTGGATGGACCCCTTATCACCCACTGACCGCCCAGGACAAGGCAGTCTTCGAAGAAGCCCTTGCCGGGTTCGTGGGTGTGAATTACCAGCCTCTGGAAGTGTCGACCCAGGTGGTCAACGGTACCAACTACCGCTACCTGACCAATGCCAGTCTGCCAGGCGCCAGCCAGGTGGTATGGCGCGCAGTCGTGGAAATCTACGCGCCGATCAATGGCAAGCCGCACATCACCCAGATCCACCGGATCTGAGTGGACCCAACCCACGGGCGCGCAGCCACTGCGCCCCGGGGGTACCCGCGACAACCCCCGCTCAATGCCCCGCCGATGCCGGCCCCGCCTTCGCCGCGAACGGCGGCTTCGCCAGCCACACCAGCAGAATCAATCCGGCAAACACCCAGCCCATCAGGGTGAAGTAGTCCACCGTCGACATCATGTACGCCTGGCTGCCGAGAATCTGCTCCAGCTGCCGGTACGACGCGCCCCCTGCCCCGCCCAGTTGCTGCAACGCCTCGCGCGTCGCCGGCTCGTAGGTACTGATGCTTTCGCTCAGGTAGGCATGGTGCTGGTCGGCGCGACGAATCCAGATCCAGGTGGTCAGCGAGGCCGCGAAGCTGCCGCCCAGGGTCCGCAGGAAGGTCGCCAGGCCCGAGCCGTCGGCGATCTGCTGCGGCGGCAGGTCGGAGAGCAGGATGCTCAGGGTCGGCATGAAGAACAGCGCCACGCCGATGCCCATGAACAGTTGCACCAGGGCCACGTGCTGGAAGTCCACTTCATGGGTGAACTGCGCGCGCATAAAGCAGCTCAGGCCGATCGCCAGGAACGCCAGGCCGGCCAGCAGGCGCAGGTCGAAACGGTGCGCGTACTTGCCGACGAATGGTGACATCAATACCGGCAACAGACCGATCGGCGCCACCGCCAGGCCGGCCCAGGTCGCGGTGTAGCCCATCTGCGTCTGCAACCACTGCGGCAGGATCAGGTTGATGCCGAAGAACCCGGCGTAGCCGCAGACCAGGACGATGGTGCCGATGCGGAAATTGCGGTGGACGAACAGGCGCAGGTTGACCACCGGGTGCTTGTCGGTCAGCTCCCAGATGATGAACACGGCGATGAACACCGCGGAAATCAGGCTGCCGACGATGATGAAGTTCGACTCGAACCAGTCCAGGTCGTTGCCCTTGTCGAGGACGATCTGCAAGGCACCGACCCCGATGACCAGGCTCAGCAGGCCGATGTAGTCCATCGGCTGACGGCTGGTGTGCACCGGCCGCGCGCGCATCTGCTGGCGCACCACAGCGGCGGCGAACAGGCCGATCGGCACGTTGATGAAGAAGATCCACGGCCAGCTGTAGCTGTCGGTGATCCAGCCGCCGAGGATCGGCCCGGCGATCGGCGCCACCACTGTGACCATGGCCAGCAGCGCCAGGGCCATGCCGCGCTTCGCCGGTGGGTAGACGGCGATCAGCAGGGTCTGGGTCATCGGGTACAGCGGCCCGGCGACCACGCCCTGGAGCACGCGGAAGCCCACCAGTTCCGGCATCGACTGCGAGATGCCGCAGAGAAACGAAGCCAGGACGAACAGCAACGTCGCCCAGATGAACAGCTTGACCTCGCCGAAGCGCCGGCTCAGCCAGCCGGTCAGCGGCAGGGCAATGGCGTTGCTCACGGCGAACGAGGTGATCACCCAGGTGCCCTGCTCCGAACTGACCCCGAGGTTGCCGGAAATGGTCGGCAGGGCCACGTTGGCGATGGTGGTGTCGAGCACCTGCATGAAGGTCGCCAGGGACAGACCGACCGTGGTCAGGAGCAGGCTCGGCGGGGTGAACGAGGCCTGGTTGCTCATCGTTGTGCGGTCTTGTCGCTGGCGCTGTTGTCGTGGATCAGGCGGGAGATCAGGGTGTCGGCCTCGACCAGCTGGCGGTCATATACCTGGGTGGCGAAACTCGCCTGCTGCGCCGGCTGCTGGGCCAGCACCGGACCGCTCTGGTCGTGCAGGTCGACGTCCACCGTGGTCGACAGGCCGATGCGCAGCGGGTTGCGGGCCAGTTGTTCGGGGTTGATATGCACCCGCACCGGCACGCGCTGGACGATCTTGATCCAGTTGCCGGTGGCGTTCTGCGCCGGCAGCAGGGCGAAGGCACTGCCGGTACCCGCGCCGAGGCTGTCGATGGTGCCGCTGTACTTCACCTCGTTGCCGTACAGGTCGGTGCTGATCTCCACCGCCTGGCCGATGCGCATGTTGCGCAGTTGGGTTTCCTTGAAGTTGGCGTCGATCCACAACTGGTCCAGCGGGATCACCGCCATGGTCGCGGTGCCTGGTTCCAGGCGCTGGCCCAGTTGCACGGTGCGCTTGGCGACGTAGCCGGTGACCGGTGCCACCAGGGTGGTGCGGGCGTTGCTCAGGTAGGCCTGGCGCAGCTCGGCGGCGGCGGCCTGGACTTCCGGATGCGACGAGACCACGGTGTCGTCGACCAGCGCGGTGGTGGTGTTGAGTTGCTGCCTGGCGTTGGCCAGGGCGCCTTGCGCCGAGGTCAGGTCGTCGCGGGCGTGGGACAGCTCCTCCTGGGAAATCGCCCCGCCGCCGGCGAGGATCTTGCGGCGGTTGTAGTTTTCCTGGGCTTTCTGCAGCTCGGCCTTGCGCGCCTCGACCTGGGCCTTCATGCCGTCGACGTTGCTGTACAGCCCGCGGACCTGGCGCACGGCGCGGGCCAGCTTGGCCTCGGCGGCCTGCAGGCCGACCTCGGCGTCGCTCGGGTCGAAGCGGATCAGTTCCTGCCCGGCCTGCACCAGGTCACCGTCGTCGGCGCCGATGCTGATCACCGTGCCGGTGATCAGCGGGGTGATTTCCACCACGTTGCCGTTGACGTAGGCATCGTCGGTGCTTTCGCTCCAGCGCCCGTAGCGTTCGTGCCAGAACCAGGTGCCGGCGCCGAGGGCCAGCACCACGAGCGCCAGGCCGACCAGCCAGGTCTTGCGCTTGCGCTGATTGTTGACGTCCTGCTCGTTGGCGGCAGTGTCCGAAGAAGTGGCCATGGCGAATACCTTATGGATGACGGGTGGCCGCCAACGTTGCCGCGGCCTGCTGTTGTTGGGGGGCGCTGTTCATTTTTGCCCCACCCGCAGCAGGGTCAGGGCATCGCCGGCGCTGACCAGGACCTTGGTGAGGATGGCGGTGAGGGTCGCCAGTTCCTCGGGGTCGAGGACATCGAGCAGCTCGTTCATCGCCGCCGCGCCGATATGCGGCAGGCGGGCGGCCAGGGTGCGGCCTTCGTCGGTGAGGCCGACACGGACCTGGCGCCGGTCGTCCGGGCAGCGGCTGCGGGCGATCAGGTCTTTCTGCTCGAGGCGGTCGAGCATGCGGGTCATCGAACCACTGTCCACACCGAGGTAGCGGCACAGCTCCGCCGGGGTATCGACGGCGTACTGGGCGACGATGATCAGCACCTTGAACTGCGCGGCGGTGACGCCGAAATCCTCGAGGTGACTGTCGAGAATGCGGTCCTTGACCAGCGAGGCACGGCCCAGAAGCATGCCGATGGTGCAGCTCTGGAAATTTTCCGGGGTGAAATGGGACATCGACGAGAAACCTGCTCAGGCAGCAATGTAAACAAATATGTCTGCCCAGGCATTGATTGTCCAGGCATTTATTAGCTTGCTTTGTATTTTGCCGATAGGAGGGCGTCGATCCGATCAGCCCGGTGCAGGTGGGTGAACGGCTGGCGAAGTTGATCGCGGATGCCCGGCTGGTGGTGTTTCCCGAGGCCGGGCATGACCTGGGGCCGAGACATGCCGAAGGGGGTGGCGGGGTTGCTCGATGAGCATCTTCGTCGGTAGTGGCAGATTGCGGCATTCAGAAATACCTGACAGAAACCGCCTAAAAAACCGTTCTCGCCCTCAAACTTCCCCGACAAAACTTCCCCGTCATCCGACTTTCACGTAGGCAATTTCCCAAGCATACTTTTCCGCCTGATCAACCGTTGCGCTCTTGAAATCCGCTGCCTAACCTTCGCCGGTCGCTGTGATCCGGCGACCGGGTTTGGTAGCCCGATGAATCAAGACGCACGGAATCCCCTCGAACAGCGTGTGCTTTTCAGCATCCGCCGTTTCCTTTCATGGGGGCTGTGCGTGGGGCGCCTTCGGGTGCGCCGGGTTCCTTGATTCCCGGTCTACCAACCTGCGCACAGCCGCCACCCAATCGTTTGGTAGCGACAGGTGACGGTTTCACCAATCAAGGAAACCGCAAATGAAAAAGATCGTTCCAGATCCACCTGTTTCACCACCGACCACCGCGCATACCCACTTCGGATCGTGTAATGGCACGCATCCGCCGCTATTCAGCGTTTGCGCGGGCGCCAGCATGGAAGACGCCTTGGTGCATCTCTCCGCGTCGCTGGCTTCGGCTTATGAAACCAACTTCCAGGTATGTGAATCGGCGAACAGGCCGATGCAGGGAATGGCCTGGGCGACTCAGCATTCGCTGGAGATTTGCCGGGCGTTGGTTGAGTCGTTGTTGAGCACGAGGGAGAGGCAGTAGGAGTTGGGTTAGAGGAGTTGCACGGGGCGGTTCTTTTCTCTGTAAAGGATGAAAAGCCGCCTCACGTCTGGTCTGGAAGTGCTGACGCCTTTCGACCCAAAACTGCCCTTGGCGGAGGGCAGCTAACGGCCAATTGCGGCCTTTCGCAGTCGATGCCTATGGGTCAGACGGCCGTTCGTTTCCCGCGAGAAGGTGGTCGTGCAGTACACCAATGGCGCCTTAGCGCCATTTTGAACGCTATCGCTGAGGCTGAAAATATATTCTCCGCCAAATTAATAGTCTAGTCTTATGTGATCCGAAATTTAGGAGTTTCCTATGGCAACCGAATCAACTGCTCGCATAGCCTTTGCAGCAATCGTTTCCATTGTAGGTGGTTTATTTCTGCCAATGGCGGCTTTTAATAGCTTAAATAGAGCCATTCTGCTTTGGGTGTGCATCTGCGTTGCAATTGGGCTAATTTTAGGGGGTGTACGCGAGCAGAAGCTACGTACTTCGATTGCATCTAGCGCATTGACTGCCGCTATAATTCCGCTCGCAAGCATTGGATTTTACTGGGCTCGGTGGCTCGCAACCTGGTTGAAAGATCCAGAAAACCCAGATGTTTTACTACCTCTTTTTTCAGGTATGGTTGGCCCAACCGACTCGCTCGTCTTAATGGGGCTTGGCTTAATAGCCGCAACAGCGTTCATCGCTTCTTCAATTTCCATATTTCTCGCCAGCCTTGCTACAGATCCTCTTACCAGTTTTTTTCAAAAAATGTTCAGTTTCGGCCCGGAAGGGTTTAATCGAATTAATCAAATGCTCATTGCTGTTGTAACCGTAATCGGATCAATTGTAGTTTTGTTCTCAGCTCTTGGCGCAGCCTGAGCCTACGTTGCGGGAATACCTAACCAGCATCAGTAGGAATGTTAAGTCCTGTAAGAAAAACAATTCCATAAATATCTTTCCGCAGGTCAATGTGACCACGGCGGTGAAAAATTTCGTGATTTTTTGATAGCATGCACCCAAGCTGCTGACGCTCGCCACCGGCCGCTATTGGTCGTGAGCGGTCACTCGCGAACGGCTGAAAACAACCCAGAGTGGCCGTTTGCTGCTGGCGACCTTACTCCCGAGCGGGTTCTAAACCCCGCTGGGAGTTGTAACGTTTAGGAAGACTTGGCAGTCTCCAACGCTCTTGTCCAAAGCAGATGAACCCCGTCAATCAACTCCTTGGCAATCGCCGCCTGAATTGCGGGACTGCGTAACCCTTCTAGGTCCTGTCGCGTGGGGGAACGGAGATCAAGATTGTGGGTTGGATAGCGCCAAAATAGTTCATCAGCTTTGCCTGCGCTGTTTGGTACATCTTTACTGAGGTCCAATAATGCCTTGCGATCTGATTCTCGTTCGTGCTCATCAGTGCAATAGCCGTAGTAAAGGCGATGATCCACTTGTATGTAGGCATACCCAGGAAATCCGGCAAGTGGGAAGTACAAGCCGTAAAACCGATTGTTCTTTGACTTTGTGTAATAGTTACGAATACTATCGCGATCAGCTGTATCTTCGGCTGCGGGCATCTCTGGATATACTTCCTGCCGGTAAGCCCGCATGCGCTCCCACAGATCTTCCTGCAGATCTACCAGCACCTCTTTGTAAGCCTGTTCAATGTCCGACACCAAAAACAAGTTGTCGTCTTCTCGCAGCCGCTTTTTCAGCTCTTCCATGTATTTTCCTCCTTGGTCTGTAGATGTAAGTTTTTGCAGCAACTCGATGTACTGGAATACACCCTCCCGCAAGCCTGCATCGCGGGCAACGATGGGCACACAAAGTTCCAGCCACCGTATAATGTCGGTCTCGTAACTGATAAGGGAAACCTGCACATCCTTTTTGCTGTGTTCCGCTGGCTCCGAACCGTCCAGCGTCAGATAAAGGTTCGTGATCTGTTGGTAACCTTCTTTCTTTACCAACTGATCATAGCGATAGAGTTGTTCGTAGGCATCTTGGGCATAGATTTTGTTTTCAACGATAATCGCTTGCCCTTTGGTGTTTCTGATGAAGATATCAATGCTTTTGTATTCTGTCTGGACGGTGGTGGTCTCGACCTCAAAGTCATTGATTTTCATCACATCCAAAAAGACCTGGAGCAACCGGCTACCGCAAGCATGGGAGCCGTTGGGGTCTAATAGGAAAGCCAAAAAGCGGGAGTGCAGATAAACTTCATCGCTCTCAGTTCGCAGCACCGAAAATAGGTTGAAGCCGGGCTCCTGATGGTGGGTGGCACGCAAGAGTGCGGCATGATGGAACAGGTCACTCATCGTTTGATTCCTTTTAACCATGAAGGCGCAAGGATAATGCTATTTTTACATCTCTGTGCCAACTGCGTTACGTTTCAACCTGCAAACTAAAGGGCGAATACCATCCTTTACTGTTGATCAGCCCCTCCAACTGACCAATGAACTCAATCACAATCCTCGCTGTCCCCCAGTGACTAAAGTTGTGACTCCGGCGATGCTTAGATATCAATCTTAAGTGCACGATTCGAATCGTCATTAATTCTGGTAGCACATTCGAGCGATCGCTTCTGGCTGATAGCTGCACTTGGTGAAGGGCGGCTATGGGTCGATAGCTGCCCTTGGCAACTCACCGCCTTCACCCCGTCGCAGCGTCCCGAGCAAACACATTTGCCTCAACTACCCTATTCCAGCGAGCACGAAGCTAAGAACGAGGTCAGGGAATGACAGTTGGTCGTAACAATGATCTTGCCTACTCCATCCTGCTGATCAGCCCTGTGCTCCTTTACGCAAACATGGGTGCCGACCCGCTGTACACAGGTATCTGGTACCTCCTGGGTATGCCTGTGGCGATGCTCCTGCCGGGCTTGATCCTGCGAGCCCCCGCGTTGTTTCTCACTGGAACGACAGCAGCGGCGATAGCGAGTCTGCTGATCTACGCAAAAATCATGTTCAGCCTGGCTCGCCCGGATGGGTTGCTTGTACTTGGGCACCTGTTTTCCACTCCCGACATGTTGGTGGGGACAGGAATGTCAGCCTGGCTATTGAGATACCGCGTCAAAGCAAGTTTGCCATGGCTCGTCGCGGGCATTGGTTTTCTGGGGGCCGCCCTGGGATTTATGATCGCCCAGATGATCGTGTGCAGCACCCTTATGTATTGCGGTGTGCTATCGATTGGGATGTAAAGGTGATCGTAGAAGGTTGGATCAAGCACCACCCTCATCCGAACGAGAAGTGCTTTGTCACAAGCGCCGAAGCCGAGCCACAGCTCGTTAAACCGCCTGATCACGCACCAGGCCATCCAGCAAGGTCGTCAAGGCATCCTGAATCGCATGGTCGCCGACCTTCGCCGGCACCAACCGGCTATCGATCGAAAGCAGGGTCAACCCATGGAGGTGGGCCCAGCTGGCGGTTGCCTGTCCCAAGGCGGAACGGGCACGGATAGTACCTTCCTCCTGACCTCGTTCCAGTACCTCGATCACCAGGCAGAACGGCGCCTGGGCTCGAGGATCGACATGGATCTGCGCGGGATCTCCCGCCTGTGTCGAGAACATCAACCGGTACAGATCCGGATTTTCCTCGCCAAACGCCAGGTAGGCATAGGCCATTGCCTGCAAGCGCTCCGGTGCCGACATCGCGGGCTCCATCGAGTCCTGCATCGCCTGGTGCAATCGCTCGAAGCCCAGTAGCGCCAACTCGTTGAGCAGCGCCCCCTTGTCCGGAAAGTGCCGATACGGCGCCGAGTGACTCACTTCGGCTCGCCGGGCTATTTCGCGCAGGGTGAATTGCCAGCCCTGCTGTTCTTTCAGGGTCGCCAAAGCGGTGTCGATGATGGTGCGACGCAAATCGCCATGGTGGTAGGGCTTTGCTTCGCAAGGTTCATCGGTTGACATACGGCTGCTCCCCTCATGTTGACAGTGAACACATTGTCTTCCTATGATCGGCGCAAATCAAGTTTACAGTGTCTACATTGCAATGACCCTGAGAGGTGCAAGATGACCATCGCCGCAACATCCATCCCCGCTATCGACCCCGCACTGACGCTGGAACAGCAGCGCCGCGCGTTTCTCAATGACGGGCCGCCCGGCATCGAGCTGCGCAAAGCCAACCTGATCAAGTTGCGTGCAACGCTGCTTGCCCACCGCCGCGCTGTGGAGGAAGCGATCAGCGCCGATTTCGGCAACCGCTCAAGGCATGAGACAGACATCATGGAACTGCTTGGCGTGGTCCAGTCCATCGATTACCTGGTGCGGCACCTGCGCCGCTTCATGAAGTCCGAGCGGCGTCACGTCGCGGCGTTTCACCGTGCCGGCCGCGCCTATGTGGAGTACCAGCCCAAAGGGGTGATCGGGGTCATGGCACCGTGGAACTACCCGATAGCCTTGACCTTCATCCCCTTGGCCACCGCGCTGGCGGCTGGCAATCGGGTGATGATCAAACCCTCCGAACTGACGCCGCGCACCAGTGCGCTGATTCAGCGCATGCTGGCGGACAGTTTCAGCGTCGATGAGGTGGCGGTGGTACTCGGCGGCCCCGAGACCGGCGCACACTTCAGCGCGCTGCCCTTCGACCACCTGTTGTTCACCGGCAGTACACAGGTTGGCCGAATGGTGATGCGGGCGGCCAGCGACAATCTGGTGCCCCTGACCCTTGAACTGGGCGGCAAAAGCCCTGTGGTGGTGGCCCCGGGGCATGCCGTGCGCAGCACCCTCGACAGCATCGTCTTCGGCAAACTGGCCAACGCCGGCCAGACCTGCGTGGCACCGGACTACGCCCTGGTCCATGAGGATGACCTGGGGGAATTCATCTCCCAGTATCGTGCGGCTGTCGCCCGTGGCTATCCGCAAGGCCCGACCAGCCCGGACTACACCTCCATCGTCAGTGACAGGCATTACACGCGCTTGCAGTCACTGGTCGAAGACGCCCGCACCAGGGGCGCCAGGGTGATCGAGGCCGGCGTGACGCCGGAGCGCGCGGCAGAGCGACCGCGGACACTGGCTCCGACACTGATCGTGGGGGCTGATGACAATGCACTGGTCATGCGCGAAGAAATCTTCGGGCCTTTGCTGCCCGTGCGCACCTACCGCTGCCTCGACGAAGCGATCGGCTACATCAATGCCAGGCCACGTCCGCTGGCGCTCTACTACTTCGGCACTGTGGGCGCCGACAGCGAAGCGCTGCTCAAGTGCACAACCTCCGGCAACGTCGGCATCAACAACACCCTGATGCACGTCGCTGTGGACGACCTGCCGTTCGGCGGCGTGGGTCCCAGTGGCATGGGGGCCTACCACGGTATCGAGGGTTTTCGCGCGATGAGCCATGCCAAGGGTGTGTTCGTGCAAGGTCGCTGGAACCTGCCAAGGCTGCTGCGGGCACCTTTCGGGAAGCTGGCCGATCTTGCCCTCGCCTTCACCCTGCGGTCCCGGCGCTGACAGCACGTCCTGCTGCTGAAAAAGCGGATCATTGGCACCTTGACATTAAAGTTAAGTTTAAGGTTAGGGTGCATGGGCAAGATCCACTTGGTTCGGCGCCAGGCGAGCTGCCTGGTCGCATTCATCAATGCGTGATGCAATTCACCGGAGAGACTGAAACGTGAAACTCGGAACCGTCGTCGCAGTGGCAGGTGCACTCCTGGCGCTCATTGCCAACTCCACCCTGGCGGACACCAGCGGCATCCCCAGGCATGGCGAAACCACGATGATAGATATCGCAGGCCAGCCGGTACCCGTCGTCAAAGGCGGGTTGTACGACCGTTACCGCTCCAACCCTCCCCTGTCGGTGATCCAGGCCGAAGCGCCAGGCGTGGACCTGAGCTGGTTCAAAGGCCTGGAAAAAACCAAGGTCGACATGGGCTTCGAGTCGTACTCGCCCAACTTCTACTACAAGAACAGCCGGGTTACAGCCGTTTACACGGCCGACCTCGAGCGCCTGCGCGCGTTGATGCCCGCTGAAGTACTCGAACACGTGCAACCCCTGCAGGTATGGCCAGGCCGCGGCCTGATCGCGTTCACGGCCTACACCTACGACTATTGCGACAACGACAGCTACAACGAGATTGCCCTGTCGATCATCACCAACAAACCGGGTAAATCCAATCTCGGGCCATTCAGCTTGATCGGACAATCCATGTCCAAGGACTTCTGGGGCTACGTGCTCAAATTGCCGGTGAATACCGAGCTTGCCCGGGTCCGGGGCGTGGTGGGCTACAACCTGCCGAAGTGGCTGACGCCGATCAACCGCAAAGAGGACGCCACGAGCGTGTCCTATGACATCGTCGACGCCCAGACTGGCAATACCGATGTGATCTTCAAAGCCAAGAAACTTGACGACGTATCCAGTGAAGTCGGCCTGGTGACCAACAGCTTTACCAACCTCGACCATGCCGGCCAGCCGAGCTATGGCTACGCGACGTCTCGGCAGACTCGCCATGGGTCGAGCATGAGCGCTGACTCGGCGAACCTGGTGCTCGGCGACGGCAGCCTGTCGACCTATATCCGCTCCTTGAAGCTGGGCAAGATGGTGAAGTACGAGTACGTGCCTGAATTCCAGAGCGCCCTCTATGCTCCGAAGCCGCTGGCAGCATTGCATAGCGGTGACTGAACGCTCCATCGGCGCCGGCCCCTGAGCCGGCGCTCCACGTCGCATCGGGCGTTGGCCTTGTTCACTTGGCAGGTGAAGCGCCGCCCTTGTTCAAGGCGATATCTTCGCGCAGACGGTCAAGCACACGCTGGGTGTTATCCACGCACGGCATGCCGTCTGGCTTGCTTTCAATGCCGTCGATCACCATCAACAACTGCTCCTTGTTGCGAGCCAGGCGCTGCTGCAGCACCTCGATTTCCTCGACCTTGCGCTTCAACCCGAAGATCAGTTCGTCATGCCGCCACCCTTGCGAACTCACCGGCAACAGGTGCCGGATTTCGTCCAGGGTAAAGCCTGCCAGCTGGGCGCTGGTGATCATCTCCAGGATCCAGACTGCATCGTCTGAATAGTCGCGGTAGCCATTGGCCTTGCGCTCGACTGATTGAATCAGTCCGCTTGCCTCGTAGAAACGGATGCGCGAAGGGGCAAGGCCCGTGATTTTCGCCAGTTCTCCAATCCTCATAACCACACCTTCACGGACGTTAGACCTTAAAGCTCACTTTAACCCCATGGACACCACAGAGCCAACCACGGCTCTCAAATCGCAGGCCTGATCAGGCCCAACCAATCATCCTGCGCCTACGCTGATCCTGGGATAGGTACAGCAAGGGCTTGACCTTAAAGTTCACTTTAATCCTAAGGTAAGTGCCTGGGCTACGGCAGCCACAGCGTCGCGCCCGACACACGTAAACGGGCAACCTTCTACCGAGATTTCCAGGAGACCCAATGCAAACCGTTCTAGGAGCAACTGGCCAGATAGCCATAGAGTTGGCACGGGAACTGAACCGGGCATTTACCGAGGACATCAGGCTGGTCAGCCGCAATCCGCGCAAAGTCAGCGACTCTGACACACTGGTTGCGGCTGACCTGCTCGACGCCAGCCAGGCCGCCAGGGCTGTAAAAGGCAGCAGCATCGTTTATTTCACAGCCGGCCTTCCGCCCGATACCCAGCTCTGGGAAACGCAGTTCCCCGTGATGCTGCAAAACGCGCTTGATGCGGCTCGCGCCTCTGAAGCCCGCTTCGTCTATTTCGACAACACCTACATGTATCCGCAGGATGATCGCCTGCTGACCGAGAACACGCCCTTCGAGCCGGTCGGTCGCAAAGGGCAGGTTCGTGCGCGAATGGCATCGATGGTGCTGCAGGAGATGGCGCGCGGTGACATTCCTGTCGTCATCGGGCGAGCTCCGGAGTTCTATGGGCCAGGCAAGACGCAGAGCATCACCAATACCCTGGTCATCGACAACCTGAAGGCTGGCAAGACACCCCGCGTCCCGGTGCGGGACGATACTCGGCGAACACTCATCTGGACGCCGGATGCAAGCCGGGCACTGGCAGCCCTGGGGAACACGCCGGACGCATTCGGGCAAACCTGGCATCTTCCTTGTGACGATGAGCGGCTGACCTACAAGCAATTTGTCACGCTGGCTTCGCAGATCGCTGGCAAGGACGCGACTTACAAAATCCTGGGTAAATTGACCCTGACAGCTGCAGGCCTGATATCCAGGCAGGTGCGTGAGCTGCGGGAACTGCTGCCACGGTACGCGCACGACAACCTGTTCGACTCCTCGAAGTACAAGCAGCGTTTTCCCGAATTCAAAGTCACGACCTACCGTCAAGGCCTCACTCAAATCCTGAATCCGTCTGGTAGCCGCTGAGACGAACCTGAACCGCCACATTGAGCCAGGCCGTTTGGCCGATGTGTGGTGCCAGGGCGGCTTTCCCCGCTGATCTATCCTCAATCTGGCCTTTGGGGCTTGACCTTAAAGCCAACTTCAACCTTACAGTGATCAACGGATGGATACGTTGATCGCCCAAGGAAGGCTCCCTGACGATTCACACCGGACTCTCACAATTGATCGTCCGCTGGGCAGGCTCAGGGGCATGAGAGGAAAAAGCTGAACACTGCACCAAGAGGCTCTGGCAAGCAGCATGAGTGCTGCTCATCGAACTCCACCGAACGCAGGAGACGCAAACATGGGATACGTCACGACACAGGACGGCGTTGAAATCTTCTACAAGGACTGGGGCCCCAAGGACGCCCAGGTAATCCACTTCCATCATGGTTGGCCGCTCAGCGCTGATGACTGGGACGCGCAGATGCTGTTTTTCCTCGCCAACGGCTTCAGGGTCGTTGCCCACGATCGACGGGGTCATGGACGCTCGAGCCAGGTCTGGGACGGTCACGACATGGACCATTACGCCGACGATGTGGCGGCGGTGGTCAATCATCTCGGTACCCAGGGCGCCATTCATGTCGGGCACTCCACCGGCGGTGGTGAAGTGGTGCACTACATTGCCCGCCATGGTGAAGACCGCGTCCTCAAGGCGGCCATCATCAGTGCGGTACCCCCACTGATGGTGAAAACCGAGAGCAATCCGGGTGGCTTGCCGAAGCAGGTTTTCGACGATCTCCAGGCTCAGCTCAAGGCCAATCGCGCGCAGTTCTACCATGACGTCCCGGCAGGACCGTTCTATGGCTACAACCGTCCAGGCGCCAAGCCCTCGGAAGGCGTCATCCGGAACTGGTGGCGCCAGGGCATGATGGGCTGTGCCCAGGCTCATTACGACGGCATCGTCGCCTTCTCGCAAACGGACTTCACCGAAGACCTGAAGAAGATCACCCTGCCAGTACTGGTCATGCATGGTGACGACGATCAGATCGTTCCATACGAGGCTTCGGGCGTGCTTTCGGCAAAGCTGCTGCGCAACAGCACGCTGAAGATCTACCCAGGGTATCCCCACGGGATGCCAACCACTGAAGCCGATACGATCAACGCTGACCTCCTGGCCTTTATTCGAGGCTGATCAGGCCTGGGAGCCAGGTCGTTATCCTGGCTCCTTCCTGGCCGTTCCGACCCGTTCCTCAGCGCTTCAGGCAGGTATCGATATTCCACCCATACAACCACTGCACCGCATCATGGAACTGCTCCTGCGAACGCCCTTCCCATAGCTGGTTTCGCACTATCCGCTCGACGCCCTTGGCGTGGTACAGCCGCCCCATTTCCCGCGCCGACCACAACACCCGCGCGGTGCGCGGAATACGGATCGACTCGTACAGGCGAAACGCCGCCTGCAGGTCATGCTCGCAGGCTTTCACCGCCTGCCCCAGTACCACCGCATCCTCCAGCGCCATGCATGCGCCCTGGGCCAGGTACTGGGTCATCGGGTGCGCGGCGTCGCCCAGCAAGGTTGCCCGGCCTTCGCCCCACTGCTCCACCGGGTCGCGGTCAGCGGTGGCCCAGCGGCGCCAGGAGGTCGGCCGGTCGAGCATTTGCCGTGGCCGCTCGTGGATGCCCTCGAAGTACGACAGCACCTCTTCCTTGCTGCCATCGCTCACCCCCCACTGCTCCTCGTTGCGGCTGTGGAAGGTCACCACCAGGTTGTACTGCTGGCCGCCACGCAACGGGTAATGCACCAGATGGCAGCGCGGGCCGGCCCAGAGCATCGGGGCATTGACGCGCAAGTCCTCGGGCATGTTCTGCACATCGACCACCGCGCGGTACACCACGTGCCCGGTCACCCGCGCCGGGTCGCCGATCATGCGCTCGCGAATCACCGACTTGACGCCGTCGCAGCCAATCACTGCATCGGCCTGGTAGCGGTTGCCTTTGCTGTCGGTCAGGGTCACGCCGTGATCGTCCATTTCCAGGCCGGCGATATGGGTAGAGGTCTGGAAGCGGATCAGCGGGTTCTGTTGCACCGCCTCGAGGATCGACAAGTGGATGTCGGCGCGGTGGATCACCCCGTAAGGGTTGCCGAAACGCTCGCGGAAGCGCTCGCCCACTTCGATGCGCCCGACTTCATGGGCATCGATGGCGTCCATCATGATCAGGTGGTCGGTGAACACCGAGCGATTGCGCGCCGCATCGCCGGCGCCCAGGGCATCCAGCGCGGCATAGGCATTGGGACCGAGCTGGATACCGGCACCGATTTCAGCGATGTGGTCGGCCTGCTCCAGCAGCAGCACCTGGATACCCTGGGCGGTCAGGGCCTGGGCGGCGGCAAGGCCACCGATACCACCGCCGACAATGATGATTTTCTGTTGTTTGCCAGTCATGGTTGGGGTCTCCGTACAGGCTGCGGTTCTTATTGGATGAAATCGGCCTGGCGGCCGGGGGCGGCGCGCTGGAAGGCCGGCTGGGCCTGGCAGTGGTCGTACACCGCCATCACCCGTGGGTACGCCTGCAGGTCACAGCCCATGCGCTCGGCGTTGGCCACCTGCGGCACCAGGCAGCAGTCGGCCAGGGTCGGCTGCGTGCCGAAGCAGTACGGGCCATCGCCATGGCGTTGCAGCAGGACTTCGAGCGCGGCCAGGCCTTCGGCCGCCCAGTGCGCATACCAACGGTCTTTTTCCTCGGCCCCGACTTCCAGCACGCGCTGCAGGTAGCCGAGCACGCGCAGGTTGTTCAGCGGGTGAATATCGCAGGCGATCAGTAGCGCGACTTCCAGCACCCGTGCGCGCAGCAAGGGTTCGCTGGGCAGCAGCGGTACCTGGGGATAGTGCGCGTCGAGGTAATCGATGATCGCCAGCGACTGGGTCAGGCTGACGCCATCGTCGTCTACCAGCACCGGTACGCCGCCGAGGGGGCTGAGTTCACGGTGCTGCGCCTGGCGTTGTTCACCGGCGCGCAGGTTGACGCCGTGGTAGTCCACCTCCAGGCCTTTGAGCGCCAGGGCAATGCGCACCCGGTACGAGGTGGAACTGTTGAAAAAACTGTAGAGCTGCATGGCAAGGGTCCTGCTCGATCAAAGCGTGGTGTGGGGGTTGGCGCGCAGCGCGATGGCCGGCCGCGCACCCTTGAAGAAGATCGCCGCGGCGGCCAGCACGGCGGGCAGCATGAGCACGCCGAACAGCACCTCGAAGGACAGCCCGGCGTCCATCAGCAGCGCGCCGCCGAAGGTGCCGCAGACTGAGCCGATGCGCCCTACCCCATGCGCCCAGCTCACCCCGGTGGCGCGGCTGCTGGTGGGGTAGAAGGCGGCAGCCAGTGCATTGGCGCCGACCTGCGAACCACTGATGCAGAAGCCCATGCCGGCCACGCTCAGGCCCAGCAGCACGTAGTCGCCATGACTCTGGCCGATGGCGAAAAGGCAGCCGGCGCCGCCGAGCAAGGCCAGCACCAGCACCTGGTGCGGCTCGAAGCGGTCCATGGCCGCGCCCAGGCACACGGCGCCCAAGGTGCCGCCGATCTGGAACAGCGCGCTGATCAGCGCCGCCTGGCTCAGGCTCAGGCCGGTGTCACGCACCAGCAGCGGCAGCCAGTTGGTCATGCCGTAGATGATCAGCAGGCTCATGAAGAACGCCAGCCACAGCGCCAGGGTGCCGCGGCGCAACGGCGCGGCGAGAATCTGCCGCACCGGCGAATGGCCTTCGACCACGTCGTCGATGAGCACGCCCTGGCACTCCGCCGGCAGTGCCCCGATACGCCGCAGGATGGCGAGCGCCCTGGCGTCGCCCGGCTCGCGCCGCGCCAGAAAGCGCACCGACTCGGGCAGCGCCAGCAGCAGTACCGGCAGCAATGCCAGGGGCAGCACGCCGCCAAGGGCCAGCACACTGCGCCAACCGAACACCGGCAACAGCTGGGCGGCGACCAGCCCGCCCAACGCCGAGCCCAGGGTGAAGCCGCAGAACATACCGGTGACCATCAGCGAGCGGCGCCGTTGCGGGCAGTACTCGGCGGTCAGGGTAATGGCGTTTGGCATTGCCCCGCCCAGGCCCAGGCCGGTGAGCAGGCGCAACAGCGCCAGGCTGTGCAGGTCCTGGGCGAACGCCGCGGCCAGGCTGAAGACACCGAAGCAGGCCACCGACCACAGCAGCACGCGCTTGCGGCCGAAACGGTCGGCCAGCGGCCCGGCCATGAACGCCCCCAGCATCAGACCGACCAGCGCGGCGCCAAGCACCGGGCCAAGGTCGGCGGCACCGATCTGCCAGTGCTCACGCAGCGCCGGGGCAATGAAGCCGATGGCGGCAGTGTCCAGGCCATCGATGGCCGTGACCAGAAAACACAGCAACAGGATGCGCCACTGGAAGCGGCTGACCGGTTGGCTGTCGATAAAGGCTTGTACATCCACGGTGTTGTTCTTGTCGGTGGAAGACATGAGCGAAACCTCCGGGCCGGCGCCGGGCGCGGCCACGTGTAGAGCCGGGAGGAAGGGCCGACTGCGCCGGCCCGGGGCAATCAGATGACGCGGACGTGGATTTCGCCCAGGCCATCGACGCCGCCCACCATCAGCTCGCCGGCCACCACCGGGCCGACGCCTTCGGGAGTGCCGGTCATGATCAGGTCACCGGGCTGCAGTTCGAAAAAGCGCGACAGATAGGCGATGGTTTCCGGTACCGACCAGATCAGCTTGTCGATGTCACTGCGCTGGCGGTCCGCGCCTTCGACCTGCAGCCAGATGCCGGCCTGTGCCGGGTGGCCGACCTGGCTGGCCGGGTGCAACGGTGCAATGGGCGCGGAGGCGTCAAAGGCCTTGCCGATTTCCCACGGGCGGCCCATTTCGCGCATCTGCATCTGCAGGTCACGGCGAGTCATGTCCAGGCCCACGGCGTAACCGAACACGTGCTGGCTGGCCTGATCCAGCGCAATGTCGCGCCCGCCTTTGCCAATGGCCGCGACCAGTTCGATCTCGTAGTGGTAGTTGCTGGTTTGCGTCGGGTACGGCAGCTCCAGGGTCTGGCCGTCGGCCACTGGCACCACGGCATCGGCTGGCTTGCAGAAGAAGAAAGGCGGTTCACGATCGGGGTCGAAGCCCATTTCGCGGGCGTGGGCGGCGTAGTTGCGGCCCACGCAGTACACGCGGCGGACCGGGAAGCGCTGGTCGCTTCCGGCAATCGGCAGGCTGGTGGTGGCGGCAGGTTCGAACAGGTAAGTCATGGCAGGGGTTCCTTGGTTCAATGGTGTTCGCGGGCTTCGCGCAGCAGCCCGAGGGCCTCCTGCACAGGCCGGTCGGAATAGCTGAACAGCACGCACTCGTCGTCGGCCTGCAGGCTCAAGGCCGCCCAGCTCGGCACCACGAAGGTGTCCCTGGGCTCGAAGTGGAAGGTCTGCCCGCCGATGATGGCGCGACCACGGCCCTCGACCACCGAGTACACGGTGGCATCGGTGCAGCGGGCCGTCTGGCCGACGAAGCCGCGCGGCAGCAGCTGCATGCAGGTGCCGATGGTGGGCATGGCCCAGCCGCCGGTGGCCGGGTTGACGTAGCGCAGTTTCACCCCGTCCCAGGCATCCACTTCACCCTGGCGCTCAAGGGTGGCCAGGGCTTCGCGGGTGCGGGCGTAGGGGTAGCTGAAGATCGGCGAGGTGGCGCCTTGCACCTCATGACGCAGCGGCAGCATGTTGGCGCCGTAGCGGGCCAGGCTGTTGCCCTCGGGTCGGCTGACGGGCTGTACTGCTTCGGGATAGTTCTCGGCAAAGCCGGCGCCATAGAAACGCACGGTGGGAATGTCCAGGCCATCGAGCCAGATCACCGGTTCGCCGCCTTCGGCTTCGCTCGGGTTGCCGTGGTCGTGCCAGGTCCAGGACGGGGTGATGATGAAGTCCCCGGGGTGCATGGTGGTGCGCTCGCCATCCACTGCGGTGTAGGCGCCCTTGCCTTCGACCACGAAACGCAGTGCCGACTGGCTGTGGCGGTGGCTGGGGGCAATCTCGCCCGGCAGGATCAGCTGCAGGCCGGCATACAGGCTGGGGGTGATCGAGGCCTGGCCGCGAATACCCGGGTTCTCCAGCACCAGTACCCGGCGCACGGCTTCTTCGGCGCTGATCAGCTGGCCGGCTTCCATCAGGTACGGACGCACTTCGCTGAAGCGCCACAGGGCCGGCACGCAGGGGGTGGTGGGCTGCGCCGGCACCAGGTTGTGCAGTTGCTCCCACAGCGGGAACAGTGCCTGGCTATCGATGCGTTGATAGAAGTCGGCACGGGCCGTGCCGATGTTGTCGTTGTTATTCATCGCTTCACCTGTGGTGGGCTGTGAAGGGGCGGATGGCGGTGGCAGCGCCCCGTTGTGGAGCCGATTAAACGCCCCCTTCCCATACAAAAAAAATGATATTTTCATATGCAGCCATATGAAAAATATGATGGGAGATAGACCATGCACTGGACCCGCCGCCTGCGCCCGCGCCACCTGCAACTGCTGGTGACGCTGGCCGAAACCGGCAACCTCAGCGACACCGCCCGGCAGGCCTATACCACTCAGCCGGGTCTGTCGAAGTTCCTCAAGGAGCTGGAGGAAGATGCCGGTGCGCTGTTGTTCGAGCGCCATGCCCGCGGCCTGCGACCAACCGCCGAGGGCACCCTGCTGGTCAACCATGCGCGGCGCATCCTCAGCGAAATGGAACGGGCGCAGAGCAACCTCGATGCCCTGCGCGAAGGCAACACGCCCAACGTCGCCATCGGCACCTCGCCCGCCTCGGCGCCGAGCCTGGTACCCGACGCCATCCTGTACTTTCTGCAAAAGCACCCGAAGGCGCAGATATCCCTGCAGGAAAGCACCATGGATGTGCTGCTCAAGCGCCTGCAGCTGGGCCAGCTGGATGTGGTGGTCGGGCGCATCGACAACTACCAGCCAAGCCAGGCCCTGCACAGCGAGATGCTGTTCCGCGAACCGATGCAGGTGGTGGCCCGCCCCGACCATCCACTGGCCCAGCGCACAGGGCTGGGCTGGGATGACCTGTATCAGTACGACTGGCTGCTGTGGCCACCGGCCACGCCGATCCGCAACCGGCTGGACACCGCCCTGACCAATGCCGGGCGCAAGCCGCTGCCGTGCCGCATCGAATCGTCATCACTGATGGCCAACCTGTGGTTGATGCAGAACAGCGACATGCTGTCGGTGGCGTCGGGGCGAGTGGCCGAGCATTTCCATGGGCGCGGTTTGCTGCGGCGGCTGGATTTCGAACTGGAGGCGGAAGGGTCGATCGGCATGTGCTGGCGGGATGAGCCACTCATCGAAGGGGCGGTGCTGGATCTGCTCGAGAGCCTGCGTGAGGCCGCCCGCTCACCCATTCGCAAACCCTGATCCGCGGCGTGAGCGGGCCGCTGACGGCCCGCTTCAGGCGTCAGATGAAGTGTGTCGACACCCGGCCGACGCCACTGATCTGCGCCGTGAAACTGTCTCCACGGTTGACCGGGACCATCGGACCGAGCGCGCCGCTGAGGACGATATCGCCCGCCTTGAGAGGCGTCCCCGCCCTGGCCATGACCCGGGCAAGCCAGACGACCGCATTGAGCGGGTGACCCAGGCACTCTGCCCCCGAGCCGGTGGATACCGTTTCGCCGTTGCGTGTCAGGCTCATCCTGCCGTCGAGCAGATCCAGGTTGCCAAGCTGTCGGACCGGGCCACCCAGCACGAAGCAGCCGCAGGAAGCGTTGTCCGCCACGGTATCGGTAAAGCGGATATTCCAGTGTTCGATACGACTGTCGACGACTTCCAGCGCCGGTATGACCCAGCGGATGGCCTCGAATACATCGCCGTGCGTGGTATCGGCATGCGGAAGGTCACGCCCCAGTTGAAAGGCAATCTCAGCCTCGATCTTGGGCTGGATGAAACGTGCGAGGTCCAGGGGCTCGTTGTCGCCGTAACACATATCGGCGAACAGCGTACCGAAGTCGGGGCGATCGACACCCAGTTGGCGCTGGACAGCGGGGTTGGTCAGGCCGATCTTGCGGCCGATGATACGCCGCCCGGCGGCAACGCCCTTTTCAACGTTGATTTGTTGAATGCGGTAGGCGGCCTCACTGTCTCCGTCGCTCAGTCGACTACGAATCGGCGCGATTGGCCGACCGCTTTCCTGAGCCTGCATAAGGCTGTTGGCCAGGTCATTCAGGTCTGTCACGTTCTTGTACCTTGTGGTTTTCGAGGGGCCTGCAAACACATCCCGGGCGCAGCAGGCTGATGGCGACTTTTTTCAAAGTCGGCAACGCACCGGGGCTTGTTCAGAGGTCCCCTTCTTGCAAATGGAAGTTGTTTTAAACCTGTTGCTGATGCCGGCTGATGTCAGGGGCGTGCTCAAGGCACCCGGCATCGGCGACGGTCAGAACAGCCAGGCGATACCGACCATCGGACCGGTGAGCGTCATGTCCGGCTCAGCATCCAGGTCCTGTTCGAAACGCCGGTAGGACACCATGGCGCCCAGATGTGGCGTGAGCATGGTTTTCAGGCCGACGCGAACTTCCCTGGCGCTGCTGTGCTTCAACTCGAAGACACCGAGATCGCCGAAGACAACCAGCGGGAACTTATCGGCAAGCAAGGTCACCAGGTAATCGCCGCCGACGTGAACACCCACGCCGAAGTCGCTGCCATCGGCAGGCAGGTTTTGAAACTTCAACTTCTGGCTGAAGCGCTCGACACCGACGAAAGCCTGCCCCCGCTGAAAGCGCTTGCGTGCCCCAACCCCCAGGCGCAGTTCTTCGGCCTCCACGCGCTCTTTGACGCCAGGCGCAAGTTTCAGGTCGAAGCGGGGTTCCTCGTACTGGAAATAAGCGTACAGCCAGTCCTTGCCCAACTCTCCGACCAGGCCACGCGCATGGCCTTCGCCATCGGGTGCGGCCCCTGCATTGTTCACATTCGCATCCGTGTAATAGGCACCTAGCATGCCGGTTAGCGGCGCTTGTTCTGCAGCGGCTGCCTGCCCGAAAAGTCCTGCCAGCAAGAAAACAGAAAGAAATTTTGTCATTGTTATGCCTTTCTTTATTTAGGTTGAGGGTGCAGTGCTTTATTTCCGGGCCAGCAGATCCAGTGTCACGTCGACGATCATGTCTTCCTGACCGCCGACCATGCGCCGCTTGCCAAGCTCGACGAGGATGTCGAGTGTCTTGAGGCCGTATTTGGCCGCCGCCACTTCGGCGTGGCGCAGGAAGCTCGAATAGACCCCGGCATAACCCAGCGCCAGCGTTTCGCGGTCGACCCGCACCGGCCGATCCTGCAGCGGGCGGACCAGATCGTCAGCCGCGTCCAGCAAGCGATACAGGTCCGTGCCGTGGTTCCAGCCCATGCGCTCGGCAGCGGCAATAAACACTTCCAGCGGCGCATTGCCGGCACCGGCGCCCATGCCCGCGAGGCTCGCATCGACGCGATCGCAGCCCTCTTCCACCGCCACGATGGAGTTGGCCACGCCCAGGCTCAGGTTGTGGTGGGCGTGCATGCCGGTCTGCGTATGCGGGTCAAGCACCGCCTTGAAGGCACGCATGCGCTCACGGATGTCGGTCATGTTCATCGCGCCGCCGGAGTCGGCCATGTAGATGCACTGCGCGCCGTAGCGCTCCATCAGCTTGCCCTGGGCCGCCAACTGCTCGGCCGGGATCATGTGGCTCATCATCAGGAAGCCCACCGTGTCCATACCCAGTTCGCGGGCATATTCGATGTGCTGTCTGGAGACGTCGGCCTCGGTGCAGTGCGTGGCCACCCGTACCGAGCGGGCACCGGCGTCGTAGGCCTGCTTGAGGTCGTGGACGGTGCCGATGCCGGGTATCAGCAATACGCTGATACGCGCATGTTCGATGACGTCGGCAGCGGCTTCGATCCATTGCAGATCGCTGTGGGCGCCAAAGCCGTAGTTGAAGCTGGAACCCTGCAGGCCGTCACCGTGGGTCACTTCGATGGCATCCACTCGCGCCTTGTCCAGCGCGCGGGCGATGTCCTGCACGTTCTGGATCGAGTACTGGTGGCGAATCGCGTGGCTGCCGTCACGCAGGGTGACATCGGAAATGTAGAGCTTCTTGCCGGGATCAAAGGTCATGATCGGTTCCCCTGCCGTTGATCATCGACAGTGCCATGCGCTCGGCGGTGGCCAGCGCTGCCGAGGTCATGATGTCGAGGTTGCCGGCATAGGCCGGGAGGTAATGGGCGGCACCTTCGACTTCGAGGAACACCGAGGTCTTCAGGCCCGAGAATTGGCCGTGCCCGGGGATGTTCAGCGGTGCGTTGTCCGGGATCACGTCGAACTGCACCTTCTGCTTCAAGCGATAGCCCGGCACGTAGGCCTGCACCGCAGCGGCCATTGCTTCGATGGACGCTTCGACCTTTGCCTGATCGACCGCTTCGGACAGCACGAACACGGTGTCGCGCATCATCAGCGGCGGCTCGGCCGGATTCATGATGATGATCGCCTTGCCTCTGGCCGCCCCGCCGATCACTTCGATGGCCCTGGAGGTGGTTTCGGTGAACTCGTCGATATTGGCCCGGGTGCCCGGGCCCGCCGATCGACTGGCGATCGACGCGATGATTTCGGCGTAATGCACCTTGGCCACGCGGGATACGGCGGCGACCATCGGGATGGTCGCCTGGCCACCGCAGGTCACCATGTTGACGTTCAGCTGATTCAGGTTCTGCTCCAGATTGACCACCGGCACGCAGTACGGGCCGATGGCGGCCGGGGTCAGGTCGATCAGGCGGATGCCCGGTTTGATCGAACGCAGAAAAGCATCGTTGCGGACATGGGCGCCGGCGCTGGTGGCATCGAAGACGAAATCGATGTCGGCAAATTCCGCCATGCGGGTCAGGCCTTCCACGCCGTCGTGGGTCGTGGCCACGCCCATGCGTGCGGCCCTCGCCAGACCATCGGAGGCCGGGTCGATCCCGACCATCACCGCCATGTGAAGGTGCTGCGAATTGCGCATGACCTTGATCATCAGGTCGGTGCCGATGTTGCCGGACCCGACGATGGCCACGTTGAGTTTTCTATTCATCGTTTATCTCTCTTGATCGAGAAACGCTTGCCTGGGGCGCGTACGAGTGCGATACCCCGGTGTTTTCCGGGGCCTCGCCGTCACGCGCGTCAGTGCCCCTTGATGAAGGTGGTCACCAGATCGTTGAATTCCTCTGCGTGCTCGATCATTGCCCAGTGCCCGCAGCGATTGAGCAGGACCAGACGGGAATCGGGCACATGGGCGGTGAGCAGCAGCGAGGTTTCGTAGGACACCACACGGTCGTCACGACCGTGGATGAACAGCGAGGGAACCTTGATGTCACGCAGTTTGCCCAGGTCTACCCACTTGGGCAGAGGCGCGCCCTTGGGCAGCCCTTCGACGTAGTTCCTGAGGTGTTCCGGGCGTGCGAGGGCGGCATCGGAGCGCGCTTTGCACAGTTGCGGCGTGGCGAAGCGGGCCTTGTCGAAGCACATGATCTCGACCAGCGATTTCATGTTTTCCGGGCTGGGCTCGCGGTAGGCATCGATCAGCACCTTGAGTCCTTCCGAGGGACCGTCGCCCGCCCCGAACAGCGTCGGAAGCTTGCCCACTGGAGGCCCCATGGTGACCAAATGGCTGATGCGCTCCGGATGCTCGGTGGCCAGCCGCAGCGAGGTCTGGCCGCCCATGGAGTTGCCGACGAAGGCCGCTTTTTCGATACCGAGGGCATCCATGAACTGAATGGCGGCACTGACATGGTCGAGCTGATCGACCGTCGCCGCATCCGACTCGCCCCAACCGGGCATGTCGACGGCGTAGACGTGGAAATGCTCGGCCAGCGCAGCGATATTGGCCGAGAAGTTGCTCCAGCCGGTGGCTCCAGGGCCGCTGCCATGCAGCAGGATGACCGGGTGCCCTGCTCCCAGTTCGTAGTAGCGCAGGTTCCAGTCCCGGGTGCGAATGCTGCGTGCGAGATCTTGCTGGGTGAACGAGGTGGACATGATGGCAATCCTTATGGTTTGAGAGGCGTGGCGGCGCTCAACAGCGCGGAAACGACTTCCGGCGGTCGGTGGCCCCAGCTGTGCAGCCTGTCGAGGGTTTTCACCTCCCAGGTGGCATCGTCGACCCGCAGGCCGCCCCACCCGTATTCGAGGCTGAACCCCGAGGGCGTGAGCACGTAGAAGCTGAGCATCTGGTCGTTGGGATGCTGGCCCAGGGTCATTTCGATCGGTTGACGGGCATCCAGGCAGCGATCGTAGGCAGTACCGACATCGCAGTAGTCGCTGACCTCGACCATGATGTGGTGGATGTTCTTCGCCAGCGGTATCTCACCCAGGGCCAGGCTGTGATGACGCTCATTGCAGCGCATGAAGATCAGGTCGGCGAAGATGCCGGGCGCCACCTCTTCGATGATGATGTCGCTGGTCCTGAAGCCCAGCAGCTGCTCGTAGAACGCCAGGTAGGTTGCGCGGGAAACACCATGAGCCGCGAGCACTTCGTGACCGGCGCCGCCGGCGCCGGTCACGAACCGGCCCTTGAGACGGGTAGACGCGAAGGGGGTGTCGGCATCCGCGAAGCCGGTGACCAACTCCACCCGGTTGCCCATCGGGTCTCGGGTATGGAACAAGCGCTTTACCTTGCGCCGCCTCAGCAGCGCCGGGTCGCCTTGCGTCACATCGAATCCGGCGTCGCGCAACTGCGCCACCAGTTGATCGAGCGCAGCATCGCTTGCCACTTCGAATCCACTGGCCACCAGGTCTTCGGCAGCGCCAGCCTGGATCATCCAGCGATAGGCCTTGTGGTCCATGCGCAATGCGAGGCTGTCGTCAGCACGCTCGGCGAGCTGCATGCCGAGCAACTCCGTCGCGAAATGTTCCCATGCGTCGAGGTCGCCGGCTTCGAAGACCACGTAGGCCAGTTCTTTGATATGCGCCATGTCAGGGGGCCTTGAGAGTGTTGTTATGTTCAGGCGATCTCGGGCACAGCAAGGCCGTGCGCGTCGTCGGCAGCGACGAATTTGTCCGGGCGAACGGCAATCACCTTGGCGCCGTAACGGGCCATCCAGGGCAGGATCACCTGATCCAGGTCCACCAGCTCATGGGGAGCCTGGGTGTACTGGTCTTTCGAGCGGATCGGAATGTAGCGAGCGCCCAGGGCATCCCAGCCGCGCTTTTCATCGGCGCTCAGTACGCTGAGGGGATCCACATCCGCGCCGAGCAGGACAAAACCTGGAGGAATCAGGCAGTCCGCTCGGGCAACGCGACCGACGTTGTCACCCATGACCGGCTGCGGCAGCATGCGGCCAATGATGCTGGTGCTGCCGCGCTCGCCGCGCAGCCAGCCCGCCTCCAGCACCGGCGGTGCAACCAGTGGCGATTCATGCAGCGCGACCTGGCCTTCGGGTACCCGGTTGATGGCCTGGATTTCTTCCGGCGAGGCTTCCTGCTTGATGACTCGACCCAGGGCGACGGCCAGGTTGGTGAAGAACGTCACATTGGGGCGGCGCTCGGTTTCATAGGTATCCAGCCACGCTTCAGGCAGATCGCCCTTGATGACCGCGGCCATCTTCCAGCCGAGGTTATGCCCATCGCGCATGCCACTTTGCATGCCGGCGCCCGCCCATGGCGGCATCAGGTGGGCAGCATCGCCGGCCAGGAAAATCCGGCCACGGCGCCAGGTTTCAGCCATCCGGACATGGTGCTTGTAGAAGGCGTGCTGATGGATCTCCACATCCGCCTCTGTAACATTCAAGGCCTGCAGCAAGGGCCACACTTCTTTCGCGGTGGGGTAATCGGCGGGGGTTTCACCGGCACGAAGCGGGATCTCCCAGCGGTGATTGCCAGCCGACAGGGCGATGTCCACCACGGGGCGGTCCCGGTCTGACCAGAACGTGAGAAAGTCCCGATCCGGCCACCAGCGTTTCACCCGGCAGTCGATCACCACCCAGGTCACGTCATTGGTATCCCCATCGAGCTGGATATCCAGCAGGCCGCGGCAAACGCTGGAACCGCCATCGGCGGCAATGGCGTAGCGGGCGCGTGTAGTCTTTTCCTCACCGGTCTCGACATGACGGCTGGTAATGGTGACGCCATCGGCGTCCTGGTCGATGCCAACCACCTCGAAGCCAAAGTTGACCTGCAATTGCTGAGCGTATTCATCGGCACAGCGGCGCAGCTCTGCTTCCATGACGGGCTGATAGATGTTGTAGAAGCGCGGCTTGGTGTTTCGGGTCCCCAGGGTGCTGGGCGGATGCATGATCCGCATGATTTCCTCGCCGGCATAGGTTTGCCAGCGCAAGCCCCGCTGGGCTTCGATGACGCTTTCGATGCGATCGTCGATCCCCAGCTCCTGGAAAATACGCATGGTCCAGTCGTTGACCGTTACCGCCCGGGCGCGGGGGTAGATCGATTGTTCGCGCTCGAAAGCGACTACGTTCACACCATGCCTGGCAAGTGTGAGGGCACTGACAATACCGGTGGGACCGTAGCCGATGATGGCTACATCGGTGTCGTACCGGGTGGAAGCGTCTTGTTGAAGCATGTCATCACTCCGTCGGCGGCTTTGCTTTGTTTTTGTACCGATCGTTCGGTATATAAATACTAGACATGATTTTTCCGGGATTGCAACACCCGGCAGACGGGCGTGCCGATGCAACACGGCAGCTGTCCAATCGCGCGCGGAAAGGTAAAATTCGGAGTGATCACCACAAATTCCCGACCAGATCGGGAACGCTGCTGTCGATGGAGGGGCTGGCGAGTCGCCCCGGTCTTTAAAATTTTCTTTGGCGATACGCTATCGCCAGGTGGAGGCATGTCGACCAATGAGGTCAGAGAAGATCGTTCGTACGAATAACCGCCGAGGACAACGCTCACGCGAGGAAATCCTGGATGTCGCCTCTCGACTCATGGCGCAACAGGGCTATGCAGCTACTTCCCTTTCGACGCTAAGCAGTGAGACAGGGCTTCCCAAGAGCGCTATCTACCATCATTTCGAATCCAAGGCAGGACTGCTTTCCGCCGTCATGCTGCACAATGCCGAGCGCTTCTTCGCTGCGCTGGCCGAGGCCTATGCTCATCCGCCAGGCAGTGGCACAGCGCATGAACGACTGAGCTGGCATCTGAAGCGCACCGGTGAAGTCTTCATGGCTCACCCGGATTTCCTTCGCCTGCATCTGATTCTGATCATGAGCGCCGAAGCGAAGGAGGCCGAAGTCGATGCGCTGATTGCCCAGGTGCGCCTGGAGGGTCGCGCCCACATGCACAGCATGATTTCCTCATCCTTCGCCGCGTACGGCGAGGAGGTCGCTCAGGTCATCGCCGACAAGCTCACGTACTTTGCCATTGCCGGTTTCGATGGCGCCTTCGTGGCCATGCAGGCAGACCCGCAGCGTCATCTTGCAGCGCAAATGCCGCAGCTCGCGCAAGCCATGGTTGTCTTGGGCGAGATCTATGCCGCCGAACTTCGTGGAGAGGCCTGAACATCTTCCGTCCTGATGCCCTGTTGAAAGGCTGGCTCGGCACGAATAGTTGATGCTCGCGACGGCTGCGGGGCACCTTGTTGAGTGAATCACCCGTAGTTCAACATCGACTGCGTTGTGCCATCTGCACTTTTCGCTTGGCCGCGGACGGTCAACGGTTCTGATCAATCGCTACAAATTCACGACGAGTGTCATGACCCATGAGAGTTATTCGCAGCAAGGAATTCACCGCCACTCGCGCCTGGGGCGCGGACGACATAGCCAACATGGACGGCACCACCGTTCGACTGCACTGGACCGACCAGCCGTACAAATGGCATGTCAATGATGGCGAGGAGGTATTCGCCGTCCTCGACGGCATCGTCGATATGCACTATCGCGAGTCCGGCATTGAACACCTGGTGACATTGACGGTTGGCGACGTGTTTTTCGCGGGAGTTGGCTGCGAGCACGTCGCACATCCTCGCGGAGAAGCGCGGATTCTGGTCATCGAACGTGAGGGCAGCGTTTAGGTTGCCTGGATGGCCTGAATAACGGTCATTTCCAGGCAACCAGACGCTGACACTGCTCAGAACACGAGTGATTCCCTGCCTCGATCATTCTTCAGGGCCGCAATATGGACATACCGCCTCGCTTCATCATTCATGAGTCATCGCACTGGGTGTTGAACCAGCGCATTGACAGTGCGTTGCCTGGCTATCTGATACTCAGCGCAAAGCAGATGACCAACTCGTTGGCCGCGCTGTCGGAGCAAGCGCTCGCAGAGTTGGGCCTGCTACAGGCAAGAACCCAACAGGCCATCGAAACGCACCTGCATCCACACCGTCTGTACATCAGCCGTTTTGGTCATGATGCCGGGCACTCCATCCATTTCCACTTCATCCCGATCTACCCCTGGATCGAGACCCTGTTCTGGCAAGACGACAGATACAGGTCGCTCCAGGCTTTTGGCTCGATCGACAATAGCGTGCCTCAAACGGACGGTGCAGAACTGACCCTCTTTGTATGGCGAGAGTTTTGCGAGCGGCCTGATCCACCGGCGGTACAGGGCCCCTCCATCAACCAGACCATTGACTTGATGCGCACGGTGTTTGCGAGCTCAGCGTCTCGCTGAACATCCACAGCACAGTGCGGCTGCCTGGCTCGAAAACAGCCCCTCGGCCCAGGCCGCCCCATCAATCCCCCTGATGATCACTATCGAACCGCCCGTCTGTCGGCCGCCCAACCCCGACTCCTATAATCGCCCCCCGTTTTTCCCATCCCCTCGCCTGCTCCAGGCGCCCTCCTTGGAACCCAAGACCATGCCAAGCCCCAGCCAGGCTTCTCGAAGCCTCGACGACCCGAACCAACGCAGCCTCACCCAACAATGGCTCGCCATCCTCTCCGTAGCCATCGGCGCCTTCGCCCTGGTCACCAGTGAATTCCTCCCGGTCGGCGTGCTCAACGATGTCGCCGCCGATCTCGGTATCAGCGCCGGCCAGGCCGGCCTGATGGTCACCCTGCCCGGCATCATGGCCGCCCTCGCCGCGCCGCTGCTCTCGGTGGGCATCGGTGCCCTCGACCGGCGCTACCTGCTGGTCGGCCTGACCCTGATCATGATCATCGCCAACGCCGTGGTGGCCTTCGCCAGCGACTTCAGCCTGCTGCTGTTCGGCCGCGTGCTGCTGGGCATCAGCATCGGCGGCTTCTGGGCGACGGCGATTGCCCTCAGCGGACGCCTGGCGCCCAAGGGCGTCGGCGTGGCGCAGGCCACGTCGATCATCATGGTCGGGGTGACCCTCGCCACCGTGCTCGGCGTACCCGTCGGCACCTGGCTGAGCGGCCTGATGGGCTGGCGCATGACCTTCCTCGCCACCGCACTGGTGGGCGTGCCGGTGCTGCTGGCGCAGATCTTCCTGCTGCCACGGCTCAACCCGGAAAAGGCCATTCGCGTCAGCGACCTGCCGGCGCTGTTCGTCAATCCGCAAGCGCGGATCGGCCTGATCGCGGTGTTGCTGATCGGCCTGGCGCACTTCGCCGCGTATACCTATGTCGCACCGTTCTTCAAGGAAAGGGCCGGCTTCGACGGTCCGACCATCGGTTCGTTGCTGCTGCTCTACGGCATGGCCGGGGTCGCCGGGAACATCTTCGCCGGCTTCGCCGCCAACCGCAGCGTGCGCCACACCCTGCTGCTGGTGGCGCTGCTGATCGGCATCAGCACCTTCCTGTTCCCCTACTTCGCCACCAGCCTGACCGGCGCGGCGCTGCTGATCGCACTGTGGGGCTTCGCCTTCGGGGCGTTCCCGGCCTGCGCCAGCATCTGGATGTTCGTGGTGGCGCCCAAGGATGTCGAACGCGGCATGCCGCTGTTCGTCGCAATGTTCCAGGTGATCATCGCGCTGGGCTCGTTCTTCGGCGGGCGCATCGTCGACCAGCTCGGCAGCCCGGTGCTGATGAGCCTGGCCACGGCCCTGGTGGGCTGCGGCTTCGTGACGGTGCTGCTACTGGGGCGCAAGGTCAGCAACCGGTTGGCCGTGCAACCCTGCTGAGCCCTGATCCAGCCTGGCGCGAAGCGATCTTCGCGCCAGGCTGGATCAGGCCGGAACGCCGCTGTGGAAGCGCAATTCCTCGTCCGCGGAAAGAATCAGTTCGACCTCGACTTCGCGCACCTTGTCCACGGTGCGCTGGACATCCTCGGCATCGCCGTACTGCAGGGCCAGCTTCAGGTAGCCCTGGTAGTGCCGCGCCTCGCTCTTGAGCAGGCCGTGGTAGAACTTGCCCAGTTCCTCGTCCAGGTGCGGCACCAGCGCGGCGAAACGCTCGCAGCTGCGTGCCTCGATGAAGGCGCCGATCACCAGGGTGTCGACCAGCTTGGCCGGTTCATGGGCGCGGGCCACGCGGCGCAGGCCCGAGGCGTAGCGACCGGCGGACACCGGCCGCAGCGGGATCCTGCGACGCTTCATCAGGCGCAGCACCTGCTCGTGATGGACCAGTTCCTCGCGGGCCAGACGCGACATCATGTTGATCAGGTCGATGTGCGTGTTGTACTTGGCGATCAGGCTCAGGGCGGTGCTGGCAGCCTTGAACTCGCAGTTCTTGTGGTCGATCAGCAGGGTTTCCTGGTCGGCCAGCGCCGCGTGCACCCAGGCATCGGGGGTACGGCAACCGAGGAAGGCATCGATTTCGGGGATGAGTTGCATGGATTCACGAACGGCATGAGGCGACAGGGGCGGCGATTATACCGGCGTCGGCGGCGATCACCAGTGACTATGCTTTGATATGCATCAAGCCACATCGCCCGGACCGCCGACTATAGTCAGGCATTGCTCGCCATTTCCCCAAGGGAGTTCACGCTCATGCAAGCCGTCCGCAGCATTCTGGTGGTCCTCGATCCCGACCACGCCCACAGCCGCGCCCTGACCCGGGCCAAACTCATCGCCGGCGCCACCGGCGCGCGCCTGCACCTGCTGATGTGCGACCGCAAGCACGACCACAGCGCCCTGCTCAGCCTGCTGACCAGCCAGTTGCACGACGATGGCTACGACAACGTCACCTTCGAGCAGGCCTGGCACGACACCCTGCACGAGTCGATCATCGATGTGCAGCAGGCCGAGGGCTGCGACCTGGTGATCAAGGAACACCGTCCGGACAATCCGCTGAAGAAGGCCCTGCTCACCCCTTCCGACTGGAAGCTGCTGCGCCTGTGCCCGGCCGCGGTGCTGATGGTCAAGACCGAGCGGCCGTGGGCCGGCGGGGTGATCCTCGCCGCGGTGGACGTCGGCAACCATGACCAGGACCACCGCGTCCTGCACGGCGACATCATCGACCACGGCTACGCCATCGCCGGCCTGGCCAAGGGCGACCTGCACGTGATCAGTGCCCATCCGTCGCCGATGCTCTCGGCAGCGGATCCGGTGTACCAGTTGAAGGAAACCATCGAGCAGCGCTATCGCGAGGAGTGCGCGGCGTTCCAGGCCGAGTTCGATATCAGCGACGAGCGCCTGCATGTCGCCGAAGGGCCGGCGGATGTGCTGATCCCCTACACCGCCAGCAAGCTGGACGCCGTGGTGACGGTGATCGGCACCGTGGCGCGCAGCGGGATCACCGGGGCGCTGATCGGCAATACCGCGGAGGTGGTGCTGGATTCGCTGGAAAGCGACGTGCTGGTGCTGAAGACCGCGGCGGTGGCGTCGCAGTTGAACGAGCTGGCGCAAGGCTGAACGCTCGCGCTGGCCGGGCAGTCCCGGCCAGCGCGAGTGGCGGATCAGCGACGCGCGGCAATCGCGCTCGCGCCATGGGCAATGCTGTCAGCGTTCCGCATCGCGACCTGGGTCCGCAGCAACGGCCGGGTTTCGAACTCGTTGCGTGCCTGCCGGGGGGTCATGAACTGGAATTTCTGCTGGTGGGTGTAGGTCATGAGGGTGTCGTCCACCTGCTGCACCGCAAAGCCGTCAAGCTCGGCAATCTCATTGAACAGGCCCGCGGTATCCGTAATGTCGCTGGTCGCCAGCACACCCCGGTTGACGATCTTGTCCGAGTCGTGCCGTGGATCGTCCTCCGCCAAATAGAAGAAATCCCGCGTTCCTGGCCCCTTCACATTGACCTTCGATATGTCGCGCAGATGGGAGAACTCGTGGATGAGCGTCACGGCCCGGTCCTGCAGTGACGTCCCACTGTCGAAGAAGGCGGTATCGACCAGCACCTTGCCGTCCGCATCGTCGCTGTTGACCGCGGCATATTGCTCCGGATCGGGCGACAGGATGCGCTGGAATTTCTCGTAGCCAGGGGTGGGTGAGCGGTAGATCACCATCAGGTGCGCGATCCTGTCCCAGGTGAGTACCACGTTCCAGGTCTGCATGCCGTGGGCGGGGCCGAACCAGGTCCGCATTTCATCGGCGGGCAGCGGCTCCGGCTGGGTTGCCTTGAGCATGATGCCGCTGGCCTCGTCCAGTGCTTCGAGCACCTGGTGTCGCTCCTGGGAGGGAAAGCGGGTCAGACCGGTGGTCAGGATGGCGTAGGGGGGCGTGGCGGGTCGCTTGCCAGTGGCGTGCGGCGAGCGCTGCATCAGGCCGTCGCTGTCGAAGAAACTCACCGGGTTGTTGCCGACCATGACGTACGCATTGAGTCCGTCCGCGGTGCCCGCCGGATCCGCGCTCGACCAGCGCCCGACCCAAGGCTGGTAATAACGCTGGCCGAAATAGTAGAGGCCGCTGGCATCGCGTTCCTTGCCCGAATAGCGCAGCGTCTTGTAATCCGCCTCCACGGCGTTGCGCGCCGTCCAGATCGCCGTGCCGCCGTACGGGTAATACTCCTCGCGACTGATGATGGCACCCTGGCCATCCAGCTCCAGCCCGCAACTGCCGGTCAGCGTGGTGTAGCTGTAGCGCAGCAGGTCGTTGTCGATGTCCTGCGGCTTGCCTTCTGTCCAGTGCAGGACGCGGGCCGCGTCCACCCGAATGACCTGCAGCTGCTCGCCCGGCACATCGCCGCTGCTGGAGCTGCGCAGTTCCAGGCCGGGCAGATAGAGCACCCGCTGCGTGCGGTTGGCGTGCCGGGTGAATTTCAGCACCCGCTGGCTATCGGCGTCGTAGCGATAGTGCTCGTGATCCGTCGTGCGGCCTTCCTGCGTGGCCAACACGACGCTGCGCAGCTGCGCCCGGGGCGTCCACTGCAGCGCCTGGCCCGGCTGCAGGCTGCGCTGGCCGCCAGCGGCCGAGAACAGCGCATCCACTTCCTCTGGCGTGGCGGCGAGGCTGCTGAGCACGGCGCGGCAACTGCGTTCGCTGACGGTGATATCGACGGTGTGACCGCTGGCCGCAGCAGGTGCGCTGTGACGGATCTGCGTGAGGTTGGCGCCGCTGTCGTAGTGGTAGCTGCGGGTATAGCGGGTATAGGTCGCGTCATCCAGCGCAACCGGGCCCGAAACCTGACGCCCATCCTGACAGCGAACACTGGCCATTTCCCGGCCCGTGGCCTGAATCAGGCGATAGAGGCTGTCATAGCGGTAGGTGCTCTCCGGTAGCACCTCCTGGTTGCGCCAGAAACGCCGGCTTTCGGCCAGGTTGTCGATGCGCGTGACGTTGCCGACCGGATCGTACTCGTAGCGCAGATCCTGCAACAGCGCGGCGCCCAGCGGATGTCCGGCGGGACGCTCGACGCGGATCGCGGTCAGACGCCGGGTCTGCGCCTCATATGCCTGGCTGACCTGCACGCCATTGCCATGAACCTCGTGCAACAGGCCGCCAACGGCATCGTAGGTGCGGGCATCGGCGATCGTTCGTTCGGCGCCATCCTTCAGGGTCAGCCAGCGGCCCTTGACCTGGCCGGCCACGTCATAGGCAATGCGCTGGCAATGACCAGCCGCATCCGTCGAAGTGAGCGGCGCACCGCTGGCATCGGTGCGGCTCAGACTCGTATGGGATGGGCTGTCCGGGCGCGGAAAGGCCTCCGGGTCCTGCCAGTCGACCTCGGTCTCGACATCATCGGCGGCATCGAGCAGGAAGCGGGTCAGCGACAGCGGCACGCCAGTGAGTGCCACCTGGTCGGTCACCCGCAGGCCCGCCGGATCGTAGTGCCTGACACAACGCCCGGCGAGATTCAGCGCCTGCTCCGCGGGGGTGGCGCCAGCGTAGACAAAGCACTCGGTGATTCGCGCATCCTGACCAACGGCCTGCTCGCTCAGGCGCAGCGGGCGCCCCGGCAATTGCGCGTCCTCGTAGACCCAGCAGCGGGTGACGATCTCGGCCTGGTCCTCGCTGTCATCGGCGAGCAGGCGAATATGATCGAAACGCACCGCCGGCCGACGGGCGGCATCGTTGAGGACCAGGGCGACACCGGCATCGGCGCTGCGGGTACACAGTACCTGGCCGGCCAGGTCGGTGTGCTGGCGCAGGTTGCACAGGCCCGACTCGTGCAGCCGCGGATCGGCGCTTTGCACCAGAAAGCCGCGGGCGTCCCATCGATGCCGGGTGATCAGGCTGCTGGCCTGGAGATCGTCGGGATGACGCAGGTAGGCGACTTCGCGCACCACCAGGCCACGCCCATCGAAGGCCTGGATATCCGGCGTATGGCGGTGCACGGCGGCCGCGGCAGTGTTCATCGTCAGTCTCCCTGAAGCTGAAACCACTGCTGATCTGTTTCGCCAATGACCGAATCGTTTCCTTGAGCATAAGAGAGCACCGGGAAAACGCCGTGGCGCCGGACGAGCTGCGACCTAGCCCAAGGCGTCCTTGAGAAAGCCCGGGGCGATATAGCGCTGGTAATGGGCTTCGGAGAGCAGGAAGAACTCGGTGTCGATGGCATCGCGCAACTGCGGCAGCTCCCAGTCGCGGAACTCCGGCAACAGCACCAGCCCGTAGGCTTCCAGCTCGCGAATCACCCGCGCGCCGCGGGCGATCAGTTGATAGGCCCAGCAGTATTCCGACTGGTGGGCCACGTAGCGGATCTTGCGCTGCTCCAGTTGCTGGCGCAGGCGCTCGACGTCGAACACCTCCAGCTTGGCCGTCATCACCTGCACCAGCAGTAGCTCCAGACGCAGCCAGACGGCGCGTTTCTCGTCGTCGTTGTAGCCGTTCCAGTGGATCACTTCGTGGTGGAAACGCTTGCAGCCGCGGCACACCGTGTCCCCGTAAACCGTGGAACAGAGGCCGACGCAAGGCGTCTTGATGGACTGATTGGACATGAAGAATCGACAGCGTGGCAGCGAGACAAGCGGCCATGTTAGCCCTTTGTCTACCCAGGGTCACTCGTTAAAGTCTTCATCGTCGCCTTACCTTTATCTGGAAATTGCCGTAGAATCACACCGCCTTTTTAGGCACCAATGTCCGTTAGAAGCTGTTTTCAAAGCGTCACGAGCACAGTTCATCCGGTAGAACGGCGTTGGTTCGGAAGATTCATCCCTGAATGTTCCGAACCAGCCCTCATCAGCCTCCGTTCTACAGGCGTAAAACTTTGAAAGCAGCTTCTGTAAGGATTTCCTGCAACTCTGGCTACGCGGCCCAAAAAGCCGTATTTGCGCATGAGTGCGGATTTTCTGGATGAGCGTCCCGGACACCCATTTGGGACCACTGATGAGGGTAAAAACTGTGCTTGAAGCCTACCGCAAACATATCGAAGAGCGCGCAGCACTGGGTATCGTTCCCCAGCCGCTCAACGCCGAACAAACCGCAGGCCTGGTCGAGCTGCTGAAAAACCCGCCGGCCGGCGAAGAAGCCTTCCTCGTTGAACTGATCACCGACCGCGTTCCGCCAGGCGTTGACGAAGCCGCCTACGTCAAGGCCGCCTTCCTCTCCGCCATCGCCAAAAACGAAGCCAAATCCCCCCTGATCGACCGCAAGCGTGCCACCGAACTGCTGGGCACCATGCAGGGCGGCTACAACATCGCCACCCTGGTCGAGCTGCTGGATGACGCCGAACTGGGCGCCGTCGCGGCTGAACAGCTGAAAGGCACCCTGCTGATGTTCGATGCGTTCCACGACGTGGCCGAGAAAGCCAAGTCGGGCAACGCCCACGCCAAAGCCGTCCTGGACTCCTGGGCCGCCGGCGAGTGGTTCACCTCGCGTCCGGCCATCGCCGAGAAATACACCCTGACCGTGTTCAAGGTGCCTGGCGAAACCAACACCGACGACCTGTCCCCTGCCCCGGACGCCTGGTCGCGCCCTGACATCCCGCTGCACGCCCTGGCCATGCTGAAGATGGCCCGTGACGGCATCGAGCCTTCGCAGCCTGGTTCGGTCGGCCCGCTGGCGCAGATCGAAGCGGTCAAGGCCAAGGGCTTCCCGGTCGCCTACGTCGGTGACGTGGTCGGTACCGGTTCCTCGCGCAAATCCGCAACCAACTCCGTGCTGTGGTTCTTCGGCGACGACATCCCGTACGTGCCGAACAAGCGCGGCGGTGGTTTCTGCTTCGGCACCAAGATCGCCCCGATCTTCTACAACACCATGGAAGACGCCGGCGCCCTGCCGATCGAATTCGACTGCACCAACCTGGCCATGGGCGACGTCATCGACGTCTACCCGTTCAAGGGTGAAGTCCGTCGTCACGGCAGCGACGAACTGGTCACCAGCTTCGAGCTGAAGACCGAAGTACTGCTCGACGAAGTCCGCGCTGGCGGCCGTATCCCGCTGATCGTCGGCCGTGGCCTGACCGAGAAGGCGCGTGCCGAACTGGGCCTGGGCGCTTCCGACCTGTTCAAGAAGCCAGAGCAGCCAGCCGACACCGGCAAGGGCTACACCCTGGCGCAGAAGATGGTCGGCAAGGCCTGCGGCGTGACCGGCGTACGTCCGGGCACCTACTGCGAGCCGAAGATGACCACCGTCGGTTCCCAGGACACCACTGGCCCGATGACCCGCGACGAGCTGAAGGACCTGGCTTGCCTGGGCTTCTCCGCCGACCTGGTCATGCAGTCGTTCTGCCACACCGCTGCCTATCCGAAGCCGATCGACGTCAACACCCACCACACCCTGCCGGATTTCATCCGCACCCGTGGCGGTGTATCCCTGCGTCCAGGCGACGGCATCATCCACAGCTGGCTGAACCGCATGCTGATGCCTGACACCGTCGGCACCGGTGGCGACTCGCACACCCGCTTCCCGATCGGCATCTCGTTCCCGGCCGGTTCCGGCCTGGTGGCCTTCGCTGCCGCCACCGGCGTCATGCCGCTGGACATGCCGGAGTCGATCCTGGTTCGCTTCAAGGGCAAGCTGCAGCCTGGCATCACCCTGCGCGACCTGGTTCACGCCATCCCTTACTACGCGATCCAGAAAGGCCTGCTGACCGTCGAGAAGAAAGGCAAGATCAACGCCTTCTCCGGCCGCATCCTGGAGATCGAAGGCCTGAACGACCTGACCGTCGAGCAAGCGTTCGAACTGTCCGACGCCTCGGCCGAGCGTTCCGCCGCCGGTTGCACCATCAAGCTGCCGGAAAAGGCCATCGCCGAGTACCTGCAGTCCAACATCACCCTGCTGCGCTGGATGATCGGTGAAGGCTACGGCGACGCCCGTACCCTGGAGCGCCGTGCACAGGCGATGGAAGCCTGGCTGGCCAACCCCGAGCTGCTGTCCGCCGATGCCGACGCCGAATACGCCGAGATCATCGAAATCGACCTGGCCGACGTCAAGGAGCCTGTGCTCTGCGCGCCGAACGACCCGGACGACGCCCGTCTGCTCTCGACCGTACAGGGCGAGAAGATCGACGAAGTGTTCATCGGTTCGTGCATGACCAACATCGGTCACTTCCGCGCTGCCGGCAAGCTGCTGGAGAAGGTCAAGGGTGGCATTCCGACCCGTCTGTGGCTGGCTCCGCCAACCAAGATGGACGCCCACCAGCTGACCGAGGAAGGCTACTACGGCATCTACGGCAAGGCTGGCGCGCGCATGGAAATGCCAGGCTGCTCGCTGTGCATGGGTAACCAGGCACGTGTGCAGACCGGTTCGACCGTGGTCTCCACGTCGACCCGTAACTTCCCGAACCGTCTGGGCGACGCCACCAACGTGTACCTGGCTTCGGCCGAGCTGGCCGCGGTCGCTTCGATCCTCGGCAAGCTGCCGACCATCGAGGAGTACATGGAGTACGCGAAGAACATCGACAGCATGGCTGCCGACGTCTACCGCTACCTGAGCTTCGACCAGATCGCCGAGTTCCGCGAAGCGGCTGAGAACGCCAAGATCCCGGCCGTTCAGGTTTAAGCTGTAACTGCGTTGAAAGAGCCCCGCCTTATGGCGGGGCTTTTTTATGCGCGGTGGTTGCGGGCAAGCCACGCTCCTACGAGGTATCGCAGGTATTTCGTAGGAGCGTGGCTTGCCCGCGAAGGCCTGCAAAGCAGGCCCAGAAACAAAAAAGCGGTGTCCGCCTCACGACGAACACCGCTTCTCCAGCAGAAGAAAGTGCCTTAGAACGAGTCTCCCGGCACCCTCACCCAGCCTTCCATCAACACCCGCGCACTGCGGCTCATGATGGCCTTGGTCACCGTCCACTCGCCGTTCACCTGCTGCGCCTGGGCACCCACGCGCAGGGTTCCGGAAGGATGACCGAAACGCACGGCCTCGCGCTCGCCACCACCCGCCGCCAGGTTCACCAGCGTGCCCGGAATCGCCGCGGCGGTGCCGATGGCCACGGCCGCGGTGCCCATCATCGCGTGGTGCAGCTTGCCCATGGACAACGCACGCACCAGCAGGTCGACATCCCCCGCCGCAACCTGCTTGCCACTGGACGCCAGGTAGTCCGTCGGCGGTGCGACGAACGCCACTTTCGGCGTGTGCTGACGCCCCGCCGCTTCGTCCACATGCTTGATCAGGCCCATGCGCACGGCGCCGTGAGCACGGATGGTCTCGAACCGTGCCAGCGCCTCGGCATCGCCGTTGATCGCTTCCTGCAGCTCGGTGCCGGTGTAACCGATGGCCTGGGCATTGACGAAGATGGTCGGGATGCCGGCGTTGATCAGGGTCACGTCAAGCGTCCCGACACCCGGTACCTCCAGGCGATCCACCAGGTTGCCGGTGGGGAACATCGAACCGCCGTCGCCGTCTTCGTCGGCCGCCGGATCGAGGAATTCCAGTTGCACCTCGGCCGCCGGGAAGGTCACGCCGTCCAGTTCGAAATCGCCGGTTTCCTGGACTTCACCGTTGGTGATCGGTACGTGGGCGATGATGGTCTTGCCGATATTGGCCTGCCAGATGCGCACGGTGGCGATGCCGTTGTCGGGGATGCGACTGGCCTCGACCAGGCCCGCGCTGACGGCGAAGGAACCCACCGCCGCCGACAGGTTGCCGCAGTTGCCGCTCCAGTCGACGAAGGCCTTGTCGATGGAGACCTGGCCGAACAGGTAGTCGACGTCATGGTCCGGCTTGATGCTGCGCGACAGGATCACCGTCTTGCTGGTGCTGGAGGTGGCCCCGCCCATGCCGTCGATCTGCTTGCCGTAGGGATCGGGGCTGCCGATCACCCGCAGCAGCAGGGCGTCGCGAGCGGCACCCGGCAGCTGCGCGGCGTCGGGCAGGTCCTGGAGATTGAAAAACACACCCTTGCTGGTGCCGCCGCGGATGTAGGTGGCGGGGATCTTGATTTGCGGTACTTGGGGCATGGATAGGTCCTGTCAGTTGAATAGGTGAAACCCCAATCGCTGGCAACGCCAGCTCCCATAGAGATCGCGTCGATCACATTTCCTGTGACCGGCAGAAAACCCTGTGGGAGCTGGCATTACCAGCGATGAGGCCCGAACAGACAACATCCCTGCTCGGGCCTCGCCGATATCAGGCAGTCCCTTCCAGGAAGTCCTGGGCAAAGCGCTGCAGCACCCCGCCCGCCTCGTAGATCGACACCTCTTCGGCGGTATCCAGGCGGCAGGTCACCGGCACCTCGACGCGCTCGCCGTTGCGACGGGTCACCACCAGGGTCAGGGTCGCCCGCGGTGTGCGCTCGCCGACCACGTCGTACAGCTCGCTGCCGTCCAGTTCCAGGGTCTTGCGGTCGGTCCCCGGCTTGAACTCCAGCGGCAGCACGCCCATGCCCACCAGGTTGGTGCGGTGGATGCGCTCGAAGCCTTCGGCAACGATCGCCTCGACCCCCGCCAGGCGCACGCCCTTGGCCGCCCAGTCACGGGACGAGCCCTGGCCGTAATCGGCGCCGGCGACGATGATCAGCGGCTGCTTGCGCTCCATATAGGTCTCGATGGCTTCCCACATGCGGGTGACCTGGCCTTCCGGCTCGATCCGCGCCAGCGAGCCCTGCTTGACCTTGCCGTTCTCCTGGACCATTTCGTTGAACAGTTTCGGGTTGGCGAAGGTGGCGCGCTGGGCGGTCAGGTGGTCGCCGCGGTGGGTCGCGTAGGAGTTGAAGTCCTCTTCCGGCAGGCCCATTTTCGCCAGGTATTCGCCGGCCGCACTGTCCATCATGATGGCGTTGGATGGCGACAGGTGATCGGTGGTGATGTTGTCCGGCAGCACCGCCAGCGGACGCATGCCCTTGAGCGTGCGCTCGCCGGCCAGGGCGCCTTCCCAGTACGGCGGACGGCGGATATAGGTGCTCATCGGACGCCAGTCGTACAGCGGCGCGACTTTCGGGCCCTTGTCTTCCTCGATGGCGAACATCGGGATGTACACCTGGCGGAACTGCTCCGGCTTCACCGAAGCACGCACCACGGCGTCGATTTCCTCGTCGCTCGGCCAGATGTCCTTGAGGCGGATTTCCTTGCCGTCGACCACACCCAGCACATCCTTCTCGATATCGAAGCGGATGGTCCCGGCGATGGCGTAGGCCACCACCAACGGCGGCGAGGCGAGGAAGGCCTGCTTGGCGTACGGGTGGATGCGGCCGTCGAAGTTGCGGTTACCCGAAAGCACGGCGGTGGCGTACAGGTCGCGGTCGATGATTTCCTGCTGGATCTTCGGATCCAGCGCACCGGACATGCCGTTGCAGGTGGTGCAGGCGAAAGCCACCACGCCGAAGCCCAGTTGCTCCAGGTCGTCGGTCAGGCCGGCTTCGTCGAGGTACAGGGCGACGGTCTTCGAGCCTGGTGCCAGCGACGACTTGACCCACGGCTTGCGGGTCAGGCCGAGCTTGTTGGCGTTGCGCGCCAGCAGGCCGGCGGCGATGACGTTGCGCGGGTTGCTGGTGTTGGTGCAGCTGGTGATGGCGGCGATGATCACCGCGCCGTCCGGCATCTGCCCGGGGACTTCCTCCCAGGCGCCGGCGATGCCCTTGGCCGCCAGGTCGCTGGTGGCCACACGGGCGTGCGGGTTGGACGGACCGGCCATGTTGCGCACGACGCTGGACAGGTCGAAGCTCAGCACGCGCTCGTAGACCGCGTTGGCCAGGCTGTCGGCCCACAGGCCCGCTTCTTTGGCGTAGGTTTCCACCAGCTTGACCTGCTGCTCTTCGCGGCCGGTCAGCTTGAGGTAGTCGATGGTCTGCTGGTCGATGGCAAACATCGCCGCGGTGGCGCCGTATTCCGGGGCCATGTTGGAGATGGTCGCACGGTCGCCGAGGGTCAGGGCGCGGGCGCCCTCGCCATGGAACTCCAGGTAGGCGCCGACCACCTTCTGCTTGCGCAGGAACTCGGTCAGGGCCAGCACCACGTCGGTGGCGGTGATGCCGGGCTGCGGCTTGCCGGTCAGCTCGACGCCGACGATTTCCGGCAGGCGCATCCACGAGGCGCGACCGAGCATGACGTTCTCGGCTTCCAGGCCACCGACACCGATGGCGATCACGCCCAGGGCATCGACATGGGGGGTGTGGCTGTCGGTGCCGACGCAGGTGTCGGGATAGGCCACGCCGCGCTCGGCGTGGATCACCGGGGACATCTTCTCCAGGTTGATCTGGTGCATGATGCCGTTGCCCGGCTGGATCACGTCGACGTTCTTGAACGCCTTCTTGGTCCAGTTGATGAAGTGGAAACGGTCTTCGTTGCGGCGATCCTCGATCGCGCGGTTCTTCTCGAACGCCTGTGGATCGAAGCCGCCGCATTCCACCGCCAGCGAGTGGTCGACGATCAGCTGGACCGGCACCACCGGGTTGACCTGGGCCGGGTCGCCGCCCTTGTCGGCGATGGCGTCGCGCAGGCCGGCGAGGTCGACCAGCGCGGTCTGGCCGAGGATGTCATGGCACACCACGCGGGCCGGGAACCAGGGGAAGTCGAGGTCGCGCTTGCGCTCGATCAACTGGCTCAGGGAGGCATTCAGGGTCGCCGGGGCGCAGCGGCGCACCAGGTTTTCCGCGAGGACGCGGGAGGTATAGGGCAGGCGGTCGTAGGCGCCCGGCTCGATCGCATCGACCGCCGCGCGGGCGTCGAAATAGTCCAGGCCGGTGCCTGGCAGGGACTTGCGGAATTCGGTGTTCATGGTCAGGTCGGCTCGGTCACGGATTCGGTGAAAAGGCTGCGCTTCTCTTTTTCTGTTGCACCGCGGTCCTTGTGGGAGCTGGCGTTGCCAGCGATGGGGTATCAGCAGCAACGAGGGTGTCCCGTCTGGCCTCATCGCTGGCAACGCCAGCTCCCACAAGGTTACGCGGTGTTCCTTCGATCAGCGCTGTTCGATCGGCACGTACGCGCGCTGTTCGACGCCGGTGTACTCGGCACTCGGACGGATGATGCGGTTGTTGGCGCGCTGCTCGAAGACGTGCGCCGCCCAGCCGGTCAGGCGCGAGCAGACGAAGATCGGGGTGAACAGCTTGGTCGGGATGCCCATGAAGTGGTACGCCGAGGCATGGTAGAAGTCGGCGTTGGGGAACAGCTTCTTCTGCTCCCACATGGTCTTGTCGATAGCTTCCGAGACCGGGTACAGCACGGTGTCGCCCACTTCGTCGGCAAGCTTCTTCGACCAGCCCTTGATCACCTCGTTGCGCGGATCGGACTCTTTGTAGATCGCGTGGCCGAAGCCCATGATCTTGTCCTTGCGCTCAAGCATCTTGAGCAGTTCGGCCACGGCTTCCTGCGGGTTCTGGAAGCGCTCGATCAGCTCCATCGCCGCCTCGTTGGCACCGCCGTGCAGCGGGCCGCGCAGCGAACCGATGGCCGCGGTGACGCAGGAGTACAGGTCGGACAGGGTCGAAGCGCAGACCCGCGCGGTGAAGGTCGAAGCGTTGAACTCGTGCTCGGCGTAGAGGATCAGCGAGACGTTCATCACCTTGACGTGCAGCTCGCTCGGTTTCTTGCCGTGCAGCAGGTGCAGGAAGTGACCGCCGATGGTGTCTTCGTCACTGGTGCAGTCGATGCGCACGCCCTCGTGGCTGAAGCGGTACCAGTAGCACATCACCGCCGGGAACAGCGCCAGCAGACGGTCGGTCTTGTCACGCTGCTGGTCGAAGTTCAGTTCCTGCTCCAGGGTGCCAAGCACCGAGCAGCCGGTACGCATGACGTCCATCGGATGAGCGTCGGCGGGAATGCGCTCGAGCACTTCCTTCAGCGCCTGCGGCAGGTCGCGCAGGGTTTTCAGGCGGGCCTGGTATTCGGCCAGTTGCGCCTTGTTCGGCAGTTCTCCATAGAGCAGCAGGTAGGCGACTTCCTCGAACAGGGCGTTGGCGGCCAGGTCGCGCACGTCGTAGCCGCGGTAGGTCAGGCCGGCACCGGCCTGACCGACGGTCGACAGTGCGGTCTGCCCGGCCACCTGGCCACGCAGGCCGGCACCGCTGAGTACTTTTGCTTCGGCCATGGGATATCTCCTCTCTTGAATTTGTTATGCAAGCTTCTGGCTAATCGTTATCCGCTACAGAGACGCTGCGCTCAGCCTTTCTTCTGGGCGAACAGGGCGTCGAGGCTCTGCTCGAAGGCGTGGTAGTTGATGGCGTCGTACAGCTCCATGCGGGTCTGCATGGTGTCGATCACGTTCTTCTGCGTACCGTCGCGGCGCAGCGCGGCGTAGACGTTCTCGGCGGCCTTGTTCATGGCGCGGAACGCCGACAGCGGGTACAGCGCCAGGGAGACGTCGGCCGAAGCCAGTTCCTCGGTGGTGTACAGCGGAGTCGAGCCGAACTCGGTGATGTTGGCCAGGATCGGTGCGCGCACGCGGTCGGCGAAGGTCTTGTACATCGACAGTTCGGTGATGGCTTCCGGGAAGATCATGTCGGCGCCGGCCTCGATGCAGGCGGCAGCGCGGTCCAGGGCGGCTTCCAGACCTTCGACCGCCAGGGCGTCGGTGCGCGCCATGATCACGAAGCTGTCGTCGGTACGGGCATCGACGGCGGCCTTGATGCGGTCGACCATTTCCTGCTGCGAGACGATTTCCTTGTTCGGACGGTGGCCGCAGCGCTTGGCGCCGACCTGGTCCTCGATATGGATGGCGGCGGCGCCAAACTTGATCATCGACTTCACGGTGCGGGCGACGTTGAACGCCGAGGCGCCGAAGCCGGTGTCGACATCCACCAGCAGCGGCAGGTCGCAGACGTCGGTGATGCGGCGCACGTCGGTGAGCACGTCATCCAGGCCGGTGATGCCCAGGTCCGGCAGACCCAGGGAGCCGGCGGCGACACCGCCACCGGAGAGGTAGATGGCCTTGAACCCGGCGCGCTTGGCCAGCAGGGCGTGGTTGGCATTGATCGCACCGACGACCTGCAGTGGGTGCTCGGCGGCTACCGCGTCGCGAAAGCGCTGGCCGGGACTGCTTTTCTGACTCATGACTCACCTCGTGGGCTAGTGGCGTCCAGGTAATGACGCTCGATATTGCGTTTGGAAGCGCCGATGTGACGGCGCATCAGGAGTTCCGCCAGCTCGCCGTCACGGTCGGCGATGGCATCGAGAATCCGGTGGTGTTCGGCGAAGGCCTGGCGCGGCCGGTTGGGCGTCGCCGAGAACTGGATGCGGTACATGCGCACCAGCTGGTACAGCTCGCCGCAGAGCATCTTGACCAGGGTCTTGTTGCCGCTGCCCTGGATGATCCGGTAGTGGAAGTCGTAGTCGCCTTCCTGCTGGTAGTAGCCGACCCCGGCCTGGAACGCGGCGTCGCGCTCGTGGGTGTCGAGCACCCGGCGCAGTTCGTCGATCTCCGCTACGCTCATGCGTTCGGCGGCCAGGCGACAGGCCATGCCTTCGAGGGATTCGCGGATTTCGTAGAGTTCGATCAGCTCGGCATGGCTCAGGGATACCACCCGCGCCCCGACATGCGGTACGCGCACCAGCAGGCGCTGGCCTTCCAGACGATGGATGGCCTCGCGCAGCGGGCCGCGGCTGATGCCGTAGGTGCGCGCCAGTTCAGGTTCGGAAATCTTGCTGCCGGGGGCGATCTCGCCCTTGACGATGGCCGCCTGGATGCGCCGGAAGACGTTTTCGGAGAGGGTCTCCGATTCGTCCTGGACGATTCCGGGCGCTTGCACTGTGTCCAGCATGATTGTCGACACCTTTGAAAATCAATGCGACAAAACTAGCCAAATCACCCGCCTTAGTCAAAGACAAAATGAATATTGTCGACAATCGTCTAAGAGCGAACTTCAGGGGTCACGGCGTTGTCAGAGTGGCGCGGCTGGCGTTGCACTATCACCGTGATAGAATGCCGCCGCCTCATTTTTTGTGGCATGGATAGTGTGTCTGTCATTCATTTGTGCCAGACGAACGAGGAGCTAGCGCAGAAACTGCCGGTGGCCTTGCCCGTACACCCCACAGCATTGCGCCAGGATCTATGAGACTTTCGCCACTTCTATTGTTGCTCAGCCTCTGTTTGTCGCCCCTCATGGCCCAGGCGACGGGCAAGACCGTCTATGGCCTGAACGAATACGCCCGGCTCGGCGACATCGACCTGGAAGTCGCCGCCAAACTCGACACCGGGGCCAAGACCGCCTCCCTCAGCGCCCGCGACATCAAGCGTTTCAAGCGCAACGGCGAGTCCTGGGTGCGTTTCTACCTGGCGATCGACGCCGCCCATTCCCATCCGATCGAACGCCCGCTGGCCCGCGTCAGCAAGATCAAGCGCCGCGCCGGCGACTACGACCCGGACGAAGGCAAGGCCTATACCGCCCGTCCGGTGATCGCCCTGAACATATGCATGGGCAATGCCCTGCGCGAAATCGAAGTCAACCTCACCGACCGCAGCGCCTTCCAGTATCCGCTGCTGATCGGTTCCGAGGCCCTCAAGCACTTCGACGCCCTGGTCGACCCAAGCCTTAAATACGCTGCCGGCAAACCTGCCTGCGCCACTGACGCTCACACCGCAGAGTAACTCCGATGCGCTCTCTTACCCTTCATCTGAAAGTCCTGATCACCGTGCTGGTGCTATTGGGCGTGCTGATCACGGCCTATCAGATCTTCTTCCTCGGCATCCCGGTGACCGAAGACGAAACCGACGACCTGTGGAACATCGACGCCAAGGTCGAGTTCGTCGCCAGCCCGAAAGACCCGGTGAAAGTGCAGATGTACGTGCCGCCGCTGAGCCATGACTACGTCAGCCTCAACGAGAGCTTCATCTCCAACAACTACGGGGTCAGCGTCAACCGCGTCGACGGCAACCGCAAGGTGACCTGGTCGGCACGTCGCGCCAGCGGCAACCAGACCCTCTACTACCGCCTGGTCCTGACCAAGCGCTACAGCAGCGAGAAGCCCAAGATCAAGGGCCCGACCTTCCGCGACAGCCTGCCGGTGGAAGGCCCGGAAAAGATCGCCGCCGAAGCCCTGATGGCGCCGATCCGCCAGCACTCGGCGGACGTCGAGACCTTCGTCAGCGAGACCATCAAGCGTGTCAACAATCTCAACGACGACAACGTCAAGCTGCTCCTGGCCGGCGACACCTCGGTGCAGAAGAAGGCCAAGGTCATCGACCTGCTGCTGTCCATCGCCCACGTGCCGCTGGAGCGCGTGCAGACCATCCGCCTGGTCGCCGACCAGCCGCAGACCCCGGAACTCTGGCTGCGCAGCTTCAACGGCAACGAATGGCTGTACTTCAACCCGGACACCGGCGAACAGGGCCTGCCCAGTGACCGCCTGCTGTGGTGGACCGGTGACGACAACCTGATCACCGTCGACGGCGGCAAGAAGGTCAACGTCAGCTTCAGCCTGAACAACAGCGAGATGAACGCCATCCGCCTGGCCAAGCTGACCGACGAGAACACCGACGCCGACTTCCTCGAATACTCCCTCTACGGCCTGCCGCTGCAGACCCAGCAGACCTTCATGATCATGGTGATGATCCCGATCGGCGTGCTGGTGATCCTGATCCTGCGCAACCTGGTCGGCCTGCAGACCCTCGGCACCTTCACCCCGGTGCTGATCGCCCTGGCCTTCCGCGAGACCCAGCTGGGCTTCGGCATCGTCCTGTTCACCGTGATCACCGCCCTCGGCCTGTCGCTGCGCTCGTACCTGGAGCACCTCAAGCTGCAGATGCTGCCGCGCCTGTCGGTGGTGCTGACCTTCGTCGTGGTGCTGATCGCCGCGATCAGCCTGTTCAGCCACAAGCTGGGGCTGGAGCGCGGCCTGTCGGTGGCGCTGTTCCCGATGGTGATCCTGACCATGACCATCGAGCGCCTGTCCATCACCTGGGAAGAGCGCGGCGGCGGCCATGCCATGAAAGTCGCCATCGGCACCCTGTTCGCCGCCTCCCTGGCGCATCTGCTGATGAGCGTGCCGGAGCTGGTGTACTTCGTCTTCACCTTCCCGGCGGTGCTGCTGATCCTGGTGGGCTTCATGCTGGCGATGGGTCGCTACCGCGGCTACCGCCTGACGGAGCTGGTTCGTTTCAAGGCTTTCGTGAAGGCTGACGCCTGATGTTCGGACTCTGGAAAACCTGGAAGGCCCTGGAAGCCCGGGGCATCATGGGTATCAATCGGCGCAACGCGGACTACGTCCTGAAGTACAACAAGCGCCACCTGTACCCGATCGTCGACGACAAGATCATCACCAAGGAACGGGCGATCCGGGCCGGCATCCATGTGCCGGAGATGTACGGGATCATCTCCACCGAGAAGGAGATCGAAAAACTCGACGAGATCATCGGCGGTCGCAGCGACTTCGTCATCAAGCCGGCCCAGGGCGCCGGCGGTGACGGCATCATGGTCATCGCCGACCGCTTCGAGGACCGCTACCGCACGGTCTCGGGCAAGATCATCAGCCACGAGGAGATCGAGCACCAGATCTCCAGCATCCTCACCGGCCTGTACTCCCTGGGCGGTCACCGCGACCGCGCGCTGATCGAGTACCGAGTGACCCCGGACCAGATCTTCAAAAGCATCAGCTACGAAGGCGTGCCGGACATCCGCATCATCGTGCTGATGGGCTACCCGGTGATGGCCATGCTGCGTCTGCCGACCCGCCAGTCCGGCGGCAAGGCCAACCTGCACCAGGGCGCCATCGGCGTCGGTGTCGACCTGGCCACCGGCGTGACCCTGCGCGGCACCTGGCTGAACAACATCATCAGCAAGCACCCGGACACCACCAACGCGGTGGACGGTGTGCAACTGCCGAACTGGGACGGCTTCATGAAGCTCGCCGCCGGCTGCTACGAGCTGTGCGGCCTGGGCTACATCGGCGTGGACATGGTCCTGGACCAGGACAAGGGCCCGCTGATCCTCGAACTCAACGCCCGCCCCGGCCTGAACATCCAGATCGCCAACGACTGCGGCCTGACCCAGCGCACCCATGCCATCGAGGCGCACCTGGAAGCGCTGGCCAAGGATGGCAAACAGGAAACCCCGGAGGAGCGCGTGCGCTTCGCCCAGCAACTGTTCGGTCACGTCCCCTCGCGCCAGTAACCTCGACGCCCCGCCGCGCAGGCGCGCGGGGCGCTGGTTTACCCCTAGGAGCAATCGTTTCGGGGGTCTACAATGCCTGCCCCGCCTAGCGACCCGTCCAGACGAATGCCGACCTGCACCGTTGTTCCCCTGCCCTACCTGCCCGACCCGGCCGCCTATTTCGCCCGCGTGCGCCATGCCCCCGGCGCCGTGCTGCTCGACAGCGCCCGTCCCGGCGCCGAGCGCGGACGCTTCGACCTGCTCAGCGCCTGGCCGCTGCGCAGTCTGGTGGCGCAACCCGGCGAAAGCGGCACGGCCTTTCTGCAGCGCCTGCGGGACGGCCTGGGCGAATTGGGCGAAGCGCAATTGCCCGCCGGGCTGGAGCTGCCTTTCGCGGGCGGCCTCATCGGTTACCTGAGCTACGACTTCGGTCGGCGCCTGGAGCAGTTGCCGCACATCGCCCGCGATGATCTCGGCCTGGCCGATGCCACCCTCGGCCTGTATGCCTGGGCGCTGATCAGCGATCACCAGCTGGGCACCAGCCAGTTGCTGTTGCATCCCGCGCTGCCGTCAGACGAACGCCAGCGCCTGAGCGAACTGTTCAGCCAGCCGGCGCCGCGCGATGCCGGCGCCGGCTTCCACCTCGACGCGCCGATGCGCGGCGACCTCAGTCCCGACGACTATCGCCAGGCCTTCGAAAGGGTCCAGCAGTACATCCAGGCCGGCGACTGCTACCAGATCAACCTGACCCAGCGCTTCCGCGCGCCGTGCCAGGGCGATCCCTGGAATGCTTACCAGGCCCTGCGCGCAGCCTGCCCGACGCCGTTCTCGGGGTTCCAGGTGCTGGACGATGGCAGCGCCCTGCTCAGCCTGTCGCCGGAGCGTTTCATCCGGGTCAGCGCCGGCCAGGTGGAAACCCGCCCGATCAAGGGCACCCGGCCGCGCAGCGCCGATCCGATCGAGGATCGGGCCAATGGCGAGGAACTGCTGGCCAGCACCAAGGACCGCGCCGAGAACCTGATGATCGTCGACCTGCTGCGCAACGACCTCGGCCGGACCTGCGAGATCGGCTCGGTACGGGTGCCGGAGCTGTTCAGCCTGGAGAGTTATCCCAACGTGCACCACATGGTCAGCAGCGTCACCGGCCGCCTGGCGCCGGGCAAGGATGCGCTGGACCTGATCGCCGGCAGCTTCCCCGGCGGCTCGATCACCGGCGCGCCGAAGATCCGCGCGATGCAGATCATCGACGAGCTGGAACCGAGCCGGCGCGCGCTGTATTGCGGATCGTTGCTGTATGTGGACGTGCGCGGCGAGATGGACAGTTCGATCGCCATTCGCAGTTTGCTGGTCAAGGATGGCCAGGTGTGTTGCTGGGGCGGCGGCGCGGTGGTGGCGGACTCGGAGTGGGAAGCGGAGTACCAGGAGTCGATCACCAAGGTGAAGGTGTTGCTGGAGACCTTGCAGGGTCTGTAAGAACCCTATCGCGGGCAACGCCCGCTCCCACAGGATTCGCGGCGCATGCAATCCCTGTGGGAGCGGGCGTTGCCCGCGATGAGGCCCTCGAAGGCGCTAGAGACTCAACGTCCGGTTGGAAGCCTTGATGAACTCCCGCTTCAACGCCTCGAAATCATGCACCGCCGGGAACTGCGGGAACTCGCGGATCACGTTGTCCGGCGCGTGGAACAGGATCCCCGCATCCGCCTCGCCAAGCATGGTGGTGTCGTTGTACGAGTCGCCTGCGGCGATCACCCGGTAGTACAGGCTCTTGAAGGCCAGTACCGACTGCCGCTTGGGATCCTTCTGACGCAACTGGTAGCTGACCACGCGATCGGTCTCGTCGGTGATCAGGCGATGGCACAGCAGGGTCGGGAAGCCCAGCTGACGCATCAGCGGCTGGGAGAATTCGTAGAAGGTGTCGGACAGGATCACCACCTGGAAGCGCTCGCGCAGCCAGTCGACGAACTCCACCGCGCCGTCCAGCGGCTTGAGGGTGGCGATCACCGCCTGGATGTCAGACAGCTTCAGACCGTGCTCATCGAGGATACGCAGACGCTGCTTCATCAGTACGTCGTAGTCCGGAATATCACGGGTGGTGGCCCGCAGCGATTCGATTCCGGTTTTTTCCGCGAAGGCGATCCAGATTTCCGGGACCAGTACGCCTTCCAGATCGAGACAGGCAATTTCCACAGCACACTCCTCGAACAACGCCAAAAATGGAAGGCGCACTCTAAGCGCAGTGATGCGACCCGTCTACCCGGCATTTTTTGGTAACATCTGCCTTATTACGAGCGCCAAGCGCCATTCAATGACCGGAAGCCGCCTGATGAGCCAACCCTTCGACGTCGCCGCCCTGGCCGCGACCTACGCCAACAAATCCCCCCAGGACATCCTCAAGCTCGCCTTCGAGCATTTCGGTGACGACCTGTGGATTTCCTTCAGCGGCGCCGAGGACGTGGTGCTGGTGGACATGGCCTGGAAGCTGAACAAGAACGTCAAGGTCTTCAGCCTCGACACCGGGCGCCTGCACCCGGAGACCTACCGCTTCATCGACCAGGTCCGCGAGCACTACAAGCTGCCGATCGAGATCCTCTCGCCGGATCGCGACAAGCTCGACCCGTTCGTCAAGGAAAAGGGCCTGTTCAGTTTCTACAAGGACGGCCACGGCGAATGCTGTGGCGTGCGCAAGATCGAACCGCTGCGGCGCAAGCTGGCCACGGTCACCGCCTGGGCCACCGGCCAGCGCCGCGACCAGAGCCCGGGCACCCGCAGCCAGGTGGCGGCCCTGGAAATCGACAGCGCCTTCTCCACGCCGGAGCGCACCCTGTACAAGTTCAACCCGCTGGCGCAGATGAGCAGCGAGGAGGTCTGGGGCTACATCCGCATGCTCGAGCTGCCCTACAACAGCCTGCACGAACGCGGCTTCATCAGCATCGGCTGCGAACCCTGCACCCGTCCGGTGCTGCCGAACCAGCACGAGCGCGAAGGTCGCTGGTGGTGGGAAGAGTCGACCCAGAAGGAATGCGGGCTGCATGCCGGCAACCTGATCAGCAAGGGCTGATCGACAGAAACGAAAAAACCGGCCGCGGCCGGTTTTTTTGTGGGTGGAAACAACCTGCCTCAGTGCACCGGCAGCTCGACGCCCTCGAACAGCTCTTCCAGTTCCTGCTTGTTGTGGCACTGGATCGCCTTGGCCATCACTTCGCGGGTCAGGTGCGGAGCGAACTTCTCGATGAAGTCGCACATGAAGCCACGCAGGAAGGTGCCGCGACGGAAACCGATCTTGGTGATGCTGGACTCGAACAGCTCGCTGGCATCGAGGACCACCAGGTCGCTGTCCAGCTTCGGATCCACCGCCATCTTGGCGACGATGCCGACACCGAGGCCCAGGCGTACGTAGGTCTTGATCACGTCGGCGTCAGCGGCGGTGAACACCACTTTCGGCGTCAGGCCGCGATGGCTGAAGGCCTCGTCCAGCTTGGAACGGCCGGTGAAACCGAAGACGTAGGTCACGATCGGGTATTCGGCGAGGACTTCCAGGGTCAGCTTCGGCAGCTTGGTCAGCGGATGGCCCTGGGGCACCACCACGCAACGGTTCCAGCGATAGCACGGCATCATCACCAGGTCGCCGAACAGCTCCAGCGCTTCGGTGGCGATGGCGAAATCGACGGTGCCGTCGGCGGCCATCTCGGCGATCTGCATCGGCGAACCCTGGTGCATGTGCAGGGCCACTTCCGGGTATTGCTTGATGAACGAACTGATCACCGGCGGCAGCGCATAGCGCGCCTGGGTGTGAGTGGTGGCGATGGACAGGGTGCCCTTCTTCTCGTTGGAGAATTCCTGGGCGATCTGCTTGATGCTCTCGACCTTGCGCAGGATTTCCCCGGCGGTGTTGATGATCCGCTCCCCTGCCGGGGTGACGCGGGTCAGGTGCTTGCCGCTGCGGGCGAACACTTCCACGCCCAGCTCGTCTTCCAACAGGCGAATCTGCTTGCTGATCCCCGGCTGGGAGGTGTACAGGCTTTGCGCTGTCGCGGAGACGTTGAGGTCGTGGTGCGCCACTTCCCAGATGTAGCGCAGTTGTTGAAGCTTCATAGGTATCCCTCAGATGCTGGGCGTCACCGGCAACAGCGACGAGTTATAACTATATTAGTGGTCAGGAGAATAAATCTAGAACAATTTCACCAGTTTTCTTACACGCGCAGCGGAAAGATCCGTCATTCCTTGCGCCGCCCCAGGTGCTGGGCGAGCGGCACCATGTACACCGGTACCGGCGACAGTTGCAGAATGCGCACCGCGGTACGGCCGATCGGGATCTCCACCCCCGCGCCGTGGCTGTGACTGCCGACGATGAGCAGATCGACGTTGAGGCGCTGGGCCTGCTGCAGGATCACCTCGGCCGGATCGCCCTGGCGTACCCGCACCGCGCGGATCAGCGCCAGGTCATCCTGGTCGCCGAGCTCATCGCGAAAATTTTCCAGGACCCGCTGCTCTATATTGGCCATGACCGTATTCACCCCCTGGCTGTGCAACTGGTCCAGGGTCTGCTCGTCCAGGTAACTCTGCAGCAGCGATTCGGCGAATTGCCCCATGGGTTCCACGGCGTGGATCACGTAGAGCTCGGCATTGAAAGAGCGCGCCATGGCCAGCGCGTGTTGCATGACATAGGGCGCGTAAACACCGAGGTCCGTGGCGTACAGCATCGAACGGATCATTTGACCTCCTCGACTGCCAGAGCGGCAGGGCAAGCTTCAGCTTAGCAGCGCCAATCCACCGCGCAGGCCCCGTCCGGCGGGGCTCAGACCGGGTCCTGGCGATTGCTGATGCCGTGCGGCACATGGCCCGTGGCGACCACCTTGCCGGCGCGCTCGCAGTGTCCGGTCTGGTCGTCGAAGAACACGTCGGCGGCGAAGGCCTCGAGGAATGCCGACTTGTCCAGACCGCCGAGGAACAGCGACTCGTCGAGACGGATATCCCACTCGCGCAAGGTACGGATCACCCGCTCGTGGGCTGGTGCCGAACGCGCGGTGACCAGCGCGGTGCGGATCGGACAGGCCCCCGTGGGGAACTCGCTCTGCAATTGGTTCAGGGCGGCGAGGAAGGGTTTGAACGGCCCGCCGCGCAAGGCCTGGCGCGCCGACTGCCGCTCGTTGGCCTGGAATGCCTCCAGCCCGCTCAGCTGGTAGACGCGCTCGGACTCGTCGGAGAACAGCACGGCGTCGCCGTCGAAGGCCATGCGCAGTTCCTCGGTGGCTTCCCGCCGCGCCCCGCCGGAGAGGATGGTGGCCGCGGCGAAGCCGGCATCCAGGGCGCTGCGCACGTCGTCGGCGTCGGTGGAGAGGAACAGGTGGCAGCCGAACGCCGCCAGGTAGGGATAGGGACTGCGCCCGCCGACGAACGCCGCGCGGGAGATGCCCAGGCCGTAGTGCTCGATGGAATTGAACACGCGCAGGCCGGTATCGGCACTGTTGCGCGAGACCAGCACCACCTCGACCCGCGGCTGACCGAGCAGGGCATTGAGCCCCAGCAGTTTTTCCACCAGGAGAAAGGCATCGCCCGGCGCAAGGTGTTCGTCTTCGTGCTCGATCTGGTACTGGCGATAGGCCTCGACGCCCTCGCGCAGGAACAGCCGGTGGCTCTCGCTCAGATCGAACAGCGCCCGCGAGGAGATCGCCACTACCAGTTTGTCGCCCAGGCCTTTGCTCATGTCCTGCCCTCATTTTGGGGCTGCTTCGCAGCCCTTCGCGGGCAAGCCACGCTCGCGCAATCCTCGTAGGAGCGCGGCTCGCCCGCGAAGGGCCGACAAGCGGCCCCCGACCCAAAAATCCAGCGCACGATTATGCACCCAGCCACTTTAGTCGCAAAAACCCGCGTGCAAAGGCCCAAACCGCCCTGCTATCAGGCGTTTGCCCATTGTCGAACAAAGGGATTACGCGCTAAGGTTCCGCTCCCCGCTGAGCTCAATCATGCTGCTCCGCCGCACGGGGATCGCTGGCGGCCGGCATCCGTGACCTGACGAGTAACACGATGGCTGATTTACCGATCGACGACCTTAACGTTGCCTCCAACGAGACACTGATCACGCCCGATCAGCTCAAGAAGGAGATTCCACTCAGCGCCACCGCGCTTCAGACCGTGACCGCGGGCCGTGAAGTGGTGCGCAATATCCTCGACGGCAAGGATCATCGCCTGTTCGTCGTGGTCGGCCCCTGCTCCATCCATGACGTCAAGGCCGCCCACGAATATGCCGAGCGCCTCAAGGTGCTCGCCGCGGAAGTGTCCGACACCCTGTACCTGGTGATGCGCGTCTACTTCGAGAAGCCGCGCACCACGGTCGGCTGGAAAGGCCTGATCAACGACCCGTACCTGGATGACTCGTTCAAGATCCAGGACGGCCTGCACATCGGTCGCCAACTGCTCCTGGACCTGGCGGAAATGGGCCTGCCCACCGCCACCGAAGCCCTCGACCCGATCTCCCCGCAGTACCTGCAGGACCTGATCAGCTGGTCGGCCATCGGCGCCCGTACCACCGAATCCCAGACCCACCGTGAAATGGCCTCCGGCCTGTCCTCCGCGGTCGGCTTCAAGAACGGCACCGATGGCGGCCTGACCGTGGCCATCAACGCCCTGCAATCGGTCTCCAGCCCGCACCGTTTCCTCGGCATCAACCAGGAAGGCGGCGTGTCCATCGTCACCACCAAGGGCAACGCCTACGGTCACGTGGTCCTGCGCGGCGGCAACGGCAAGCCGAACTACGATTCGGTCAGCGTCGCCCTGTGCGAGCAGGCGCTGAACAAGGCCAAGATCACGCCGAACATCATGGTCGACTGCAGCCACGCCAACTCCAACAAGGACCCGGCCCTGCAGCCGCTGGTGATGGAGAACGTCGCCAACCAGATCCTCGAAGGCAACCAGTCGATCATCGGCCTGATGGTGGAAAGCCACCTCAACTGGGGTTGCCAGGCGATTCCGAAGGACCTCGACCAGCTGCAATACGGCGTGTCCATCACCGATGCCTGCATCGACTGGGAAACCACGGCCAACACCCTGCGCAACATGCGCACCAAGCTCAAGGATGTATTGCCGAAACGCCGCGGCTGATCGGCGCAAACGAAAACGCCGGGCAATGCCCGGCGTTTTCGTGTCTGGGAGGTCAGCGGCGATCGGTGGCGCTGCGTCCTGGAGATTCAGACCTTGGAAGAATGCTTCTGGTGACGCTCCATGTAGCGTTCGACATAGGAGCATGAAGGAATCACGGTGTAGCCGCGTTCTTCGGCATAGGCCAGTGCCCGCTCGGTGAGCGCCGCGGCGATGCCGCGACCGCGCAGGGCATTCGGCACGAAGGTGCGATAGATATCCAGGGTCTGTTTCCCCAGGTCCATGTAGGTCAGGTACGCACGATGACCGTCCACATTGGTCTCGAATTGATGACCAGCCTGGTCATGGTGGATGGACAACGCCTCGCTCATCACTACTCCTCGCGGGTCTTGTAACAAAACCCTACCTTAACCGATGTTTGTCCGGCGAAGGAACCTCTACGCCACCCCGTGCCCCGTTGGACAGCGAGAAAAGCCCGCTCGTTCTCTGGGCAACCGAGCACGTTACAAATAGTAGGCGCCCCCTGCGCAGATGCTCAAGGCACCGGTCGCAAAAAATTCCGGCGTCCGGGGACCGCTCGACACTGCGTCAGGCAACGTCACGGCGGGTAACCCGGATCTTCCGTTTGTTATGACGCAACATGACACTAAAAGTCACCATTAGTTCAACAAAAAGTACTTTTACAAGAATGCGTTACACCGCCAATGGCAGCTAATGCACGGTTTTCGGACGTTTTTGCTGTCAAGCGGGGTGGAAAGGCAATTTTTTTCCAATTCTTGCGCTCAGTCAGTTTACTTACTACAAGTAATGGGTACTATGTACGCCGGCCAGTTTCTCTTTGTTGAGAGATGGCTATTTAATAGAAAGTCCTTGAAGGGGAACACGATGAACAACGTTCTGAAATTCTCTGCTCTGGCTCTGGCCGCAGTTCTGGCTACCGGTTGCAGCAGCGTATCCAAAGAAACCGAAGCTCGTCTGACTGCTACCGAAGACGCAGCAGCTCGTGCACAAGCTCGTGCTGACGAAGCGTATCGCAAAGCCGACGACGCTCTGGCTGCCGCTCAGAAAGCTCAGCAGACCGCTGACGAAGCTAACGAGCGCGCTCTGCGCATGCTGGAAAAAGCCAGCCGCAAGTAATAATCCCCCGGGATTGTTATTTGAAGCCGACCCACTTGTGGGTCGGCTTTTTTATTGCCTGCTAGAACCTCGGCCAACTAACCGAACGTTGCCCTGGATATCCGTTCGGCTATCCGACGCGGCAAAAAAAGGGACCGCATCGCGATCCCTGTGCTTCATCCAGCGAACAACTACTGCTGATACGGACTGCTCGAAACCATCGGCGCATCGCCACCCGGTGCGAGCGGCACAGCGATTTCCACCGGCATGCCATCTTCCGCGGCCACTACATCGCGAACCATGTCCCAGTTCATCTGCACGTTGTTGGACAGGTCTTCACGCTTGAGCAGGGCGTTGATCACCGCGGTGTGCTTGTCCACCACCGAAGGATCGCCCTTGTCGTCCAGCGGGGTATGCGCTTCCAGGTAAACCTTGCCGGCGCTGACGCCGAACTTGTATGGCTCGTTGATGATCCGCACCGGCGTACCGACCGGCGCCATCTTCGCCAGTTCCAGCACATTGTTGTTGAACATGCGGAAGCAGCCGTGGCTGGTACGCATGCCGATGCCGAACTTCTTGTTCGAACCATGGATCAGGTAACCCGGCACGCCCAGGGTGAACTTGAACGGTCCCAGCGGGTTGTCCGGACCGGCCGGCACCACGTTCGGCAGCGGGTCGCCGTCGGCGGCGTGCTCGGCCTTGATCGAGGCCGGCGGAGTCCAGGTCGGATTCGGCGTCTTGGCCGTCACCCGGGTCTGCGCGATCGGCGAGCCCCAGCCTTCACGGCCGATGCCCAGCGGGTAGGTGTGCACCACGTTCTCGCCTTTCGGGAAGTAGTACATGCGGTACTCGGCGAGGTTGATGACGATACCTTCGCGCGGGCCCGGCGGCAGGATGAAGCGGGTCGGCAGGACGATCTCGGTGCCGGCGCCCGGCAGCCATGGATCGACACCCGGGTTGGCGGCGACCATCTCCAGATAACCGAGGTCACCGGCGGTACCGATGTCGGCGAAGGTGTCCTCGTACTTGGCCTTGATCACCTGGACCTGACCGATGATGTCTTCGCCTGGCGGCGGCAGGGGAAACTCCAGCGCGGCAACAGGGCCGGCGGCGATCAGGGCAGCGGCCAGGGACAGGCAGCGGGTGACGGCGGGAAAGCGCGGCAACATCCGGGAAATCCTTCGCAAATTCGGGGTGAAGGCGACAATTGTACACCGCTGTAGGAATTTTCGGCATACAGGCCTGCCGGGCGGCCCGACAGACTCAGAGTTCAGGCCAGACTGGCCTTGTGCCTTTACGCTGGGCATCGAGAATTGCCCGGCACAGCGAGCACAGCCGCCGGTCGCGGTACACCGTATTGGGCACGCTCGACCAGCGCGGCTGTGCCGGAAGCAGCGTGCCGCACAGGGTGCGATCCGCCGAGCCGCCCAGTTCGAGCTGACGGGCGACCAGATGCACGCGGATCTCCTGGCAGGCGAACAGGTCAAGCTGTTCGTCGGGCTCGATCAATTGATAGGCAAACAGGGACCAGGCGGGACGCGGCATCGGGGGCTCCAAATCGGGGGCGCAACATTAGCCGAAAGCCGGTCACTATAAAAGCATCAAAGCAGCGGTTTGATGGCCGGCCAGGCATTTTCCAGCAACTGCGCCTGGGCCCCTTGCGCGGGATGGATACCGTCGGCCTGCATCAGTTCGGGATGGCCACCCACGCCTTCGAGGAAGAACGGCACCAGGGGAACGTTCTTCTGCGTGGCGAGATCGGAATAGACCTGGGCGAACGCCTTGGTATAGCGCGCACCGTAGTTGGGCGGCAGTTGCATGCCCAGCAGCAACACCCTGGCCCCGGCTTCCCGGGACTTGTCGATCATCGAGGCAAGATTTTGTTGCAATTGCGCAGGCAACTGCCCGCGCAGCCCGTCATTGCCGCCGAGCTCCAGCACCACCAGGCTCGGCTTGTGCTCGGAAAGCAGCGCGGGCAGCCGCGCCTGACCGCCCGCGCTGGTGTCGCCGCTGACCGAGGCGTTCACCACCTTGTCGTTGAAACCCTCGTCCCTGAGCCGTTTTTCCAGGAGGGCGACCCAACCCTGGCGGGTATCCAGGCCAAAAGCGGCGCTGATACTATCGCCGACGATCAACACAGTACCCGCCGCTGCGTTCTGCGCCATGCACAGCAAGGCCAGGCCAGCACTCAATAACCACACTCGCATCGGATTCTCCATGGGCCCCAGCATTCTCATTGCGCGGAACCTTAGCAAAGTGGTCCCCAGCGCGGAAGGCAGCCTCACCATCCTCCACCCGCTGTCCCTCGACCTGAGCGAAGGCGACAGCCTGGCCATCGTCGGCGCCTCGGGCTCCGGCAAGTCCACCCTCCTCGGCCTGCTCGCCGGCCTCGACCAGCCCAGTGCCGGCTCGGTGACCCTGGCCGGCCACGACCTCGCGCCGCTCGACGAAGACCAGCGCGCCAGGGTACGCGCCGAGCACGTCGGCTTCGTCTTCCAGTCGTTCCAGTTGCTCGACAGTCTCAACGCCCTGGAAAACGTCATGCTGCCGCTGGAGCTGGACGGCCGCCGCGATGCCCGCGAACACGCGCGCACCCTGCTGGAGCGGGTCGGCCTCGGCCAGCGCCTGAGCCATTCGCCGCGCCAGTTGTCCGGTGGCGAGCAGCAGCGAGTGGCCATCGCCCGCGCCTTCGCCGCCGAACCGGCGGTGCTGTTCGCCGACGAGCCCACCGGCAACCTCGACAGCCACACCGGCGAGCGCATCAGCGACCTGCTGTTCGAGCTGAACAAGGAACGCGGCACCACCCTGGTCCTGGTGACCCACGACGAACGCCTGGCGCGCCGTTGCCGCCGGCAGATCCGCCTGGACGCGGGTCATATGGTCAGCCCGATGGAGCCCTAGATGGCACACCTGTCCCTGCTTCGCCTGTTCACCCTCGCCCTGCGCCAACTACTGCGCGACGCCCGCGCCGGCGAGCTGCGCGTGCTGTTCTTCGGCCTGCTGGTCGCGGTGGCGGCGAGCACCGCCATCGGCTACTTCGGCGCCCGCCTGAACGGCGCCATGCTCCTGCGCGCCACCGAATTCCTCGGCGCCGACCTGGTCCTGCAGGGCAGCTCGCCGGCCAGCGCCGAACAGGTTCAACGGGGCAAGGACCTCGGCCTGGCCCACGCGCAGGTGGTCGAGTTCTCCAGCGTGATCGCCACCGACAACGGCATCCAGCTGTCCAGCGTCAAGGCCGCCAACCCGGCCTACCCGCTGCGCGGCGAACTGCGCAGCGCCAGCGAGCCGTTCGGCGCCGAAACCCGCGGTGGTGGTCCCGCGCCCGGCGAAGCCTGGGTCGAGTCGCGCCTGCTGGCGGCACTGGACCTGAAGATCGGCGACAGCATCGACGTCGGCCTGAAGACCCTGCGCCTGGCCCGGGTACTGACCTACGAGCCCGACCGCGCCGGCAATTTCTACAGCCTGACCCCGCGCGTGATGATCAACCTCGCCGACCTCGAGGCCACCGGCGTGGTCCAGCCCGGCAGCCGGGTGACCTACCGCGAACTGTGGCGCGGCGACAACCTGGTCCTCGCCGACTACCGCCAGTTCCTCGATAAAAGCCTCGCGCCGAACCAGCGCATCCGCGATGCCCGCGACGGCAACCAGCAGATCGGCGGCGCCCTGGGCAAGGCCGAGCGCTACCTGAACATGGCCAGCCTGGTCGCGGTGCTGCTCGCTGGCGTGGCGGTGGCCCTGTCCGCGAGCCGTTTCGCCGCGCGCCGTTTCGATGCCAGCGCGCTGTTGCGCTGCCTGGGACTGTCGCGGCGCCAGGCCCTGACCCTGTTCTGCCTGCAACTGGCGATCCTCGGCAGCCTCGCCGCGCTGGCCGGCGCCCTGCTCGGCTGGCTCGCGCAACTGGGCTTGTTCGCCCTGCTCGACGGCCTGCTGCCAGCGGAAATCCCCGACGGCGGCGTGGCCCCGGCATTGGCCGGGATTGCCACCGGCCTGGTGGCCCTGGCCGGCTTTGCCCTGCCGCCACTGGCCGCGCTTGGTCGGGTACCGCCGCTGCGGGTGCTGCGCCGCGACCTGCTGCCAGTGCCCGCCAGCAGTTGGCTGGTATATGGCGCGGCGATCTTCGCCCTTGGCCTGATCATGTGGCGCCTGAGCCTCGACCTGCTGCTGACCTTCGCCCTGCTCGGCGGCGGCCTGGTCGCCGCCCTGCTGCTTGGCGGCCTGCTGCTGGCGGGGCTGCGCAGCCTGCGCCGGATGCTCGCCGGCGCACCCCTGCCCTGGCGCCTCGGTCTCGGCCAGCTGTTGCGTCACCCACTGGCCGCCGCCGGGCAATCCCTGGCCTTCGGCCTGATCCTCCTGGCCATGGGCCTGATCACCCTGCTGCGCATCGAGTTGCTGGACACCTGGCACAACCAGTTGCCGGCGGATGCGCCGAACTATTTCGCGCTGAACATCCTCGCGGACGACAAGGCCAGCTTCAGCAAGCAACTGGACAGTTTCTCCAGCCACGCCGCGCCGCTGTACCCGGTGGTGCCCGGACGCCTCACGCAGATCAACGGCGAGGTGGTGCAGCAGATGGTCACCAAGGACTCCGCCGGCGACCGCGCGGTACAGCGCGACCTCAGCCTGACCTGGGCCGCCGAGTTGCCAGAAGGCAATGCCCTCAGCGCCGGCCAGTGGTGGCAGGGGCAGCCGGCGAGCGACGAGATTCCCGGCGTCTCGGTCGAAGCGCAACTGGCGGACAGCCTCAAGCTCAAGGTCGGTGACCACCTGACCTTCGTCATTGCCGGCGAGCAGCGCGAGGCCGTGGTCAGCAGCCTGCGCACGGTCAACTGGGACAGCTTCCAGCCGAACTTCTACATGATCTTCCAACCCGGCACCCTGCAGGGGCTGCCCGCCACCTACCTGACCAGCTTCTATCTGGCGCCGGGCAACGACCCGCAGATCGTCGCGCTGTCACGGGCCTTCCCGGCGGCGACCATCCTCCAGGTCGATGCCTTGCTGGAGCAGCTGCGCAGCATCCTCGCCCAGGTCACCCTGGCGGTGCAGTACATGCTGCTGTTCGTCCTCGCCGCCGGTCTGGCGGTGCTGTTCGCCGGCCTGCAGGCGACCCTCGACGAGCGCATCCGCCAGGGCGCCCTGCTGCGCGCCCTCGGCGCCGGACGGGCCTTGCTGGTCAAGGCGCGGCGCATCGAGTTCGGCCTGCTCGGCGCGGCCAGTGGCGTACTCGCCGCCATCGGTTGCGAGCTGATCACCTGGGTGCTCTACCGCTATGCCTTCGACCTCGACTGGCGCCCGCATCCATGGCTGCTTCTGCTGCCGCTGGCCGGGGCGCTGCTGGTGGGTGGCGCCGGCGTGCTCGGCACCCGCCGCGCGCTCAATGCCAGCCCGCTGACAGTGCTGCGCGAAGGTTGAGCACGCGCTACTCTTTCGCCCCTGACGTAACGCCCGCCCAGGAGAAGGCATTGGCTACCAACATCATTACCCGCGAGGGCCACGAGGCACTGAAGGCGGAACTCGATCACCTGTGGCGGGTTTACCGCCCGGAGATCACCCAGAAAGTCGCCTGGGCCGCCTCCCTCGGCGACCGCAGTGAAAACGCCGACTACCAGTACAACAAGAAACTCCTGCGCGAGATCGATCGCCGCGTGCGCTACCTGCGCAAGCGTCTGGAAGACGTGAAGGTGGTGGACTACGGGCCGGAGCAGGAAGGCCGGGTGTTCTTCGGCGCCTGGGTGGAGATCGAGAACGAGGACGGCGAGGTGATGAAGTTTCGCATCGTCGGCTATGACGAGATCTACGGGCGCAACGACTATATCTCGGTGGACTCGCCCATGGCCCGGGCGCTGCTGAAGAAGGAGAAGGATGACGAGGTGGTGGTGCAGACGCCGGGGGGCGAGGCGACCTGGTATGTGAACAGCATCAGTTATCCGCATTGACGTACGGCGAATAACCCTTGTAGGAGCTGGCTTGTCCGCGAAAGGACCGCGAAGCGGTCCCAGATCTCACCGCTATCGGGGACCGCTTCGCGGTCCTTT
>NZ_JAVYJH010000011.1:0-188545 GCF_032621685.1 Pseudomonas sp. zfem002 | reverse complement strand
CAGGTTGCTGATTGCGGTAGAGACATGCTGTGGGCGGATGTTAATGCGCTTGGCGATCTCGTCGGCAGTGATGCGGCGCTCCGCCTGGTTGAAGCCAACGGTAAGCCGGGTGATTGCGTGCAGGGTCTTGAACTCGGCCGGCGACAGGTGAACTGCAGCCAGTGCGTCCATCAACTGATTGTCCATCCGGGTAAACCCCCCGGTGTTGCGTAGCGGTATGATATTTGTCATAGTTCCTCTCACATCTGCTGTAACGAAAACGCCGACCTCGACCGTCGGCTTTTTTGTGCCTGTTGCTCAGCCCTTAGGCTGCCCTCACCGATGCAGCCATCACATCAAGGCTCTTCCGGACGTGCTCAATCTCCACCTTGATCTGAGCCTTCTCGAACGAGCTGACGTGCTCGTCCACCAATGCGTTGTGCACGGCGATGGTCAGGTCGGCGACCTCTTTCCCCGCGTTGATCAGGGATGCAGTGAGCGCCTGAGGCTGTGGAGCGACCCTTGCCACGAGGTCGAAGCCGAACTCGGCTGCCAGTGCAGCCAGTGGGCGCATGTCTCCGGTGTGCAGCAAGATCCCGAACAGGTGCTCGATGGTGAGTCGGTGGGCGTCGTTATCCGGGTTTGCGCGCTGGAGCAGGCTCACGTGCGGCACGCCCATCTTTGAGGCCAGCACCTTCGCTTCGCCGTCAAGAACGGCGCTTTGGGTGGCCCGCAGGAAATCTTCCATCCGTAAAACCTCAGGTGTGTTTCCGTAGAAACTGCGCAGCCCTTGCAGGAAAATCTTTGGGCTTGATCGCTTATGTGCTGCGGGTAAAACAGGAGTTCGGCCCTAGGCAGCGGAGACCAACTCCGGCCAGATCACTGTCCAGTCATTAGGGCGCAGCGACTGTCGAGTCAGTGCGCCGCTCGACTCCTTCTCAAGCGAAGAGGCTACGCGGGCGGACGCCTGCTTGTTGCCGTAAGCGATCTGCTTCAGGTAGCCACGGGTGGTCCCGGTTTTCTCGATGTCCGCATCGGTGGCGGTCTTCAGCCACTCCAGCAGCTTGGTGTGCTTGGTTCGCATCACGAATCTCCTCTGTGATGCGTCAATTCTTACCCATAGGTAAGTACAAAGCAATACCCGCAGGCCATTTACCCACAAGTAACGGGAAAGCATATTTGCTCGATGGATATCAACCTAGTTAGAAAGGCCAACCTTCAGCTTCTCATCGACCGCCAATTCGGCCCTGGCAAGCATGGCGCCAAGGCCGAGTTTGCTAGGCGGCTAGATAAGCAAGCTGACTACATCTCGCGCTGCCTTTACCCGCCTGGCAAAAAGGGCGGGAAAGGGGTGGGTGAGGATTTCGCCCGAGAGATCGAGAAGGAATTTCAGATTCCGCAGTACTCGATGGACAAGCCAGGGCTAGGCCTGGATGAATCGGAAACGATAAGCGTCGAAGGCCTGCCCGCCCCGCTAGCCCAGAAGATCAAAAGCTACCGCAGTCTGGTGGATGTGCCCCGCTACGACATTGCGGGATCAATGGGTCCTGGCACGGAGCCGCCTGAGATGAACATGGTTGTTGATCACATGAGCCTGGATGCCAACTGGGTTAGGCAGAACCTGACCTATACCAAGCTTGACAACCTGAAGCTGATCTCCGGTCGCGGCGACAGCATGGCGCCAACCATCCACAAGGGCGATGCAGTGCTCGTTGACGCTGGCATTACAAGCGTTGAAGAGGACGCGATCTACTTCTTCATGATGCGCGGGCAGCTCCAGATCAAGCGCATTCAGCGGGGGCTGGACGGCCTGAAGATCATCTCGGACAACACCCAGTATCCAGCGATTGAAGTGCCAGGCGAGCGTGAAGATGACATCAAGATCCTGGCCCAGATCATCTACTGGTGGACCGGCCGGAGCTTCTAGCCATGCCCCTAACCAAGCCCAACCAAGAACTCCGTCGCGACCTTCAAGGCCTGGCCTCTGACCTGAAGTGGTCATCGGTCGAGCTGATGCGGATTGCTGTTCGCCTGAGTGAAGCCGGTAATGAGGCCGACGCCCAGGCAGTTATCAGGATCTGCCAAGTGATGCAGGCTGGGGAGGATCGGTTGGCGGGGTATGGGGATGAGGTTAAGGTGGGGCTGATTGCGTGTACGAAAAGTGACCCCGCAAGCTAAGGGTGCTGTGGATAGGGCATGGTGTATATTGTGGCGGCACGGGCATGCCGCCTTCAATGAATACATCATACATCAATAATAATTAAGTTTTTACTGAGCGCATAACAATGGATGGATCCACAGGGTTTGTTCCAAGGGAGTTTTCTGGTACAACCAAAATCACTGACAGAGGCATACGAAATCACTTTAGCAAGTCAGTATCCCCTTGGAGACCCCTGGCTGAGCTAATTTGGAACGGGTTTGATGCGAAAGCTAAGCATGTGTCCGTCAACATTGATACAAACAACCTTGGCGGCGTTGAGTCCATAACTGTTCTAGATGATGGTCACGGAATTGATGTCGACGGTAGCGACTCTAGCTTCTTTAACTTTCGTGACTCGAAAAAAAAGAGATCACATGACATTCATGGTGAAAAAGGTATCGGGCGCCTATATTTTCATAAAATATGCAACCGCGCTGATTGGTACACAAAATCTTCCGGGACAGATGCAAAACTTACTGTTCATAGCGCCGCACTGGACAAGGTTGAAGCCTCGACAATTCCGTCAGGCAGCCAACATGCATTACTTTCAAATTTAGTCTCGGGAACTTGTGTAGAGCTGACTAGGTTCTCTGAGCCATACCTTAGTCACGAAAACATCGTCAAATGCCTGTCTCTTGAATTTGGCTGGTACTTAGCAATTAACCCTAGCAAAACCATAACTTTGAATGGAGCAAAGATCCTTCCTCCAGATCATAGTTCAGCAACAACCTCGCTAAACATTGACGGTCAGCTTTTTGAGGTAAAGCTGATTCATTGGGCAGACAAGCCTACTTCGGGAAAGTCATACATTTATTACACCTCCTCCAAAGACAAAGTCGTAGACTACGCCCTCAGCAGCCTCAACCAAAAACCAGGCTATCATACAACTCTCGCAGCACGCTCAGCTTGGTTTGACGCATCCGAAGTCGATAATGATAGCCTAAATCTGTCGTTTGGCACATTGACACAGACCAAGATATGGAAATCTCTGCAAAAGCAAATTAGTGACTTCGGCCAAGAGCACTATAAGAAATTTCTTGTCAGCAAAGCCGACGAGCAGCTAGAACAACTCGAGATAGATGGCGAGTTGCCCAGCTTTGAAGGTGCAAGCAAAGGATATGCAGAGTGGCGATTAGGCCACCTCAAAAATATACTTCGAGTCATTCTAATATCCGACCCAAAAGTATTTAAAGATAGTAATAAAAAACAGAGAAAACTTGTAATAAGATTATTGGACAGGCTCGCCATCTCCAATGAGAATGATGCCATATTCGAGGTTCTCGAAAGCGTACTCGATTTGGATGATTCCTCTATGCGCGTTTTTTCCGATCAAATTAGAACAGCAAAACTGAACAACATCGTTAGCACCATCGAAAAACTTCAGCACCGTGAAGACGCTATATCTAGAATTTCTGAGATCATGCTACACCACTACAAGGACGTTCTTGAAACCCCTGACCTACAGGGTGTAATTGAGGCGAATACGTGGCTCTTTGGAAGCCAATACGAAACCATTGGCGCAGAAGAAACTACCTTTACTAAAATTGCTCAGAATTTACGAGAAAAAGTAAAAGGAATCGACCACGTCTCCGAAGATGATGTTGAAGATGGTGCAACTGTAGCCGGGGCAAATCGACAAACAGATCTTTTTCTGGTTAGGCGCAGCATGCAGCATGACTCAATAAACAATCAGCCTTATTTTAAATGTGTGATCATTGAAATCAAGCGCCCCAGCATTGCGCTCAATAAAAACCACCTACGACAAATTGATGATTACGCAGGAATATTGGCTAAGCATCCGAGCTACCAGGGAATTCAAACCAGATACGAAATAATCCTGCTCGGCCGTAAAATCTCGGCAGTTGATTACGACATTGGAGAAAGACTTGAGCAGCTAGCAGACAGAAACGACCCCGGACTGGTTGGAGCTGGTTTAATCAAAAAGTATGTGAAGACGTGGCAGTCCATCGTCGAAGAGTTTCGTTTGTCGAATCATTATTTACTCAACACACTCCAGAGTCAGCGCGATGTGTTAGAGGAGTCCAGGGCTGAGTTGCTCACCAATCTGCAAGCTGGTGCCCACTGATTCTTGTGCTTAACCCAGCACCAGGATTCTTGTTTCTGCCCTGCCCGCCTCGGCGGGCTTTTTCATGCCTGCGTGATGGCGGAAGGCCAGAGTGGTAGGATGGCGGCTTTCCTCAAGGAGAGAGTCATGCGTCACGCCATTGCTGTCTTTGTAATTTCAGCCTCCATGCTCGCCGGCTGCGCGCCAGTCCCGTCAAAGATTGATAGAATCGCTTACCGGCTGCCAGATCGACCTGTCACCAATCTGTTATCGAGCAGCAATGCACCGGACGGTTATACAGAGGCTGGCGATGGAGCTAGCATTGCCGAGCTGATAAAGAAATCTGGCGGCCGAAAAGGCGAATACGAGTCTAGCCAGCAATATGAGCAGCGGCTACGAGGCATGATTCCCGCGAGGGTCTCACTCACTCGCGCCCTAGATCGAGCCTGGTATACCTACGACGCCGATAGCCAGCTCCTTAGAATCTCCATCGCTCTTGAGGATGGCTCCTACAAGGGCTACAGCGAAAGCCCTGCCATGTCAGCGTACTACCCGGCAATCTTGCTCGGAGGGTCGATAAAATTCACCGGCCAGTACGTAGGTCAAAACGCTTTCGGGGCTTCGGTTCTCGTAGATCAGGTGCTGGCCAAGAAGACCTACGCTGTATTGGGCGCCATTCCGCGCAACGCCACGACGCAAGTATCCTCGATTGCCGGGGAGTTTTTGGTGCCGCGGGAAGACATGTCGGCATTCAGCAAGGATCTTGCAATACGCATTGATGGCAACACAAAGCCACCTTTCTACGTCGAATCGGCAGATCACCAGAAAGCCACCATCACATCAAAGCAGGAAACCATCTCAGCGCTGAGTTTCTTCAGGATCTCACCCTCAAAAATATCCATCTTTAACCTGAAGACTGGAAAGGTTTACTCCGAAAGCCTAACGGCAACCAGCAAGGCCTACTAGCCGAACACATACACGAGCCCGCCTAGCGCGGGCTTTTTTGTGGGCGAACGAAATTATTTACCTTGGGGTATTGACTCGATGTTTTACCTGCAGGTATCTTTTCTCCATCGAGACGGCAAGCTACACAGCCCCTCGGGAGGCCCTCAAGCCGACCGCTCTTTAAAAACCCGAAGATGAGCCGCCAGGCGCCGAGTGAATCCGGCCGTTGAGCCCTGGTGGACAGTACGCAACACAGCAGACTCCCTTGCCCGACATGTCGGCTCGCTGGTCTGTTGAGAGTTACCAAATTCAGCTGCTGCGCCAGGCACGCCGACGCAGCGGCCAGTAAAGACATAGAGATTCGAGCCATCGACCGACGCCAGTAGCGGGTCGTGGCAGGAAGATTTCACTGATGCAGCTTGGCGACAGGCTGCATTGGGAAATCAACCGGGGATATCGATATGCGCTCCATACAGTACCGACTCGCCCACGACTGCCCTCAGTGCGGCGCAAAAGACGCAAAAGACGAATGGGGCGGTGCTCGCATGTGGAGCACCTCATGGGGTCATGGCTTCAGCTGTTGCAGCGAAGAGTGTGGCATCGCGCTTGCGAAAACGGTGATCCCAGACCAAGAGACAAAAGCTGGTAGGAAGCGCCTGAAAGCTCTCTGGGAAAAGCTAGCTAGTCAGGCCGAATACGTTCTCTCTGGCGAGCCGTATCCCGGATACCCGTGGCGGTGATGATTAGGACAACCAGCGCCACGTCAGCCTGACGTTAACTGCCCGATGCCCTGCTCCCCATCGCAGGCTGCATCGGTGGCCACTCTGAACGCGAGTTGATCGCCGCGAATTGTGAGCGTGGGTAGCGTCTCGCCCATTGGTGAGGCGTCCCGACACCCGGTTTGCCCCGGAGAGTGGCCACCGATGCATCCCGCATCAATAGCAGATGAAGCCGACGCTTCGGTTGCCCTGGGTGACCCTTGAAGCCGGAGATCAGCGCCGGCCATCTGCACCCCTTCCCTTCACATACGACCGCATCAGACAGGTGCCAGTACTGCGCTCTCACGGCGCGCAGAGGTTGGTCGCCTGCGCTGGCATCTGCCTCATGCGGTCCTGAGGATCACCCAATGTGCGATTGCAGACAGAAATTCGAGCAAGCCGCAGTAGAGCGGTACCCGGAAATCACCGGAGCCAAGGCGACTTTGCAGGGCTACATGCTTATCCCAGCCGGACGCCAATATGCGGAATGCGAGGTTGTCGGAACCCGCACTACCGCAAAGGGCAAAGAGATCAAAGCCAAGGCCGCCATCAACGTGCTTGGCAACTACTGCATGTTCTGCGGTGAGAAGCATCCGGAGGCAGCATGAGCCAAAACACAGGTGGGCCAGCCTTCCCGGCGCCAGAGGCTGCAAAAACTCTGTTTGGCGAGGGTCAGGCAGATCGTTTCATGGGCATGGAACTGCGCGACTACTTCGCGGCCAAGGCACTAGCAGCAATGATCGGTCAGCCGCACAAAGAGCCGGAGAACTGCGGCGGGAAAGCTGTCCCAAAGCTTGCTGCCTGGGCCTACGAATACGCCGACGCCATGCTAGCCGCCAGGGTGAAGCCATGAGCGGCTGGATCAAGTGCAGCGACAGGCTGCCCGCAGCAGAAGATCGTGAAGTGGCCGTGCTACTTGATGGAAAAGACCCTTGCGTAGCCTGGGCCACCTACTGGAGTGGCGCCCGGACCGACTTTGCAGAGTGGACATTCCCGATTGACGAGCTTGGCCAGGGTCGCCGGGTTACGCACTGGATGCCACTGCCGCCACCACCCACCGAGTAACCCACCACCTGGAGGCGATCATGGCCGTCATAGTCGAGACTGCTGCTGTCTTCCGTGGCGGCGGTCGTCGCTGGTTCACGCTGCGATCCGCATGTGCTGCTGAGGCAAGGGCTTTGCTCAAGAAGCACTGCGATTGCGACTACTGCGAAGACGACATTGGGCGCTATGAGCTTCCGTGCCGACTTCACCATCCTGACCGATACCCGCGAATCATGAAGCGCCTAACGGATGGCTTCATGCGCCGCTACCGAGCGCAGCAACAGAGGAACGACTCATGAACGCAGCCCTTCAACTGCACCGCAACCAGTTCGACTACGACAACCGCGAGCCGGTGCCGCTGGAGGACTGTGAGGCTGAGCGGATCTGGATCGAGAACGCAACGCACGACCTGTTGCGCGGCGCTGATGTGCGATTCCAGCGCGCCGACCAGAAAGCTCAAGGCGTGACCTATGAGCAGTTCGCCACGGCCGTAGACGAGCGCCTGAGCGCACTCCTGATCGAGTCGGTGGAAGGCGCATCGGCACTCGGCCGCATGTACCTTGCCGCCCGGCGCGGATCGATCAACGAATGCAAATCCATCGTCGCCGAGATCCTCAGCGACGACCAGGTGCTACGCGATATCGCCGCCACCCTTCTCTCCCCGCTGGCCGCTGATGGCGTCATCGCTGACGCCGAGGATGCTGAATCATGAGCGCCGACCTCGCCCACGCCCGAATCGGTCTTGAGATAGCCAGGATCGCCAAGTCACACAGCCCGGTTCAGGACCGGACCTTTGTCGAAGGCATGATCGAAATGGGGGCCTATCTGAGCCAGATCACCTATCAGGAATCGGAAAGCTACCGCGAAGCCCTGATCCGCAAGACTGAAAGCCGCGTTGAAGCGCTAAGGAGCGGAGCATGACCGTCATCGCCCGAACCATCCCCGACCTGGTCAAAGCCCTGCATCGTCAGGGCTTTTTTCTGGTGTCCGATCTTCCACCCATCCATCCTGAACTCAGGCGGGGGATGATCGTTGTGAGGCTGCCATGAGAAACCGATTCCCTGGCACCTGCTACCGCTGCGGCGAGCGTGTCGAGAAAGGTGCCGGTCACTTCGAGCGACACAGTGGCGGCTGGCGAACACAACACGCCGACTGCGCAATCAAAGCTCGCTCTGAAAAACAAAGCGCCGGGAGGTTGCCATGAGCGATGTTGAAATTCTTCAACTGGCCGCTAAGGCGATCGGTGGCGTGTACGACCAGCTCACCGAATGCATCACGTTCGACGGTGGGCTCAACTACGAGCAGTGGGAGCCGCTAAGCAATCTGTCGCACGCCCTGAATCTCCGGCACAGGCTGCATCTGAAAACCGGATTCGATGGCAGGTTTTTCGGGTTGTGCGCCTACGCCACCTACCCAACTGGCCCTGACTCCTGCAACTCGATCATGCAGAACGTCGAAGAGGCCGGAGGTAAGCGTGCGGCACTGCGTCGAGCCATTGTCTGCGCCGCTGCTGAGATGGGGAAGGCGAAATCATGACCAGCTACCAGCGCGCACGCCGCCTGTACATCTGGCGCGGCTCCTTCTCTGCCCTCTTTGCCTGTACCGCCTTCATGCTCGCCAGCGCATTGGCGGGCAGCATCACTTCCTGAATCACGTAGCCGAGCACGGCGGCCCTTCGGGATAACCGTACCCCTTCGGGAGCGTAAGCGGCGAGAGCGCGCAACCATCCACCGCAGCCAGGGCCTGGAGCGTACCTCCGTGCCTGGGTGACCTGGCATTTTCCCTTTCAACTGACGGCGCCGGCCAGGCGCGAGGTTTTCCAATGTCCGCAGAACAGAAACTGATCGCGATCGAAGAGATCAGTGAGGCGAACGCCCCGGCCATCTACGTGGCCGGTGGCCTGCAGCAATTCATTGACCTGGTGAAGGCCGAGATCGATGGCGAAGTCCCCGATCTGACCACCCGCAAGGGTCGCGAGCGCATCGCCAGCCTGGCCGCCAAGGTCAGCAAGTCGAAGACGGCCGTCGAGAAGCCCGGTCGCGACTACCTGCGCCGGCTCAAGGAAATGCCGAAGGTGGTCGAGGCCGAGCTGCGCGAGTTCGTGACCACGATGGACGCGCTGCGGGACGAGACGCGCCGGCCGCTTACTGAGTGGGAGCAGGCCGAGGACGCCCGCATCGACCGCCACAATGACCGCCTGGACTGGCTGCGCAACCGTGACGATGGCCTGGATGCTCTGGAGGCGACGGACATCAAGGATCGCATCGCTTCTGTCGAAAAGGTGGTTATAGGGCCTGAGTGGGAAGAGTTTGAAGCTGAAGCCGCTCGCGAGAAGGATAAAGTCCTGAATACCTTGCGTTCCGGCCTGGCCAAGCGCGAGAAGTACGACGCCGAACAGGCCGAACTGGCCCGCCTGCGCCGCGAAGCAGACGAGCGCGCCGAGCAGGACCGCATCCGTGCAGCGCAGGAAGCCGCTGTCGAAGTCGAACGCCAGCGCGTGGCCCTGGAACAGAAGGAGGCGCGCGAAGCCGCAGCACGCCGCGAGCAGGAGTTGCTTGACCAGGCCGCTGAGCAAGAGCGCGAAGCCGAGAATCAGCGCCTCCAGCTCAAGTTGCAGGCCGAGCAAGCCGAGCGCGCCCGGGTTCAGGCTGAAGCCGATCGCGTTGCCACCGAGCAGCGGATGGAGCAAGAACGCCAGGCGGCAGCCCGCCGGCAAGAGCAAGCAGCCGAGCAGGCCCGCCAGGAAGAACGCCGCCGCGCCGATGCCGCTGCCGCCGAGATTGTGCGCCAGCAGGAAGCCCGAGAGCGCGACGTCGCACACCGCCGCAGCATCAACCGCGCCGCTCTGGACGCCTTTGTCGCCGGCGGCATGACCGAGGAATGCGCCAAGCAGGCAATCACCCTGATCGCCGAGCGCAAGATCCCAAACATCACCATCCAGTACTGAGGTCGCCATGAGCCAAGTAGCCAGGGTCGAAACCCAATCCCAGCCGCCGGCAATAGCCGCCGAGTCGGTGACCATCCTGCAGATCATCCAGCAGGTGGCCATGTCCCCAACCGCTGACATCGACAAGATGGAGCGCTTGATGGTCATGCATCAGAACATCCAGGCACAGCAAGCCAAGCAGCAGTACGACGAAGCGCTGGCCGCTATGCAGGAAGAGTTGCCAGTCATTGGTGAGCGTGGCGGCATCAAGGACAAGAACGGAAGGATCCAGAGCACCTACGCGCTTTGGGAAGACATCAACGAGATGATCAAGCCGGTGCTGGCTAAGCACGGCTTCGCCCTTTCCTTCCGAACCCCAAGAAACGAGCGTGGCATCGAGGTTGAGGGCGTGCTGAGTCATCGGGCCGGGCACCGTGAAGCCACCTCCCTTGTGCTGCCCGCCGACACCAGCGGTAGCAAAAACGGCGTCCAGGCCGTGGCATCAAGCGTGAGCTACGGAAAACGCTACACCGCCGGAGCCCTGCTCAACTTCACCACCACCGGCGAGGACGACGACGGCAACGGCGCCGTAGTGACGCCGCGGGTGACCTCGGTACAGGCCGCCCAACTGGCCATGCTACTTGAGCGTTGTAGCGACAAGGCCAAGAAAGCATTCGCCAGCATCCACGGAACTCCGTCGGCGGTAGAAAAGGCCGCGTTCGATCAGGTGCTGGGGATGCTCAGCAAGTCAGTCAAGCAGCACGAGTCAGCGCCACAGGAGGCACAAGATGCAGATCATCACTGATGTTGAGCAAGGGACGCCAGAATGGCTCGCTCTTCGCCTTGGGATCATCACCTGCTCCGAACTGGACTGCCTGCTGGTCGCCGGCAAGGGTGAAGCAGGCTTTGGTGTGGCCGCCTTCACTTATATGGATCAGCTAATCGGCGAGCGGATCACAGAGGAAGCCGCCGAGATCCCATTCCAGACCAAGGCCACGATTCGCGGTCACGAACTGGAGGGAGTCGCCCGCGGCCTGTATGAGGACCGGGAAACCATCAAGACCCGTTCAGTGGGCATCATCCTCAACCACGGCATTGGCTACTCCCCTGACGCGCTGGTCGGAGACCAGGGCCTGACCGAAATCAAGACCAAGCTCCCCAAGTTCCAGGTCAGCGTTATCCTGAGCGGTGAAGTTCCTAAGGAGCACGTCGCCCAGTGCCAGGGAGGCCTGTGGGCGTCAGAGCGCGAGTGGCTGGACTTCATCAGTTACTGGCCAGGCATGCCCCTCTTCGTCAAGCGCGTCTACCGCGACGAAGTGATGATCCGCAAGCTCACCGAGCGAGTGAAAACCTTCTACGAAATCCTCGACGAGCGCATGGACAAAGTGATGCGCGCGGCTGCATAACCTAAGGAATCACGATGCCTACTCTTACCGATATCGGCCGCCTCGGCCGCGACGCTGAGCTGCGCTACACGCCCAACGGCGATCCTGTCTGCAACCTGGCCATAGCCTGCGAGTACGGCCGCAAGGGCCAGGACAACAAGCGCCCGACTCAGTGGGTCGACGCCACGCTCTGGGGCAAGCAGGCCGAGGCCATGGCTCCGTACCTGCTCAAGGGGCAGCAGTTGCACTTCACCATCGATGATGCCCACGTCGAGACCTACACCAAGGGCGACAACTCGCAGGGTGTGAAGCTCACCGGCCGGGTGATCATCATCAAGTTTGCAGGCAGCCCGCCACAGCAGGCGCAGGGCAACCAACAACAGCAGCAGCGCGCCCCACAGCAACAACGGCAGCAGAACCGCCAGCAGGCACCCCAGCAGAACCAGCAAGGCGCCCCGGGCCCAGACTACGACAGCTTCGACGACGATATCCCATTCGCGCCGTTGCATTACCTTTCCGGTGCATAGCCATGAAGGCCACACGGCTACGCCTCACCTACCCCACCTCTTACTACCAGGGCCGGGCATCCCGCCAGGATGGAAAGTGCCGCCTCTCCCAGCCCTACGGAAACATGACCGTCGATGGCGGCTGGTGGCTCGCGGGATGGCATGACGCCGATATGGAGCTCAATCATGAGACTCAAGCGAATGGCCCTCCAACGCCATCAGCGCCGGGCACAGATTCACTTGCCGCCTAGCGGCCTGACAGAACCAAAGGGGGATCCAGGCAATGAGAGCCGACCTACCCGGGCAGTTCGATCTGCCAATTCAGATTGCGCATCAAGCACCTCCGGAACCGGCAGGTAGCAAGGAAGACCTGGCCGAGCGCATCGCGATAGCTCTGGCCAAGTACGACGCGAGCCCGTCCTCGGCGCTCTGGATCGAAATTCAGGCCTGCGCCAAGGCCATCCTAAAGTAACACCGCCCCCAAAATCGCCGAATCCAGCCATGGAGGGCGGCGATCACCCTGGAGAAACAGATGAACCAAGCAAGTCAGCAAGTCATCGCCGCATCCGACCTTCCCGCGCTGGGCCAACCACTGCTCGGTGGCGTCTTCGCTGCCCGCTACTGGCTCAATGGCCAGGAACGCGCCCTGATCCTGCTCTCCGACGAATTCCAGGGAATCTGGGGTGAGTATGGCGTCGAGATCGCCGGCGCCAATAGCTACAGCGACGGCTACGCGAACACCGTCGCCATGGCCGAGGCCGGCAGCGTGATCGCGAAGAAAGTCTTGGCGCTGGACCTGCACATCCCGTCCTGTCTCGAAGGGCAGCTGCTGATGGCAGCCAAGGCTGAGGGCCTGGTGACCCTGCGGCATGATCGCTTCCACTGGCTGAGCACGCAGTACTCAGCCTACTACGCCTACGGCATGGGCTTTGAGACTGGCTGGCTCGTCAACTACGGCGAGGACGGCGAGCGTCTCGTGCGCCCCGTCCGCAGCCTCATTATCCAGTAATTCACCCCTTCATTCCTTTCCCTTGCAGGCGATTCCGGGTTCGTCAGGATGGCGATCAGACCAGAAGCGCGCCGGGAAGCGCCGGCCGCCTGCACCCCATTCAGCACAGAGGTCACCATGCAACTGATCACAGTCAGCAAAGGCGATACCCACCTCAGCACTCCAGATCCAGCTCTCGCGCTCCAGGTCCTGACAGGGCTTAGCGCCCAGCCGGTCAGCGTAGGGCTCTCCTCCGCGCCGCCGCTCGGTGAGCCATGGCCCGGCGAGGGCGGCGTGAATGGCGGTCTGTTCCAAGGTGGACCCAGGCCGTACTACCTGATCATCGCAACCGGCGCCGACGCCGAGGCGAGGCTGGAGTTCGGCAGCTACGGCGAAGAGTTCGACGGCGCAATGAGCCCGCACGACGGTATGACGAACACCGCCGACCTGGTCGAGACCGACAGCACCTACCCGGCCGCCCAGTTCTGCGCGAAGTTCGAGCGGGACGGGCACAAGGACTACTACCTGATTGCGCGGCGCGAAGCGTCTTTCCTCGAGGGCACAGTCCCGCAGACGTTCTCCAAGGGTGCCCACTGGACCAGCTCGCAGTACTCAGCCTACGGCGCCTACTACATGGCCTTTGAGGATGGCTGGCTCAGCCTCAACGTCAAGAGCCTCGAGCGTCTCGTGCGCCCCGTCCGCAGAAAATACTTCTGATACTTCACTTCTTCATTCATGGGCGCCTCGGCGCCCTCGCTTTTCGAGGATGCCAGGATGGCGATGCATACGGATTTGGAGATCCACAAGGTTGCTGAGGAATTGCTCGGGCTTGCGCTCGACCTGGTGCGAAACATCCCGCGCGATTTGAAACAGGTCGTGGGCTCGAAGATTCGTGACGAATGCCTGCAAGTGCTCGTACTGATCGGCCGGACGAACATGAGCCGGGACCGACTCAACCATCTCAATCAACTGCTCGAAAGCGTATGGATGCTGAACTACCTGCTGCGCGCCCTCACCAACAAGGGGTTCATCAGCAAGGGGCAGCACGCCACGGCAATGAAGCTCACGGCCTCAGTCGGCCGTCAGGCCAACGCCTGGAAGAAATCCGCAACCGCGCCCGCTGCTTGAGGGTTAAGGCCCTTCTGCCTGTGCGCTGAATCTGGTCGTGCCGCTGATCTGTGATCACCGCCATGCGCACCACGGAAACCGCCGACTCAGGTCGGAAGGTCCGGCGCAGTTACCGGGCTGAGAAATCGTCCCGGCGACGTAGATAGCACGACAGGTCGCAGTACTCAGCCAACAACGCCTACAACATGGACTTTGAGAATGGCTGGCTCAACAACAACGACAAGAACAACGAGCGTCTCGTGCGCCCCGTCCGCAGATTTACCCGTTGCGAGCTTTACCTTCGAGGAGCTGGCTCTTGCCTATTACGACTGCCGACGGCACAAGCGGAACACCGCAAGCGCCAGACGCTTCGAACAGAACATGGAAGCCAACCTCCTCGACCTATTCGACGAACTCCAGGCAGGAACCTACCGGCCTGGCCGCTCAATATGTTTCGTAGTCACACGGCCAAAGGCCAGAGAGGTATGGGCCGCAGACTTCCGCGACCGCATCGTCCACCACCTGCTGTACAACCGCATCGGACCGCGGATCGAAAGCAGCTTCATAGCGGACAGCTGCGCCTGTATCCCAGGGCGCGGCACGCTGTACGCCGCAAAGCGCCTTGAGGCGAAGGTTCGCAGCCAGACGCAGAACTGGAAGGTGTCGGGCTTCTACCTCAAGTGCGACCTTGCCAACTTCTTCGTGTCGATAGACAAGCGCGTGCTGGCCGACCAGCTAGAACGGCGGATCGCAGATCCGTGGTTTCGCGCCCTGGCACTGCAGGTGCTGTGGCATGACCCGCGCGAAGACTACGAGATACGCAGCCCGCGCCATCTGTTCAATCGCGTGCCGCAGCACAAGCAGCTCACGACGCAGCCGGCGCACCTTGGCCTGCCTATCGGCAACCTGTCGTCGCAGTTCTTCGCGAACGTGTATCTCGATGCGCTCGACCAGTTCTGCAAACACACGCTCAAGGTCCAGCACTACATTCGCTACGTCGACGACTTCGTGCTGCTGCATGAGTCGCCGCAGCAGTTGAACGAATGGCTGTTCCGGATCGAGCAGTTCCTGCCCGGGCTGGGCGTCAGACTCAACCCATCGAAGACCATCCTGCAACCGATCGACCGAGGCGTGGATTTCGTCGGGCACGTGATCAAGCCGTGGCGCCGCACGACGCGAAAGCGGTCAGTTGCCCAAGCGCTGAAGCGGACGGCAGAAGTACCGACTGAAAACCTGCGAGAGACGGCCAACAGCTACTTCGGCCTACTCAGCCAGGCAAGCCACAGCCAGAAAGACCGCGCCGCACTGGCAAACCTCGTCCTTCGCCGAGGGCACGTCGTCAACGGCGAACTCACCAAGACCTTTCCGAAACGCTGAATCGGAGCATCCAATGACCACAGCAATCGACCTATTCGCCGGCCTCGGCGGATGGAGTACCGGCGCGCGCGCCGCAGGCGTTCAGGTTCTCTGGGCGGCAAACCACTGGCCGGTGGCCGTTGAATGGCACAGCGCTAACCACCCCGACACGCAGCACGCCTGCCAAGACTTACACCAAGCGCGTTGGGAGCAGGTGCCGGCACACGACATCCTGCTCGCCTCGCCCTGCTGCCAAGGCCATGCCAAAGCCCGCGGCAAGAAGTCGGGCAACCCTGAGCATGATGCTTCGCGCTCGACGGCCTGGGCGCCGGTATCAGCTCTGGAGTTCCACCGGCCGCAGGCGGCTGTGATCGAGAACGTGCCAGAGTTCACCGACTGGGTGCTCTACCCAGCCTGGCTGCAAGCGGTGCAGGCCTTGGGGTATCAGGCGGCGCCGCACATCGTAGACTGTGCCGACCTGGGCGTACCACAGCACCGAGTGCGCCTGTTCATGGTCCTGACCCGCAGCAAGGCCCCGCTGATGTTGCAGCTGCCGCAGGAACGGCATGTGCCGGCAGCTAGCTTCCTCGACTTCAATAGCGGGCGTTGGTCGCAGATCGAGAAGGCGGGCCGCGCCCAAGCAACGCTCGACCGGGTGAGTAACGGCCGCCAGCGCTTTGGCGACCGGTTCATCATGCCCTACTACGGCAAGGGCTCCGGCACCACAGGCCGCGACATCAACCGGCCGATCGGCACCATAACCACCCTGGACCGCTGGGCCTTGGTCGATGGTGACCGCATGCGGATGCTTAGCGCCAGTGAGGCTCTGGCAGCCATGTCGTTCCCGGCGGACACCCTGCGCCCGGACAATCACCGGCTGACCATGCACATGGCCGGTAATGCGGTGCCGCCGCTGGCCGGCCAACGTGTCCTTGAGGCTTTACTTCAGGCAGCATGAATGGCTACGACTGAACAGCAACCATTGCAATATCTCCGTATGCCCAGATCGCAGATCCCACTATTGCCAGCCAGAAGATGTAGCGCCTGAGCTTATTTAGGGGCTCGATGAAGGACTTGCGTAGCTGATCAATTTTTTTTGAACCAAAGGCAGCCCGAGAGGAAAGCTTCGCAATGGCATTCGCCGTCTGCTCCTGAGCAGCGAACGCAAATATCGCAGTCACCGCACCGCTTCGCATAAACCAATCAGGATTGGTTCGGCTTTCTGGCATCAACAGTCCGAACCAGGCGCCTATCGGTATCACCACAGCGAGAACGGAAAGCAACGCTGCCAAACCAAGTGCCAGCCCTATCGACCAGCGACTGGGCTCTTTCGGCTCTTTAACGACCTTTTCTTCCACTGGCTTGCAATTCCCTACCATCCGAAACGGCGAAATATACGCGCCGAGGTATCCCCATGCCCACAGAAAACCGATCCAGCAATGTAGACATGGTCAGCGTTCCGCGCGAGCCGACCGAAGAAATGATCGTGGCCTTTGCCGAAGCCTGGTACTCGAAGCGCCAGACGATCGACGACCCGGATATGCTGGACGCTTACAAGGCGATGCTCGCCGTAGCGCCAGCCGAGCAGCACCAGGGCGAGCCGGTGGCGTATCAGCGGCGGTGCAAGACCGTGCATGAAGGCTCGCAGTGGCGGCATTGGATTGACTGCACGGAAGAGGATTACCGCAAGACTATCGACAATCCTGGCCCTACTTCGCGCGGGGTGATTCGCGAGGCGCGCAAGCTCTACACCCGCGCAGATGTTGGGGAGGTTGAGCGTCTGCGCGCCGAGTGCAGGGACCTGCGACTCCAGCTACGCGGGGCGGCCCACGTGGCAGATAGGTTGCGGAGATCTTGCCTTGGGCTGAGGCGGCAAGCGCTGGCTGAGCTTCTGGGGTATTTGTCCGGCTATTCCGCCAGCACAGAGCCGGGCGCGCTGGTTGAGCGCGATGAGCTTCCGCCGTTTGCCCTGAAGGTGCTGAAGAAGCTGCGCCGCACGCAGGAATGCTTCGAGGACAGCCAAGGCACCGATATTGGCCGCGATTGGCTCGATGTCCTGGTGAGGCTTGGGCTTATGAACAGAGTTCAGCGCAGCCCAGCATTGTGGGAAATCAGCGATGCTGGTGACGCACTCTTGGAAGCCCGCGCCGCCCTGGAGCGCAAGCCAGCCTGACAGGAGCACATCCGTACTCTTTCTGCTGTAACCCCTCTCCCCTCTATTCAACTGCCGCGATATGGCGGCCAAGGCGAAGCAATGTCTCAAGCAAAGGAACGCCCGATCCTGTTCAGCGGGCCGATGGTCCGCGCGATCCTGGAAGGCCGGAAGACGGTCACCCGACGCCCGATCAAGCCGAGCATGCGTGGCTTTGATGTTTCGTTCGAGCTTCACCAGCAGGACGATGGCTCTTGGCGCCCCATGCACACGTTCGACGAGAGCTGCATGGACGACCAAGGCACCGAGCATCCAATCGTCTGCCCATATGGCCAGCCAGGCGACCGCTTGTGGGTGCGCGAGGCGTGGGCGCACGTCAATGTGGCCCAAGCTCCCGGCGAAAGCTGGGTGGTCTATCGCGAATGCGACAACCGGACCGACTACGGTGGCCCCTGGAAGCCAAGCATCCACATGCGCCGGCGCGACAGCCGCATCCTGCTGGAGATCACCGACGTGCGTGTTGAGCGATTGCAGGACATCAGCGAGGACCAGGCTGAAGCCGAAGGGCCAGATCTGCCAATTGCTGAACACCTTGCTGCCGCTTGGGGCGTGCAGTTTCGGCGCCTTTGGGAGTCGATCAACGGCCATGAAGCCTGGGCCTCCAATCCCTGGGTCTGGGTCGTCGAGTTCAAGAGGATTCAACCATGACCCGCCTCCCCCTCTGCCTCCTGCTGCTGGCCACCGGCGCCAGCGCCCAGGAGAACGTCATCGACGTTCAGCACGACAGCCAGCGCGGCGTCACCTGCTGGATCTTGAACGGTGTCGGGATCAGCTGTATCCCCGACAGCCAGTTGCAGGCCGGCAACGAGCGCCAGCTCTCCCCGCACGAACAAGAAGACAACGGACCAACACCAGCCGGTGCCAATGCGCGCTGGAATGAAGAGAGGTATTCGCTGTGAGCCAGCTATCGAAAACAGTCGAGCTACCGATCAGCTGCGAGGTTGGCGGCAGAACTTGGAAGCTCTTCACCTTCGACTATCAAACCCCGGACGGCACCTTTAGCGGTTACCTGCATGCAATCTCAACAGAGCATGCCGCGGAGTTGTTGATGGACTTGAAAGCCACGGCGACTTTGAAGGGGGAAATGGTGGGGGTGATGCGATGAGTCTTTTCCAATGCTATGCCTGCGGATGTCGCGAGAACACAGCCACCTGTAATTTCTGGTCGCTCATGGAGGGCTCTTGGCGTGGAGCCCAAGCCCAGCCGTGGATGCTGTGCTCGGCGTGCGACCCAGCAATCGGCAAGTGGCATGACCAGCTCGAGCGCCTCTTCCTGCCGAAGGGCGAGTTCCGAACCAATGCTCAGGGCAACCTTGAGCACATTGCCACCGGTAAATCGGTACGCGAATTCCTGGGCGAGGTGTCGCCATGATCGCCCTCGCCTACATTGCCTACCACCTGTATCGGTGGCCGCGATGGACGAAGTGAGACTACACCAGGGCGACTGCCTGGAGGTGATGAAGTCGATTCCGGACGGCAGTGTGGACCTGGTTCTGGCCGACCTGCCCTACGGCACCACGCAGTGCGCCTGGGACGTTGTTATCCCTTTCGAGCCGCTGTGGGAGCAGTACCTGCGCATCGCCAAACCCAATGCCGCCATCGTGCTCTGCGCGGCCCAACCGTTCAGCTCGCTGGTGGTGGCCAGCAACCCGCGAGATTACCGCTACGAATGGATCTGGGAGAAGGGTAACGCCACCGGATTCCTAAATGCGAAGAAGCAGCCACTGCGGGCGCATGAGTCTGCGCAAGTCTTCTATCGGCGCCAGCCCGTGTACAGCCCGCAGATGACAACTGGTCACGAACGGCGCACCGCAAAGAGGAAGACGGTTAACTCCGAGTGCTACGGAAAGGCCCTGTCGCTCACCGAGTATGACTCGACTGATCGCTACCCGCGCTCGGTGCAGTTCTTCTCGAGCGACAAGCAGACTGCCAGCTATCACCCGACCCAGAAGCCGGTCGCCTGGATGCGATTCCTGATCGCCACCTATACCGATCAGGGGGGGGGTAGTGCTGGATAACACGATGGGCAGCGGCACAACCGGCGTTGCATGCATCGAGCTCGGCCGGACGTTCATCGGCATCGAGCAGGACGAAACTCACTTCGGCACCGCCCAGCGGCGGATCGTCGACGCCATCACCGCTCGCGACACCCCGGCAGCGCAGATCGAACTGTTCGAAGCGCGAGCTTAACCCCTCCCCCTACAACTCAAGCCCGCCGACATGCGCGGGCATGGAGAGCTATTGCCATGACAAAAGAAGAACTGGCTGCCCTACCAGAGAAAGTGCGCATTGCTATCGAGGCCGGCAAAGCAGCCGCCGCGGCATACCCCAACGACGGTGGCAGCGCCAATCTCGACCGCGTCGTGATCCCAGCACCCGGCCTGCGCGCCAGCCAACTGCCGACCCTTCCAGGCTACGTACAGAAGCGGACCGGATACCACCAACAGGGGATCCACCTCGACACGCCCTGGCCTGGTCAGGGTAACCAGCACAGTGCTGGGGTGCGGGCCATGCATAGCTCGCTTCAAGCTCAAGGCGTGGACTGCTACGTCTGGCACCAGCTCGATTGACCGACAGCCGCCGTCGGCGGCGTGGAGATCCATATGGAAACCGAGATCCTTTCGGACGAAGAGCTGGCCGAACTTACCGGCTACAAGCCCCGGGCGTGGCAACGCCGCTGGCTCAATGACCGCGGCTGGCATTACGTCGAGAGTCGCGGCGGGCGCCCGCTCGTAGGGCGCCAGTATGCCCGCCAGAAGCTGAGTGGTGCCGTACTTGAAATCGTTCCTGCAACACCGCCGCCACAGCCGCACCCCGCGTGGGTGCCTGACTTTTCTAGGGTGAAGTGAAATGCGACCCCGGAGCACTGAGAACCGCGACTTGCCACCTGGTGTCTACCGCCGCAAGCGCCCAAGAAAACACGGTCCGGCCTGGGTCGGATACTACTACCGAGACCAGAGCGGCAAGGAGATCCCTCTCGGCACCGACCTGACCAAGGCAAAAATGAAGTGGGCCGAGCTTGAGGCCAAGCGGCTTCCGGCCGAGCTGACAACCATGAAGGGCATCTTCGATGAGTACGAGAAGAAGATCATCCCAGGCAAGGCGCCGCGGACCCAGAAAGACAACATCTACGAGCTGAAGCAGCTCCGCGAGGTCTTCGATGAGGCGCCGATCGACGCGATCACACCTTCGATGATTGCCCAGTACCGAGACACCAGGTCAGCAAAGACTCGCGCAAACCGTGAGATCGCACTGCTCTCCCATGTCTTCAATACCGCGCGGGAATGGGGAGTGACAACAAGGGACAACCCATGCCTGGGCGTGCGGAAGAACAAGGAAAAGCCACGGGACTTTTATGCAAACGAAATCGTCTGGAAAGCCGTGTATGAGGAGGCGCCGCAAGAACTGAGAGAGGCAATGGACCTTGCCTACCTGTCCGGACAGCGACCGGCTGATGTGCTGGGCATGAGGAAAGACTTCAGGGAGGGGGTGTATCTGAGAACTACCCAAGGCAAGACGGGCAAGAAGTTGCGGATACTGCTGGAAGTCGACGGCGTACAGAATGCCCTGGGCGACCTGCTGGATCGGATCGAGCACAGGAACAGCCGTCACCTGTCGCCGTACTACATCCTGAACGACGATGGCAAGCGAATGAGCTGGGGGATGCTGCGCAATCGCTGGGCTGACGCGCGAGCGGCGGCGGCTGCAAAAGCCAGGGCCGAGAAAAAGACTGACTTGGCAAGCCAGATCGAGCTATTTCAGTTCAGGGACATCCGTCCAAAGGCAGCGTCTGAGATCGACAACCTGAGCGATGCCAGCACCCTGCTCGGGCACTCTGATGCAGAGATGACCGAGAGGGTTTACCGACGAGTGGGGGCTATCGCCAAACCTTCAAAATGACGAAGTTTCGGAACTACACCTAAAAAGTTTCGGAACTCTCGGGCTTTTCCGCCCAAACTAAAAAGCCCCGCAGACGTTAATCTGCGGGGCTTTGAATAGTGGAGGCCGAGGTCGGAATCGAACCGGCGTAGACGGATTTGCAATCCGGAGCATAACCACTTTGCTACTCGGCCTCATGAGTTTCGGAAATCCTTCGATCTCTCTAACTCTTTGAAAACGTTGAGGTTTTTATTTCTCGTCGCTTTCGATGGACGCCATTATGCGTGCATTCCCCCATGCTGGCAACCCCCTGATTTAAAAAAAGTTTCTGCCCGGAAGCAGGGGCGGTTCCGACATCGCGACCGCCCTGCCCCGCGGGTTGTCGTCAGGCGGCTTCGCGCTGGCCACTGCTGCGGCTGACTTCGAACAGACCGACCAGTTTCTGCAGTTTGTTGGCATTCAGGCGCACGGTCTCGGCGCTGGCGTGGAGGACGTTGACGGTCTGGTGCATCTCCAGCGAAGACTGGTCGACCTCCTTGATGGTCCGCCCGTAATCCAGGCTGCGCTGGTTGAGCTGCTGGATGATGCCGAACATGTTTTCCACGGCCTGGTGCAGTTGCACGTTCTCCGACGACGCCTGTTCGGCAAGGCCGAGGCTCTGGTCGACATTGTTCACCCCATCCTCCATGAAGCCGACGGCCTTGCGGGTTTCGCCCTGCAGGCTCTCGACGGTCAGGCGGATTTCCTCCGCCGCGTTGGAGGTCCGCGCGGCAAGGCTGCGGACTTCGTCGGCGACCACGGCGAAGCCTCGACCATGCTCGCCGGCCCGCGCCGCTTCGATGGCGGCATTGAGCGCCAGCAGATTGGTCTGGTTGGTGATGTCGCTGATCAGGTGGCTGATCTTGCCGATCTCGGCCATGCGACTATCGAGCAGTTGCACGCTGGCGGCGGAGCGTTCGACCACGTCGCGGATCGACTGGGTACCCTGCTGCACCGTGAGGAATTGCTCGCGGGCCCGCTCGACCACTTCGTCCATGGCCTGCTTCATCTGTTCGGCACCGGCGGAGGCCTGCTGGATTTCACCGAGCTGCTCTTCGACGATGACCATCATGCGGTGCACCGCTTCGGCCACTTCCATCGAGGTGCTGCTGGCCTTGCGGCTGCGTCCGAGCATCATCTGGTTGGTGGTGCCGACACTGTGACTGGCCTTGACCACCTGCCCCACCACCGAATCCAGGTGGTCGATGAAGCTGTTGATCCAGCGCCCCATGTCGCCGGTCTCGTCGTGGGCCATGCGCGAGGCATCCAGGCGCTGGCGCAGGTTGCCCTCACCCTCGGCGATGGTCCGGATGACTCCGGTCATTTCGTTGAGACGCGCGGCCAGGCGCTTCGGCCCGAGGGTGCTGAAGACCAGCGCGGCAACCAGCAGGCTGCCAGCCTCGCACAGGTCGATCAGGTGCTGCGGCAGGCCACTGTAGTGCTGCACGGCATAGTTGCAACTGAACAGGCCGAGCATGGTCGCGAGGTAAGGCTTCATCAGGCCGTAGCTGAGCGAGCGGCGGCGGTAGACCTCTTCCAGGTCGGCCTCGCACATCATCCCCCAGCGATCCGGCGAGCCCGGCAACTGGAAGGTCACGCCCTTGCCCACCACCGGGATATGCCGATAGTCGGAGTAGCCCGGATAGGTGACGAACAGGTTCGAGCCGTTGCGGATGGTTTCGCGCACGCCGGGGTGCAGTTGCTGGGTCGCCGGGTCGGTGAAGCGCAGTTCCAGTTCGGTATGGCGCTGCACCTGCACGGTCTTCCACGGCGTATGCACGCCGCTCTTGAGGTTTTCCCCGTGGCTGAAGGTGCCGTCCTCGAACCGCGAGCGCGACAGCGCCACCCCCGGCTGCAGGTTGCGATCGAAGCGCGACTGCACCATGAACAGGTAGTTGTCCCCCGACTCGGCGAAGATGTGCCCGGCCTCGCGCTGGATCAGGTCGCCGAGCACGTCGTTGGGCACCCGCCCGCACAGACAGCCGACGGCCTTGCCACCCACCTTCAGCGGCTGATGGAACATCAGCGTGACTTCGTCATGGAAGCGCGACGAGGAAGGACCGATGGCCAGGGTCAACGGATCGCTGTAGGGGCCATGGAGAAACGGCGCCTTCAGGCCCTCGGCCAGCGCCGCCGGATTGATCGTGCGCGGCTGCTGGCCGCTCCAGGTCGAGGCCAGCAGCTTGCCATTGACATCGACGACGAACAGCTCGGAAAAGTCCTCGGCCTGTTGCAGTTTCTCCTGCAGGGCCTGGACATCGACGGCACTCGGATCACCCAGCCCCTGAGCCAGTTCGGCGAGATGCTCCCACTGCTCCAGGGCCCAGCTGTTGAGCAGCTTGACCCGGGTTTCGGCGATGGCTTCGAAGGTCTGCTCGATGACCGGATAAGCCGAGCGGTTGACCCGACAGGCCCAGCCCATGGCCAATTTGCCGGTCTTGCCGAACCAGGGCAGCCAGCGTCGTTCTTCACCCGACAAGTGCATGGAGTTGCTTGATAGCGACATAGACCTCTCCAACGGCGACATTTCAATGTCTTTCAAGAGGCAACTACCAGGCCAAGAGGAAAGCTAGCTAACGAATTGATCGAGAAAAATGGCTTTTTGCCACGGCGCGCGGCTCAACCCACCCGAAGCAGGATCGCGATCGCCCCAAACCGGGGCGCATCAAGGGCGGCGTTCGCCATTACGGTGCACCGCGCGACCTGTCTAGCTCGCGGCCAAGACCCAGTCCGAGGCACGCCGGCTGTACTCGGTTGGCTGGCTCGCCAGCCGTGGCTCGCGCAGGATGAACAGGCCAAGCTGCGCCGCCCGGGCGATGGCCGCCACCTTGTTCTGCACACCGAGTTTGACGATGGCATTGCGGGTGTGAAAATTCACCGTCGACTCCGACAGGTTCAGGATGTCGGCAACCTCCTCGGCGGTCTTGCCGATGGCCGACCAGCGCAGCACTTCGATTTCCCGGCAGGTCAGGCTCAATGCCGCGATCTTGCGCTTGAGTTCCTCGACCTGGTTCATGTGGATCAGGTTGCACAGCAACAGCACTTGCCCCGCCTTCTCGTACCATTCCTCGGCGCCGATCGGCCCCGTCTGACGGGCCACATCGAGGATGCTGAAGACCCCTTCCGAATGCGAGCCCTGCGACCAGCCATGGCAGAGCCCGAACGTCTGGGCGTCCTCCCACAGGCCCGGGGCGCAGCGGAAGAACTCTTCGTTCCAGGCGATCGGCAGGATCGAGCGTCGACAGTGATCGATGCGTGGATCGACCTCGATGTAATGCCTGGACCGGTAGTTCTGGTTCCAGCCCACCGGCCAGGTGCTCCAGAGCAGTGGTCGCGGATCGAAGCTGGTCCAGCAGGAGAATCCGAAGAAATCGAACCCCAGCTGCACGACCAGGTCGTGCAGGGTAGCGAAGCGAAGATGGGGGGAGACTTCTCGTGCCAAAACATGCAGAACGTCGGCACTGAACGGCATGATGCACCTCTTGTAATAAGCGCTGGTATCCCTCCCAGACGCGCTTTTGGGTGGCAGACAATCCGTGGTAACAAGTTGAGGCTAATGGCCGGAAAAAGCTCCGGCAACAGGCTTTTAGGGTTATATCGAAAGGATGTTTTCTGCCGGAGAAAGGCTCTGCGGCAAGGGTTTCAGCGGTATTGCCGAGCGCTGCCGGCTATCTGCGAGGAGGAACTTTCTTTCGCCCGGCGCTGTCCGCGCGCTGGCGCTGCGGGGGCCTGTTGCACCCGGCAGACCGGGCCTGCGAACAGGCCCGGGTCGCCTCAGACCTTGAACCTGGAAATCATCATGTTCAGCTCCACCGCCAGGCGCGACAGCTCCTGGCTCGCCGCGTTGGTCTGGTTGGCCCCCGCCGACGTCTGCATCGACAGGTCGCGGATATTCACCAGGTTGCGGTCCACTTCCCGCGCCACCGAGGCCTGCTCTTCCGAGGCGCTGGCGATGACCAGGTTGCGTTCGTTGATCGCGGCGATGGCATCGGCGATGACCTTCAGCGCTTCGTCCGCGGCCTGGGCCACCACCAGGGTCTGGCTGGCCTGGCTCTGGCTGCTGTGCATGGTGCTGACCGCGCGGTGGGTCCCGGCCTGCACCCCGCCGATCATCTGCTCGATTTCCTCGGTGGACTGCTGGGTGCGATGGGCCAGGGCGCGGACTTCGTCGGCGACCACGGCGAAACCACGACCCGCCTCGCCGGCGCGCGCGGCCTCGATGGCGGCGTTGAGCGCGAGCAGATTGGTCTGGTCGGCGATGGAACCGATCACGTCGAGCACGCGGCTGATGTCGTTGACATGGTTGGCCAGGTCCTCGACTTCCTGCGCGGTGTCGCCGACATCGCTGACCAGGCTCTGGATCGAGGCCAGCGCCTGATCCACCTGGGCACGGCCATGCTGGGTGGTGTCGTCGGCGCGACGCGAGGCATCGGAGGTGGTCACCGCGTTGCTGGCGACCTCCTCGACGGCGGCGGTCATCTCGTTCACCGCGGTGGCCGCCTGCTCGATCTCGGCGCTCTGCTGCAGCAGGCCGCGGCTGGTGTCGTCGGTCACCGCGTGCAGCTCCTCGGAGGCCGACGCCAGGCGGTCGGAGGACTCGGCAATCTGCCGCAGGGTGACGCGCAGGCGTTCCTGCATGGTGCGCATGGACTCCAGCAGCAGCGCCGGCTCGTCCTTGCCGACCACGTTGATTTCCTGGGTCAGGTCGCCATGGGACACGCGATCGGCCACCACCACCGCTTCATGCAGGGGCAGGACGATGCTGCGGGTCAGCACCGCGGCGATGGCGATCATCGCCAGCAGAATGACCACCAGGGTCACCGCCATGATCACCACCGCGCGGTCGTAGGCTTCGCCGCTGACCTTGCCCGACTCCAGCAGGCCGTCGTAGTTGTAGCGGATCAGGTTGCTCAGGTCGTTCATCATGCTGTCGGCATGGGCGACGATCGGGCCGTTGAGCAGATCGGTGGCCTGGTCCGGATGATCGGCGCGCACCGCATCCAGCAGCTTGCCCTGCTCGACCGCGTACTGCCCGTAGGAGGCGGTGAAGGCCTCGAACAGCTCGCGGTTGCGCGGGCTGCCGATGCTGCCTTCGTAGAACTTCAGGTTGCCGCTGATCTCGCCCTGGCGCTGGGTGATCAACTCCAGGGTGCGCTGGCGTTCCTGCGGGTCGCGCTGCAGGATCGAGCGCAAGGTCAGGGCACGCACCCGGCCCAGCGCCAGGCCGACCTCGGCCAGCGCGTGGCTGCCGGGCTGCCAGTAGCCGGTGATCTTCTTGGTCGAGGAGTCCATTTTCTCGGCTTCGAAAATCGCGACGCCGCCCAACAGCAGTACGAGCACCGCCAGGATTGCAAAGGCAAAACCGGCTCTGGCGCCAATGGAGAGATTTCTGACCCGCATCGAGCGTTCCTCAAATACCGGCCTGGCTATGGTCGTGGTCGAGCCAGGCGGACTAAGCCTTTAGCCTCCGGCAGGGGGAGACCGTATTGCGCACAAGGGGGTGTTCGCCACTACGCGCGGAGGGCCTTCGGGAGGTCCGCGGCGTGGTCATTTTTAGTTGGCTGGAAGCCTGTAAAACCGCAGGGATTGTAGGTTAATAGCGAAATGATGGCAAACCATGCTTGCACAGAATTGGTGCTTTGCTCGGCCGGCCCGCATAACGCCTACAAGCCCCGTCCTGATGGAGTCTCAGCCATGCCTCACAACCCCTCCCCCGCATCCAGGCGCGCCAGCAATGCCTCGCCTCGCTGCCACAAGGCCTCCCGCCGCGCCGGCTTCATCCGCTGGAGATTGCCGTAGAGCAGGGCCATGCGCTGATTGCCGGCGAAGGCCTGACGGTGGCGCATCAAAAAGTGCCAGTACAAGGCATTGAACGGACAGGCATCCTCCTCCACCGCACGGTCCACCCGGTATGCGCAGTTCGCACAATGATCGGACATGCGCTGGATGTACTTGCCGCTGGCGCAATACGGCTTGGAACCGAGAAACCCGCCGTCGGCATGCATCACCATGCCCAGGGTATTGGGCAGCTCCACCCAGTCGTAGGCATCCGTGTACACCGCCAGGTACCACGCGCAGATCTGCGGCGGCGCGATGCCGGCCAGCAGGGCGAAGTTGCCGGTGACCATCAGCCGCTGGATATGGTGCGCATAGCCCAGCTCCAGGGTCTGCCCGATGACCTGGGCCATGCAGCGCATCCGGGTCTGGCCATTCCAGTAGAACCCGGGCAACGGCCGGCGATTGCCCAGCGCATTCAGTTGCGCGTACTCGGGCATGCGTAGCCAGTAGACGCCGCGCACATACTCGCGCCAGCCAATCAGTTGGCGGATGAAACCCTCCGCGGCATTCAGCGGCACCTCCTGGCGCCGCCACGCCTGCTCGACGTCCTCGCACAGCCGCCGCACGTCCAGCAGGCCGATGTTCAGCGCCGCACTGATGCGCGCATGGAACAGGTACGGCTCGCCCTCGGCCATGGCGTCCTGGTAGTCGCCGAACGCCGCCAGGCCATGTTCGAGAAAGTGCTGCCACAGCGCCTCGGCCTCGGCATGGGTCACCGGGTAGTCGAAGCCCTCGACATTGCCGTAGTGATCCTTGAAGCGCTGGCGTACCAGGTCGATGACCTCGGTGGTGATCGCATCCGCCTTGAAGCGCGCGGTAAACGGCCCATGCACCTTGCGCGGCAGCGGCTTGCGGTTGTCCTTGTCGTAGTTCCAGGCACCACCCGCCGGCCCGCCGTCCGGCTCCAGCAGCAGCTGATTGCGCTTGCGCATGCCGTGGTAGAAATTTTCCATGCGCAGCTGCCTGCGCCCTTTCGCCCAGCGCGCGAAGGCCTCGCGGGAACAGAGAAAACGCCGGTCGCGGTGCCAGACCATGGGCAGGTCGCAGGTACGCAGGCTCTGCTCCAGGCGCCATTCGCCGCACTCGGTGACGTGTACCTCCGCAGCCTTGAGCGTGCTGTGCCAGCGCTTGAGTTCGCCGACGATGCTGCCGCTGTTGCCGCGCGTATCCAGGGTCACGTACGCCACCCGCCAGCCACGCGCGCGCAAGGCCTCGGCGAAATGACGCATGGCGCTGAGGACCAGGATGATCTTGCGCGGATGGTGCGGCACATAGCGGGTCTCGTCCTCGACCTCGGCCATCAGCACGACGTCGTGGGCCGGGTCGAGGGCGCGCAGCAGGTCGAGGTCGAAGGACAGCTGGTCGCCCAGCACCAGGCCCAGGCGCGGCGCCTGGCGACGGCTCACCGGGCGCCCTGCGGCAGGCGGCGGAAGAACAGGGTGATCTGCCCGACCTCCACCCCGAGCTTGCTCATGCGGGTGCGGTTGATCAGGGTGTCCTCGTCCATCAGGTACATCCAGTCATCCATGTCCATCACCCAGTTGCGCCCATCCACCGGCAGGTCCAGGCGATAGCGCCAGTGCAGGGCATTGCCGGACACCCGCCCCTCGGCATCGCCGACCACGTCGCCGGCGCGCCCGATCCAGCGGCCGGCGCCTTGCGGGGTCAGGGTCCAGGTGCGGCGCTGGGTGGTGCCGTCGCTGTAGACGAAGTGTTCGTCGAGGATCAGCTTCTCGCCGTCGCGGCGACTGTCGATGCTCACGTGGAAGCGCTTGACCACCTCCCCCGAGCGTTTCTGGAACATGCCCCAGGCCTGCACCGGGCGCGAGAAATAGGCGGCGAGGTCGAGGCGCGGTTGCTGCTCGGCATAGTGGTCGACCTCGACGTTGCCGCAACTGCCGAGCAGCAGGCAGGCAAACAGGATCAGCAAGACGCGCATGGTCATTCTCCTCGGTCGGCGCCGGCACGCCCGAGCAGGGCCTGGCGCAACTGTGGCTCGCGGGCCCGCGGGTCGAGCCAGATGGCGAAGAACGCACGGGCGAAGGCCGCCTCGTCGATCTGCCGACGCAACTCACCGTCGACGTAGAACCGACAGCCCTGCCCCGGCAGGTACACCCCGGTAATGCGCATCCCCGGGCGTACATCGACGAAGGCCTGGCGCATCAGGCCGGCCCAGCGTTCGAGGGTCGCCTCGCTCAGGTCGCCGCCGCCGAGCCGGCGCATCTCGTCGAGACTGGCCTCGACCAGGGTTTCCCGCGACAGCGTGCGGTGATAGGTCAGCTCCAGGGCGAAGGGGGATGCCCAGTCCAGCGGCGCCACCGCACTCCAGGTGCGCGCGCTGTACAGGCGCAGGCCGAACCAGGTGAATTCGCCAGCGCCGACCGCTCGTGCGCCAGGCACCGCGGGACGCCAGTCGGCGGTGGCCGATTGCGCCATCGCCAGCAGCAGCCCCAGCAGCAGACAGGGGGACAGGCGGCCAAGCCAGTGTCTTTCGCCAACCATGAACCTCGACCCTCACACTCTACAGATGTTGTACAAGTATATTTCTTTGTACAACTCAACTCGAAAAAGTTTGCACAACTTTCCCGGCGGTCCTGCCTCAAAGACCAGGAGAGCGGTGCATTCATTTCTCCGGAGGTCGTCATGTCGATACGCACGCCCCTGCTGCTGTCCTGCCTGATGCTGGCCCTGCCCGGCTGCTCCAGTACCGAGCGCGCGGGGGCGCCGCCCGCGACCCAGCAGGTCGACCTCGCGCGCTACCAGGGCACCTGGTACGAACAGGCGCGCTTGCCGATGTTCTTCCAGCGCAACTGCGTGCAGTCGGAGGCGCACTACCGCCTGCGCGACGACGGTCGCGTCGATGTGAACAATCGCTGCAAGGAAAATGACGGCCAATGGAACGAGGCCCACGGCATCGCCGAGGCGCAGGTGCCGGGGCGCACCGACAAGCTGTGGGTGCGCTTCGACAACTGGTTCAGCCGCCTCGCCCCGGGGCTGACCAAGGGCGAGTACTGGGTGCTGTACCACGATGCGCAGTACCGGGTGGCCCTGGTCGGGCATCCGGATCGCGAGTACCTGTGGCTGTTGTCGCGGGAGAAGGAAATCGGCGCGGCGCAGCGCGAGGAACTGCTGCGCATCGCCCACGAGCGCGGCTATGACACCCAGGGGCTGATCTGGCGCCAGAGCGCCGCGCCGGGACAATAGCGGCGCTCGACGGCCCGGCACGCGCTGGTTACCCTTGCGCCCTTTGCACGGGACCGACGAGCGATGACGATCTATCAGGGAAGCTGCCTGTGCGCAGCGGTGCGCTACGAACTGCTGGGCGAGCCGAAGGCGGTCAGTCACTGCCATTGCGGGCAGTGCCGCAAAGGCCATGGTGCCGCGTTCGCCAGCTACGGCAGCGTGCCCCGCAGCGACTTGCGGATTGTCGCCGGTGCCGACCAGCTCAAGGCATTCGCCTCCTCGCCCATCGTGCTGCGCGAGTTCTGCGGACGCTGCGGGTCGAGCCTGTTCTGGTCGCGCGCCAGCGGCGAGCATGCCGACTGGGTGTCGGTGGCGCTGGCGACACTGGACACCCCGTTCGTGCCGCGCAAGGAAAAGCACATCCATGTCGATTCCCGCCTGCCCTGGCCGGGGATTTGAAATCCGTGCCATTGCCCGCCAGAATCGCCGCCCGATTGGCCTGCTGCCGTCCTTGCGAGGTACCCCGTTGAATCCCCAGACCCTGTCCCGCCGCCTGGAGCGCGTGGCGGCCCATGTCCCGGCCGGCGCGCGACTGGCCGATATCGGCTCGGACCACGCCTACCTGCCCGTGGCGCTGATGCAGCGCGGGTTGATTGTCGCGGCGGTGGCGGGCGAGGTGGCGTCGACCCCGTACAACGCGGCACTGCGCAGCGTGCGCGAGCACGGGCTGGAACAGGCGATCGTGGTGCGCCATGCCAGTGGCCTGCGGGCGATCGAGGTGGCGGACGGGATTACCGCGATCACCCTGTGCGGCATGGGCGGCGAGACCATCCGCGACATTCTCCAGGCCGACCGCGCGCGCCTTGGCGGCCACGAGCGCCTGGTGTTGCAGCCCAATGGTGGCGGGCAGCCGTTGCGCCGCTGGTTGATGGACAACGGCTATCGGATCGTGGCGGAAGAGGTGTTGCGGGAGAATCGCTTCGACTACGAGATCGTCGTCGCCGAGCGCAGCGGGCCCATGGTGTACAGCGAGCAGGAGCTGTACTTCGGGCCGTTGCTGCTGCACGAGCGCAGTGCGGCGTTCATCGCCAAGTGGCAGCGGTTGTTGCGCTTGAAGCGCAAGACGCTGGAGGGGTTGTCGCGGGCGCGGCAGGCGGTGGCGCAGGAGAAGTTGCGGGAACTGGCCCAGGAGATTCGCTGGATCAGCGAGTTGCTGGGGTGACCAGGAAAAACGCATCAAGGCCGCCAGGTGCCTGTCTTGGGTCATGCAGCGCCCTCCAGATCGAGCGCCGCCCGCGCGGCGCATCGCGGGCCATCGGAACGCCGCCCGGCCCGCTCCCACATTTGCTGCAACGTGCCATGGCCTGTTGGATTTGAGTTGTCAGCCTTTGTTTTTTCGGCGATGCATCGCGGGGAGGCTGTTGGGCTCGACTCGGTATCGCGTCGAACCAACAAGGCGGTCAACCATGGCCTGTCAGGCATAGGTACGTTGCAACAAATGTGGGAGCGGATTCATCCGCGATGCGCCGCGCGGGCGGCGCTCGATCTCAAGAGCGCTGCAAGACCCCAGACAGGCACCCAGCTAGACAGCAATTTCCTTCGAGCAGACTCACCAAACCTGCCTCCCCAATCGATCTACTGAACGACAACCCGCGAAACAGACAACCAGCCATCAATCTGCCAGCTATATTTCCCAGAACTCTATAACCTCTTTTTTTGTCCCCTTTTTCTGCCCCTGTTTTTCTGCTTATGTACGCTCTTTTGCCGCAGTGCCCCGAGCGCTGCCCAAGCCGACAGGAAGTCTGCCCGATGGCTCGCCGCCGCCTTTTGCGTCGCGGCCATGTTCAAGCGTTACCAACCGGACTACCTGACTTATGCCCGTTGACCTGCAAGCGCTCTACCCCAAGCTGATCCACTTGATGCTGGATACGGTGTTCGTGGTCGACCGGGACGACCAGATCGTCTTCGTCAGCGATGCCTGCCAGGCCTTGCTCGGTTACCGCGCCGACGAGCTGGTCGGCACTTCCATTACTCACTACATGCACCCCGAAGACCTGGCCGCGACCCGCGCGTCCATAGTTCGCGTGATGAACGGACAGCCGCATTTCGACTTCCGCAATCGCTATATCCGCAAGGATGGCGGTGTCGTCTACATCCTCTGGGCCGCGTTCTGGTCGGATGAAGTGGGCGCGCGGATCGGCGTCGCGCGCAACATCACCGCACTGGCCAAGGCCGAGGAAGAGCTGCGTTTCCTCGCTCATCACGACCCATTGACCAAGCTCACCAACCGCTCGCTGTTCAGCGACCGCCTGCACACCGCCCTGCTCGCCGGGCATCGCCACAACAGCCAGTTCGCCCTGCTGTTCCTCGATATCAACGACTTCAAGGGCATCAACGACGACCATGGCCACGGCATGGGCGATCGCGTGCTCTGCACCATCGCCCGGCGCCTGCAAGGCTGCGTGCGCGAAACCGATACCGTGGCGCGGATGGGCGGCGATGAATTCATCGTCCTGCTGACCGAGATCCAGTCGCAGAACGACGTATCGGAAAAGGTCGCGCAGATTCTGGCGGTGATGGCCGAGCCGCTGGGCAGCGACTTCGCCGGCTTGCAGATGCCGACCTGCAGTATTGGCGTGGCCTGTTATCCGACGGATGGGGAAGATGCCGACACCCTGCTCAGTCACGCGGACGGTGATATGTACCGGATCAAGCGGCGGCGGTCGGAGGTGGGATGACGGGCAGCGCTTGATCCCGTCAACAATCATTCCCCCAATCTTGAAGTTCCGGGACATAACCAAGCACTTGCTGAAGTCCTTGCGCGAGCGCGATCACATCTTCAACAGCAGCGTCGGAATACCTGCCGAAATCAAGCAAGGTAGTGTGCGGCCGTTGCGCATCTATGGCTCTTGCCTCCATGAGGAAAAGACCCGGCCCCCTTGCAGGTCTCAAAAAGTCGATAGCAAAGGGTTTGAAAAGCGCGAGATCGACGCCGACCGAAAGAGGCCCACACATCACCCACAACTCATTGCCGTCCCTTGCGAAGGTCAGCATCGAAGTGTGTGCTGTCCCCAGGCGCCGGGCAGCGATGGGAATTCCGGATTTGTTATGTGGTAGCGCTGAACAGAGCGTCGCGCCACCAGGCTTCTTCAGCGCTACAAACACAATTTCTGACATGACGGCTCCAGGCTCGTGCAGGTTGATATCTCAGTTTGCGTTCCGCGAGGTGGGTTGGGCGCCCCCTGCTGCAACTGCTCTCCCAACCTATCAACCTCCTCGCCAATATCCGTCACGAAGGTCTCAGCAGCATCCGGGTGGGCCGCGGAGCGAACAGCGCTTGAGCGGCCTTAGGAATTCGCCCAGCTCATCAGGACAGTGATCGGCTGATCTGCTCCCGGACGACTCAGACGCCCGGAGGTGGCGTCCCGGCTTCGCTCAGCATATAGAGCCGGCACTGCTCGAAAATCCGCTTCGCCAGCTCCGCATCCTCTGCCCACAGCCGTTTATAGGCCCGCAGGCAACCCGAGTGGGGCAGGTTCGGCTGGGTCATCCGCGCGATCAACGCCAGGTCGGATTCGCTGGCCGTCCCCTGCGACTGCGCAAGCAAGGCCGGGCCGAACAGCGCCAGCATGCGCGCGCGGTCGCGGTGCAACTGCTCGCGGTCGTTGAGTCCGAAGAAATCAATGATGATCTGGCCACGCAAGCGCCGCGGTCCGTCGGCCTGGGTGGGGACAGCCACCGTCGCCACGAAGGTGATCAGCTCCTCCGGATCCTCCGCCTGCGCGCCAATCGGATAGCAGAGAAAGGGCTGCTCGCTGCCGAGGCTGGCGATGGACTCCAGCAGCGCGCCACGAGCCGCACCGATCGGGAAGTAGTTGAGCTTGAACGTGGTGTTGCACACCTTGCACGACGCCGCGTAGTTCAGCGGGTCATAGGCCAGCCAGTAGTAGCCTTTCTCGCTGGCGTCACCGGTGGCCACCGGATAGTTCAGCCGCGGGTGACGCTGTGGATCAGGCCAGCCGAGCACCGCGGATTTGGGCCGGAAATGTTCGAGGTCGAACTCGATCGTGCCGTACTGCGGGCTTTCGAACTGGCGCTCGCAGAACACGCACTTGTTCAGTTGCACCTTCATGAACACCGGCTTGACCGTGCTCCAGATCGACGTCTTTTCCTTGAACTGCTGCGCGTCGACCAACTTCTGCGTGCGCTTGCCGGCGTTGCTGGTCCAGCGCGGGTCGGCGGCGTCAATTTCCCGAGCCAGCGCCTCGGGCTCGATCGGGTACTTGATCATTCCTTGCGTTTCCCGCCCTGGCCGGGGGCGCTGTCATCGGCCAGCGGCGCGGCCTGGGTCAGGCGCTCGAGGAAATCCAGGGCCGCCACGGCATCGCCCTCGGCAGCCTTGCGAAACAGCGTCTCGCCCTCGCTCTGGAAGGAGTCCGGCCGGGTCGTCTGCATACCGAAGTAGGACGACAGCAGCAACTGCTCCATGCTCCGGCCGTAGACACTCTCCTGCAGCTGCGCCACGGTCGCCGTGCCATCCTCGGCCGTATCGGTGATGAACACGTTCTCGCGCTTGACCGTACTGGCTACCAGCGGGCTGTGGGACGTGAACACGAACTGCAGTTTCGGGAAGGCGCTGGCCAGCGAAGGGACGACACTGCGTTGCCACTCCGGATGCAGGTGCAGGTCGATTTCGTCGACCAGCACCATGCCCGGAATATCATCGATACGCTTGTCCGGCGGGGCGACATCGCACAGGTGCCCGAGCAGATCGCCAACCCAGCCGACAAAGGCCTTGTAGCCGTCGGACAACGAGCTGAAGGGCGTGGTGATGCCGTCGAAGAGAAACTGGTACTGATCGTCTTCGTCATCGATCTCGCCCTCGAAGACGACATTGGCCGGCAGCACCCTGTTGAGCAACTCAACGACCTCCAGGAAGCGCTGCACATCGCGCCCTTGCAGGCGTGGCAACCACATCTGCAGCGGTCGCAAGGCGACCTGGTCCTCGAACAGCCCTGCGATGCGCTGGTAGCGCAGGCCTCTTGAGCGACGTGCGCTGCCGGGCGAAAAATCGCCCGTTTCCACCCGACGGGTAGCGCCGTAGCCAACAACGAAGAAAGCCGGGGAATAGTCGTCGCCGAGCAGCCTGGAAATCGGCGAATCGGGCGTGCTGTCCAGATGCAGACGGTCCTGACTGCTACGCGGGCCGCGGGGTTCCAGGCGGGCCAGCAGTTCCAGCTTCTTTCTTGCAGACGCGGGAAAGTGCTCGTCGTCAGTGATGACCGCTTCGATCTTGAGCAGGCTCTCCTTGATCGCCTCCTCGTCAGCCCTGGCGCGCCGCACCAGGCGGTACGGGACGAAGCCGGATTCGAGCAGCGCAGGTGCGAGAGCGGCAATCGCCAGCGCGCGCAAGATGGAGGACTTCCCTCCGCCATTGTCGCCGAGCACAAGATTGACGTTCTTCAAGCTCGACACACCCTTGCCCGTACGCCCCGGATATTGCAGGCGAAGGACAGCCTTGCCATAGCATTTGAAGTCGTAGATATGCAGGGATCTGGCGTACAAGGGCGAACCTCTTGGGCATCGGTGGGGTGCGGTTGCGCAGCCATTCTGCTGGGGATGATAGCCAGGTGCAAGGTGGTGGCGGGTGGGGGGTGGGTTGGGACTTCCTTCGCTGGTTTGGATTTGAGGTCGGACCTTTTGATCGGGTCATTGCCGCCCGGGGAACGTTTATCTTTCTATAGCAGATGTAGGAATTTTCCTCGTTTTTGATAGGCTTTTGCCATCAGTCGAGAGGAAATGAAATGCCCGTCGTCATCGTGGAAAACGACACATCGCAGTGGGAAGACCAAACGGGGGCGGTTTATCACTTTCCCAAGCGATACCTGAAGCTGCTCGCTGAGGGAACTGAAGCGATTTACTACAAAGGGCGAATCAAAGATAAAGCTTTTGCCTCTGATCGTTTAAGTGCCACTCCGCATTATTTTGGCACTGCCCGGATCGGCAAAATCTATTCAGATGGAAGGAATGATGAAGGGAACCTTTTTGCACTGATTGAGAACTTCAAGCCGTTTGAGAGCGCTGTCCCCTTCAAAATTGATGGAGAGTATTTGGAGGCTATCGCTGTTCCCCGCCCGAAAAACTATTGGCGTATCGCGGTTAGGCCTATCACCCCTGAGGTTTATGATGCAATCCTCAGCCATGCAACGCTTAAGACCGTTCCAGTCGATGCAACTGCGCTGTATTCCGAGGAAGACCCATTAATCTTTGAGTCAGCCAATGAAGGCAATAAATTAAGCTACTTTGGAACTCGTTACGAGCGCCGGAAAGACCTGAGGGCAAAAGCTATCGCGATCCACGGCCTTGACTGCAAAGCATGTGGGTTTGACTTCGAAAAGGCTTACGGGGAGCACGCAAAGGGGTTTATTCACGTTCATCATGTGGTACCGATTTCGCGCTTTGAAGGGGAGAAAGCGGTGAACCCTGCGACGGACCTCGTCACGTTGTGCGCCAACTGTCATGCGATGGTTCATCGGAAACGGGATATGACGTTGAGTGTTGATGAGTTGAAAGGGATGTTGCGTGGGCGGTGGGTAATTGAGTGTTAAGCACTATTGGGGTATTGAATTGCTCACACTTATCTAGGGTACTTCACAGACCCATAAGACGGCAGTTCAACTTCCCCCGGCTCCACCAAATGATCAATCAAAGACGTCCACGGACGTCTTTTTTTGTGCCTGGAAGTCAGTGAAATCAAGGGTTTACTGCTCTTTTGAGGGCCACAACAGTTTTTTGAGTTCCAGCCCTCTCGGTATTCCCGGTGGTATTCCAGCCTACCTGGGACTAATCTTGGGAATACCAAAAGGTGTCATGGAGCTTCTCCCATGTGCGCTCAAACAGCTCGCCTCTCCGACCGCCAGCTCAAGGCGGTCAAGCCCAAAGACAAGGACTACGTCCTCACGGATGGCGACGGCCTCCAGCTCCGAGTCCGGGTCAACCGCTCGATGCAGTGGAATTTCAACTACAGGCATCCGATCACAAAGAATCGAATCAACATGGCGCTCGGCTCCTATCCCGAGGTCTCTCTAGCGCAAGCTCGGCGGAAAGCGGTTGAAGCTAGGGAAGTACTTGCGCAGGGGATCGATCCCAAAGCTCAGCGCAATGATCTCGCGCAAGCCAAACTAGCCGAGACGGAACATACGTTCGAGAAAGTAGCTAGCGCCTGGTTCGAGCTGAAAAAGGACTCGGTCACGCCGGCCTATGCTGAGGACATCTGGCGCTCACTCACTCTGCACGTTTTCCCGAGCATGAAATCGACTCCGATCTCGGAAGTGAGCGCACCGATGGTGATCAAGATCCTTCGACCCATCGAAGCCAAAGGCAGCTTGGAAACCGTGAAGCGGCTTAGCCAGCGCCTCAACGAGATCATGACTTACGGTGTCAATTCGGGAATGATCTTCGCGAACCCGCTAAGCGGGATTCGGGCGGTGTTCAAGAAACCGAAAAAAGAAAACATGGCGGCGCTTCCACCCGAGGAGCTTCCTGAACTCATGCTGGAAATAGCGAACGCCAGCATCAAACGCACCACCCGCTGCTTGATCGAATGGCAGTTGCACACCATGACTCGCCCCGCTGAGGCGGCGACTACTCGCTGGGCAGACATCGACTTTGAAAGGCGTGTCTGGACCATCCCGCCAGAGCGGATGAAGAAGCGCCGCCCGCACAGCATCCCGTTGAGCGATCAAGCCATGTCATTGCTGGAGATACTGAAGTCCCACAGTGGTCATCGGGAATACGTCTTCCCGGCAGACCGAAACCCTCGTACTCATGCCAATAGCCAGACCGCCAACATGGCGTTGAAACGCATGGGCTTCCAGGACCGCTTGGTCAGCCACGGCATGCGCTCGATGGCCAGCACCATATTGAATGAACATGGGTGGGACCCGGAGCTCATCGAAGTGGCGTTGGCGCACGTCGACAAGGATGAGGTGCGCAGTGCCTACAACCGAGCCGACTACATCGAGCGACGGCGGCCGATGATGGCCTGGTGGAGCGAGTACATTCTGAAGGCGTCGACGGGCAATCTCTCGGCCAGCGCGATGAATGTGGCCAGGGATCGGAACGTAGTACCCATCCGATAGGGCGGCGACAACGGCGACACTGGCGACAGACCGCGTGCAATCTACATCCTTACCGTCTGAGCGGATGGCGACAGTCGCCAACTCGCCTCGATTTTGGCTTCTCTGGCTAAGCCCGTGAGCATGGGGAGGCTTCGCATCCCCATGCTCACGGGCTAACACTAGAAAAGCGACAAACGGCCACTTTGCCACTGACACCCACCGACTTCCAAAGCACGCCAGAGGTGGAATCTGGCGCATTTCCATGTGCCCTTCACCAATTGACCCGAGCCGCGGTGACCGTTAGAACGAAGGTTCAAAGCGCTGCCTTAGGCAGCACCCAGATGACCAGAGCCTTCAAGGTCATGCCGCTAACCCGGTGGTTCAACCCAAAGTGCGATCCGCGCCCGGAGGCTCGCACGGTCATTCGCCAGAATGATGGACGCCCTCTAAACAATCCGCCTAGTGCGGCTGCCCGCTAACCCTTTAGCCCTGCAGCAACGAACCTGCTCGGCCAATGTTTTGCGCCAACCGTTCGCCCGTCTCTTTTTCCAGAAAAGAGACGGGCGCTCCTACCACTGCTGCAGCCCTCATCGTACATGGCTTTGCGGCAATTCCCCTCGTGACAATCGGCGTGACAAACGCCGATATCACCAGCAACAGCGCTGTAGATGATGGTGCCGCAGACCAGGGAATGGACTGCACCTGACTGACAGTCAGGCATGCCCCAGTCATCGCATTGCTACTTGCACATGGCTCAGGATCTCGCGGCACTGGTCTCGTCAGCCAATGCAGCCTCCACCCGCCCACCGGTAACGGTGCTCAGGAGGCCAGATCATGAGATGCCCTAGCTCCTGGTCGTAAGGAGCCGCCAGTCCCGCGTCAGTGGACACCCTCACAGGTCGCAGGGGCCTTGATCCCTGATAACACTCAGCATTCTTGGCGGGATGACGTGAGGGAGAGATCGGTAATTTATGGAGGAAGGCTATGCAACTGCGCGAAGTACAAGGGCCGCCACGCCCCTTGTTGGAACAGCAGATAACGCCCCTACCCTACCCGGTCGCGGCGCTGGGCGATCTATTGGGGCCTGCCGTGGAACGCATGGCCAATGTGATCGGCGTGCCCTGCGCCATGGCCGCGCAATCCGTTCTGGCCACGGCAGCTTTGGCGAGCCAGGCGCACGCCAATGTTCACCTCGACGGCCGAATCTATCCGTTGTCGCTGTACTTGCTGACGGTGGCTTGCTCGGGTGATCGCAAAAGCGCGGTGGACCATGTTGCGCTGCAGGCCGTACGGGACTGGGAAAGACAGCAGTGGATCGCCTATGGCGAACAGCTCAAGGCGCACCGAGCTGCAATGAGCCTCACCGCGAAGTCACCGACCTCGAAAAAGTCAGCACAGCTAGCGCTTGACGCCCAACCTGAACCTGTCCAACCAAGACTGCTCACTGCTGAGCCGACCATTGAGGGCCTGGTGAAAAGCCTGTGCCACGGCTTGCCCAGCATGGGGCTGTTCAGCGATGAAGGCGGGCAGTTTTTGGGCGGCAGCACCATGAGCAAGGACAACATGATCAAGGCGATCACTCACTTGTCGACGCTGTGGGACGGTAGCCCGATTGATCGGTCGCGCGCGATGACTGGAGAAAGTCTGCGTGCCTATGATCGCCGCCTCAGCATGCACTTGATGCTTCAACCCCGCCTGGCAGATCGCTTGCTGCAGGACGCTGATATCAAAGACCAGGGCATCCTGGGACGCTGTCTGATCAGTTGGCCAGAACGTCTGGTTGGACAACGACTGTACAAAGCCATCGACCTGACCCGAGATCCAAAGGTGCACCTGTACCAGCAGCGCATTGCCGCGTTGATGCAGAAGCCTTGGTCACGTCATAAAGACGGCGGCCTCAACCCTGCAACCCTGGAGTTAAGCCCCCGCGCCCGCGAGGCCTGGATTGCCATCCACAACACCATTGAATGCGAGTCTGGGGAATTCGGCGAGCTGGTCGACGTGCAAGCTGCTGCGGGCAAAGCCGCCGCGAACGTTCTACGCATGGCTGGTGTAATGGCGGTGGTTGAAGAATCGACTGCCTTGGAAGAAATGCACATTCTGCGCGCCTCTACGCTGATGGATTACTACCTGGCCGAGAACCAACGACTGACTGAACAGGAGCCTCTGAATAAGCTTCGCGCAGAGGCTGATTGCCTGCTGCGCTGGTTGATAAAGAAGGACTGGCCACCGTTTCGCCTGCGCGACCTTACGCGCAACGGCCCCCGCTTTGCCCGTAAAAGCACGCGGCACACCTTCGAGTTATTGCTGCAACTGGTTGCCCATAACTGGCTGGACAATGACGGGGACATATTCGAGGTGCGCCATGTTCCGACTCAATGACGCCGTGCGCCGCTATCGAGCGCAACATCGCTCGCCGACCGAGTTACGGTGTGTCGCCGCCACTACCACCACTTTGTCGCCACGTGCCAATCCAGATGCGGCAGGGGTTGTCGCCAGTGTCGCCGCTGTCGCCGCTCCAATACCTGAGTCAACCGACCTCGCTCGGCTCATCGAGCAATTGCAAGAAGAAGGGGCTTTGCTGCAACGAAGCGAAAATGCCCTCCTCATCCGCCCAGCACACTGGAGACAGTTGGACACCATCGGCCCCCACTGGAAAGCCCTGCTGCTGCTCCTACAAACCAACGATCAAGGTGAAGACAATGGCGCTGGTCGGTCGGCGTGACGGTCGCAATTTTGGCTACGGTCGCCAACTGAGCTACGCCGGTCGACAGGCACTGGAAGATCTGTTTGCCGGCGGCCACTTCGCCACCGTCAAAGCACACAGCGATCGCTGGCAAGCCTTCGTGCGCTGGTGCCGATCGGAGGGCGGCCCCGGTTACAACGATGCACGCCAGATTGATCGACAAACGCTGGAGGATTACGTCGCATACCTGCGCCAGCAGATCCAGCAAGGCGAACTGTGCATCGCCACCGCGCAAAACCGCCTGAGCAGCGTTAACCGAACCCTCGCCGCGCTGCGCGGTGATCAGGACGTGAGAGTCATCAGCCCGAGCCAGGCGCTGGGACAGCACCGCTCCAACGTACGCACCCGTGCGCCGGACGGCCAAAATTATCAAGACGTACAGCGAGTGGCGCTGTCGCTGGTGGAACACCAATACGAGCGGGTGGCCGCTATCATCATGTTGACCCGGACTACCGGTATGCGCCTGCGCGAAGCGATCCTGGCGGACCTGCCACGCTTGCATCGCGAAGCCGAATCGCTTGGTCGAATCAATATCCAGGACGGCACCAAAGGCGGGCGAAGTGGGGCATCAGCGCCGCGTTGGATCATCGCCAATGAAGATGTCAAAGCATCACTACTGTTAGCGCGCGAAGCGTCGCCGCTCGGAAGCCACAACTTACTGCACCGAGCCGAAAGCTACGCCGCGTTCTTACAACGGACGGTGCTCCCCGCTCGTGAAATTCTATACAAGCACCACTTAAAGGGTTTTCATGAACTCCGAGCGGCATACGCCTGCGAACGGTATGAGTTGCTCACCGGCCACACCGCACCAATCAACGGTGGACACTGCTACTGCATTAATCGCGATCTGGATCAACAGGCACGCCAACAAATCAGCGTGGAGCTAGGGAAACTCCGAACAAGTTACTCATCAGCCGGAAATTGGCGGCTTAGGGATGCCGAAAAGCCCGATTTTCAGCCGCTGATTATTGGATAACCAAGGCAAAGCCTTGGTCATCTGCCGTTACGGGCGCACCTCGCCCGGAGCAGATCCACAGATTCGACAGGGCGAACAGCGTGGTCAGTTGCGCCGTGTTCTTGGCCAAGCCACGGAAGCGGGTTTTCACATAACCGAACTGACGCTTGATTACGCGAAATGGATGTTCCACTTTCGCTCGCGCCTGCGCCTTGACCTTCTCGACCTTGCGTCTGGCTTTGTAAAGCGCGCTGCGTTTACTCAGGTGCTTGTAGGTACTGCGGCGAGCCGCAATCTGCCAGATCACTGGCCTCCCGTCATGCTCAGACCTTTTCTCCACGCCGGTATAACCCGCATCGGCACAGACAACATTTTCATCGCCATGCAGTAGGTGAGCGACCTCCGTTACATCAGCCACATTCGCCGCGGTGCCATGAACGTGATGTACCAGGCCCGATTCAGTATCAGCCCCGATATGTGCCTTCATCCCAAAGAAGTACTGGTTACCTTTCTTCGTCTGATGCATCTCGGGATCGCGCTTGCCTTCCTTGTTCTTGGTCGAGCTGGGCGCATGGATGATGGTGGCATCGACAATTGTGCCCTGGCGCAACGAAAGGCCCTTGTCCCGCAGATAATTATTAATGGTTTCCAGAATGCCCGATGCCAGCTGATGCTTCTCCAGCAGGTGTCGGAAATTCATGATTGTCGTGTCTTCGGGTATTGGAGCGCTGAGAGTCAACCGAGCAAATTGGCGCATCGAAGTGATCTCATACAACGCTTCCTCCATGGCCGGGTCGCTCAACGAAAACCAGTTCTGCAGCAGGTGAACACGCAGCATGGTTTCCAGTGGATACGGCTTGCGGCCACCGCCGGCCTTTGGGTAATGAGGGTTTGCTTGCGCTTACCGGCGTACTCGAAATCGGAAAAACTCATCTGACTCATGGGGTGGAGGCTTGCTCGGGGGGCAGTTGGGCGGAGGGCTATTTCAGCACAGCTCAGATGGTCTGTGCTGACTTGATCGGAGAATCCCTAGGGCACAACCGGATCGATGTAGTTTCCGCGTATATTGGAGGCAGAACGTGTGTGAGCCCTTCGATATCGCGCTGTTCCTAAGAGGTGTGCTGACAGGTTCGAAAGTCACACAAAAACGGCACCTACGCCAAGCGCGACTCATGCAGGCGGCCATTCTACAGCGCTGGCAACGTGATAACCCCTGGACGTGGCAGCTAAAGCATGTGCGCTGGTTTATCACCCAGCACCTAAAAGACCATTCCGAAGCTAGCCGATATTACTATCGCCTCACTGCCTCATTAATCTGGAAACGGAAGCGAAAAAAGGTAAGCGCTGCTGCTCTCGGTCGAAGGGCAATACCCTCCCTTCGTCCACCTGCGCCTGATCAGCCCTAATTTCTAGGGAATCTAAGAAATCATACTGGGTCACTGAATGCGTCTATGTGTTGCCACATCAAGTGCAAAGGCAGTACATTTGCATCACACCATTGCTGAGGTGGCGCTATGTCACGCTTGAAGGACGAAACCCTATCCATTCGCACCTCCGCCGAAATCAAAGGGCTGTTGCGCTTGGCTGCCGAACGTGAACGCCGCTCTGTGGCGTCAATGGTCGAAATTTTGGTATTGGAATATGCACGTAATCATGAATTGGGTGTTGTTTGTCCGGAAAATGCCTCCAATAAATCAGATGCATAACACGGATTTGATCCCTATAGGGAACAGCTACGTTTTTGCATCCATTCAGGTAGGAACTGATTCATGATTACTAGTGAACGCGACATTGAGCAGCTTTTGCTCGCCAAGCTGGGCGATCTCAAATATTCTTATCGACCTGATATTCGTGACCGCGCAGCGCTAGAGAAAAATTTTCGCGAAAAATTTCAACAACTCAATCGAGTCACTTTAACTGATAAAGAATTTTCGCGCCTACTTGAAGAAATAATTTCACCTGACGTATTCAGCACCGCGCAAACCCTGCGAACTCGCAATAGTTTTACGCGAGAGGACGGCACTCCTCTTAATTACACACTCGTCAATATCGAAGACTGGTGCAAGAATAGCTTCGAGGTAGTCAGCCAGCTCCGCATAAATACCGACAACAGTCATCATCGTTTCGATGTTATTCTGCTCATCAACGGCGTTCCGGTGGTTCAAATTGAGCTAAAAACCTTAGGAATTAATCCCCGCCGTGCTATTGAGCAGATTGTCGAGTACAAAAACGACCCTGGCAATGGCTTTAGTCGTACACTACTCTGCTTTATGCAAATATTCGTAGTCAGTAATCGAGACTCAACCTATTACTTCGCCAACAATAACACACGACACTTTAGCTTCAATACGGACGAAAGATTTTTACCAATTTATCAATTTGCCAGCCCTGACAACAAAAAAGTAAATGGACTTGAGCGTTTTTCCGATGCTTTTTTTCCAAAATGCACACTCGGCCATATGATCAGCCGTTATATGGTACTAGTAGCGAGTGAGCAAAAATTGCTCATGATGCGCCCATATCAAATATACGCCGTCAAAAACATTGTAAAGTGCATTGAAGACAACAGTGGCAATGGCTATATCTGGCACACCACAGGCAGCGGGAAAACTCTGACTAGCTTCAAAGCCTCAACCCTACTAAAAGCTAATGCACGAATTGAAAAATGCTTGTTCGTAGTTGACAGAAAAGACCTTGACCGCCAAACCCGCGAAGAGTTTAACCGCTTTCAAGAAGGCTGCGTTGAGAGCAACACAAACACTGGCGAATTAGTTCGCCGCATGCTATCAGACGACGCAGCAGACAAAGTTATTGTCTGCACCATCCAGAAGCTTGGATTAGCGCTCGACGAAGGAAGTAAACGCAGCAAAAGCCTTGAGAAACGAGGCCTGGCGACTTATGCCGATCAGCTGGGCGCATTGCGTGATAAACATATTGTTTTCATTTTTGATGAGTGCCATAGATCGCAGTTCGGCGAAAACCACCAAACAATCAAAGATTTTTTTCCCAAAGCTCAACTTTTCGGGTTCACTGGCACCCCTATCTTTGAAGATAATGCGAGAATAAAGCAAATTAGTGGTGAAACACAGACGCTAAAAACCACTCAGGATCTCTTTCAACAACCACTACACGAGTACACCATAACACACGCAATTGATGACCGTAACGTCTTACGCTTTCATGTAGATTATTACAAACCTGACGGGCAAAGCCATTCGAAGCCAGGTGAGGTTATGACTAAGCGTGCAATTGTCGACGCGATTCTTGCTAAGCACGACGCTGCTACAGGTGGCCGGAAATTCAACGCAATATTGGCAACAGCATCAATCAATGACGCTATTTCCTACCACTCGATATTCAAAGAAGCGCAGACCGAAAAACTGCATAACACCCCTGGGTTTGTTCCGCTCAATATTGCGGCGGTATTCTCACCACCCGGCGATTTAAGTGCTGACGTCAAACAACTACAGGAGGATTTGCCAACAGAACAAGAAAACAACAAACAAGAACCGGACGCCAAGAAAAAATCACTGCAATCAATTATTGCCGACTATAATATACGTTTCAGCACGAACCATCGAATTGAGGAGTTCGACCTCTACTATCAAGATGTGCAGCAGCGAATCAAAGACCAGCAATGGCCAGATGCCGACCTACGCAAGGCCAATCCAAACGCGCCGCAGCATAAAATTGATATTACAATAGTTGTCGACATGCTGCTCACTGGCTTTGACAGTAAGTACCTGAATACTCTTTACGTCGATAAAAATCTCAAACATCACGGCCTGATTCAAGCTTTTAGTCGCACCAACCGAATTTTGAATGACACCAAACCTTTTGGTCATATACTAGACTTTCGCGGTCAACAAGACTCAGTGAACGCTGCCATCGCGCTCTTTTCGGGCGCGAAAGCTGATGAAGCTCGCAAAATATGGCTGGTAGACACGGCTCCTACAGTCATAGAAAAGCTACAGGAAGCTACGGTCGGTCTGAAAAATTTTATGCAGGCATATGGACTGTCAGGGTCACCCGAAGAGATTGCCACTCTTAAAGGCGACGAAGCACGAATCGGTTTTGTAGAAGCGTTCAAGAAAGTTCAAAAACTCCAGACGCAGCTAGACCAATACACCGACCTTACCCCGGAGCAGGAAATAGCTGTCAATAAAATTCTGCCGCGAGACGAACTTGAAGCCTTCCGTGGCCAGTACCTGGAAACGGCAAAGCGTATACGAGACGATCGCGCCAAACCGGGTGATGCTAGGACCGAAAAGCTCGAGCAAGTGGATTTCGAGTTTGTACTCTTCGCCTCTGCCACGATTGATTACGATTACATCATGAAGTTGATAACTGATTACTCGGCTAAGAAGCCTGGCAAGTCAAGTATGAGTCGCGAACAGCTGGTTAGTTTGATCGCAAGCGATGCAAAGTTTATCGACGAACGTATAGACATCACAGAGTACGTCATGACGCTGCTGGCAGGAGAAGGTTTGGATGAACGGGCGATCCGAACCGGCTACCAGCAATTTAAAGCAGTTAAAGCTGTTCGAGAACTGAGCGAAATTGCTGAGAGATATGGCCTAGAGGCAACGACCCTTAATAACTTTGTAAACGACGTACTAGAGCGCCGTATTTTTGATGGCGAGCAACTTACTGAATTACTTGCCCCACTTGAACTTGGATGGAAAGCTCGCACGCAAAAAGAGCTGGCGCTGATGAGTGAGCTACTGCCAATACTAAAGAAGCGCGCCGGTGGGCAAGAGATTTCTGGCCTTCAGGCCTACGAGGACTGATCATTGGAAAAAGATAAAAAGGTAACTGCCATACCTAAACTACGGTTTCCGGAGTTCCGGAATGTCGAGCCTTGGGTAAGAGTACCTCTTAGCGAGTTGCTTCGCGAACGTAAAAAAAGAAACCGCGACCTGAAATTTGGGCCGACGCAAGTCCTGTCAGTATCCGGGGAACATGGATGCGTAAATCAAATCGAACTGCTTGGGCGTTCTTACGCTGGAGCGAGTGTTAAAGAGTATCATGTTGTCGAAAAAAATGATGTCGTCTATACCAAGAGCCCACTGAAGAGAAACCCTTATGGAATTATCAAAGAAAACAAGGGTAATCCAGGAATTGTGTCTACACTTTATGCTGTCTATCAAGTTACCGAAAAAGGCCATGCCGCTTATTTAGATCACCTTTTCTCAAGTGACTATAACCTTAATAGCTTTTTGCAGCCTATCGTAAGAAAAGGAGCAAAAAATGACATGAAGGTTAGTAACTCGGCTGTGCTGACCGGAGAAATTTGGGCTCCTCTAATAACTGAGCAACGAAAGGTTGCCGAATGCCTGAGCTCTCTCGATGGGTTAATCGCTGCACAGAGAGATAAGGTCGAGACATTAAAGGTTTATAGCCGCAGCCTAATGTATCAGCTTTTTCCACGCGACGGAGAAACTGTTCCAAGACTACGTTTTCCTGAGTTTAGCGATGGGCCTGAATGGGAAGAGGAGCAGATTGGCGATCTTTTTGACATGACCAGCGGTGGTACGCCCGACCGTGCTAAAAAAGAATACTGGTCCGGCACCATCCCTTGGATCACCACCTCTTTGGTTGACTTCAACCTTATATTAAAAGCAGATGAGTTCATATCACAAGCCGGCTTAGAAAATTCCTCCGCCAAGGTGTTTCCAAAGAACACCGTATTAATTGCAATGTACGGACAAGGAAAAACCAGAGGTAAGGTTGCCAGGCTAGGTATTTCGGCAGCGACTAACCAAGCGTGCGCAGCTATCTTACCTAACGATAAAATCAACCCTCATTTCACATTCGTCAATCTCAGCGGACGTTATGACGAATTACGAGCATTAAGCAATAGCGGCGGCCAAGAAAACTTAAGTCAAGGGTTAATAAAAGGTCTTTCATTTAGCTATCCAAAGGACATCAACGAACAATTAAAAATTGTTGACTGTTACTCTACACTTGAAAGGTTAGTCGTGGCAGAAAACGAGCAATTGGAAATGCTAAAAATCCATAAAGAAAGTCTATTGCAACGACTTATCCCATCTGTTAAGGATAACTAAATGACGCTTGACGAAATCGCCAAAACACTACGGGATGACCCTGCAAAAATCACCCTAGCTTACGCTTTCAATGCGACCGGAAAAACACAACTGAGCGTGGCATATAAAAATGCAACCAAACAGGAAGACGGCACCCATACAGGTGTCTATTATAATGCCTACAGCGAAGATCTGTTTATCTGGGATAATGATGAAACCAATAGCGGCACCAATGTAAGGCTGACTGTACTGCCAAGCAGCCTTAGCAAATTTCATACTTTGCTCACTGAAGATAATGTTCGAGACAAACTGAAAGCCTACAAACCAAAATTCGGCTTTTCTTTCAACCTGCATGAGGACGACCCAGAGAGAGGGATTGAATCCATTTCTTTTTTCATCCCAAACCCGAATCTGGACGAGCCTCAAAAACTAATTAAATTATCTCGAGGCGAAGAAAGAATATTTGTTTGGTGCTTCTTTCTTGCTCTTTTCGAAGTTGAGGGTTGGGCGGATATTCAGTCGAGCCACTTCTTTATCGACGACCCAGTTTCCAGCCTCGATGATCACAATATTTTCGTAACAGCTGCAACACTTTTTGAGCTTATTGAGAAGCAATTTGAAAAGCGAAAGATAATTATCACCACCCACCACATAGGTCTATTCTCAGTCTTAAGTGACTGGCTGAGCAAGGGTGAAAAAAGCACTAAGTTTAAAAAACACGCCAAGCACTACAACCTCAGCACCAAATCAGGCGAGCTTACACTAGAGAAGTGCGACAAGGATGTATTTCTTTACCATCTGCGCGTACTGCAAGTTCTTTCCAACGCCCACAAAGCTAAAGATATACGTGCATACCACTTCGCAATGCTTCGCCAAGTTTTAGAGAATATCGCTTCCTTCTTAGGTGTTGGACAGTTTAGCTACGTCCTAAATCAAATCGGAATCACTGACTTCAATCGAATCGCAGATATTGTCAATGCGCTATCTCACAAAAAGGTTTACTACTACGAGTCAGATATCGTCGTGGAAGACAACTTGAATATTTTTGACGAGGTCATAAGCAAGCTGTTTGATAAATACAATTTCGTATTACATGCCGATGCAGCTTGAAAAATGAACCACATAAGACCTGACATTACTCATGAGACGAACAACCTTCGCTATCCACGCCCCATAATTTTCTGCCAAAGGTGTATCGATACCCAAAGACCTTTGGATACTTCACTGGCAACAAAAAACAAAAATACATTGAGTTTTCGTATATACTGATCTTATGACTCGTAGGTGCTTTCGACCACCATTACACTTAGTCGAGTATATTTTCAAAACCAATTAGAGTTGGCGGCAAGCTTGCCCTTGGAACAGACACTCCAAACTCAAGATCTCACTCAAGACATTCAAGAAACTAGACAAGCCATGACAGAGCATGATCAAAAGCAACTAGGTAGAACTCTTTGGGCAATCGCTGATCAACTACGCGGTTCGATGAATGCCGACGACTTCCGCGACTACATGTTGTCATTTTTATTCCTTCGTTATCTATCAGACAACTACGAACAAGCAGCAAAGAAGGAATTGGGACCTGATTATCCTGATGTAGCACCAGATGTAATGAAGCGAACCGAAGCAACAACTCCGCTTAAGATATGGTATGAAGAAAACCCAAGCGATGTTGATGAATTCGAGAAACAAATGCGTCGCAAAGTTCACTACGTGATAAAACCAGACTTTTTGTGGGGTAATATTACCCACTTGTCTCGGACCCAGAGTGACAAACTGCTGGACACATTACAACAAGGTTTTAAGCATATTGAAAATGAATCCTTTCAGAGCAATTTTCAAGGTTTGTTCTCCGAAATAAATCTGGCGTCCGACAAACTTGGCCGCCAATATTATGAGCGTAACGGTAAGTTATGTTTAATCATCTCCGAGTTGGCGCGAGGCATGGCGTTATTCTCAACCGATACCGACACGCTAGGTGATGCTTATGAGTATCTAATCGGACAATTTGCGGCGGGCTCAGGCAAGAAAGCCGGGGAATTCTACACACCGCAACAAGTCTCCAATATTCTGTCAGCTATCGTAACACTTGACGGCCAAGCACCAGAAACTGGACCACGTAAAAAACTGGAAAGCGTATTTGACTTTGCTTGTGGCTCGGGATCACTGCTGCTAAATATCCGGCATCGTGTAGTAAATGCGGGTGGTACCATAGGAAAGATTTACGGTCAAGAATATAACGTTACTACCTACAACCTGGCACGCATGAATATGCTTTTGCACGGTGTCAAGGACACGGAGTTTGAGATATACCACGGCGACACCTTAACTAATGCATGGGACTTTCTTCGTGAGGCTAATCCTGCGAAAAAGCCACAATTCGATGCCGTAGTGGCTAATCCACCATTTAGCTATCGGTGGGACCCCACCGATGCAATCAGCGAAGACATGCGTTTCAAGAATCATGGAGTGGCTCCAAAGAGCGCTGCAGATTTTGCGTTTCTACTCCACGGCCTGCACTATCTCAAAGATGACGGCGTGATGGCGATAATTCTTCCACATGGCGTTTTATTCCGTGGAGGTGTAGAAGAACGCATTCGTCGCAAGCTTTTGCAAGATGGACATATAGACACCGTAATTGGTTTGCCAGCAAATCTATTTTATTCAACGGGCATTCCGGTCTGTATTTTGGTGCTAAAAAAATGCAAACGACCAGATGACATATTATTCATCAATGCGGCTGATCACTTTGAGAAAGATCGGCGGCAGAACAAGATGACCGAAGAGCAAATAAACGAGATCATTGAAACTTATAGGCAACGACCTGCGGAGATTCCTCGCTACGCACGCCGAGTGAGCATGCAGGAAATTGAGAAGCATGATTTTAATCTAAATATTTCGCGCTACGTAAGCACATCAGTAGCAGATGAAGAAATAGACCCAAAAACTGTGCATGCAAGACTTTTGAATCTTGAAGAAAACATAAAATCCGCTACGGATGAGCACAACAAATTTCTCAAAGAGCTCGGCTTGCCTCTCCTACCCTCTAATAGCTCCGGAGCAAGCGCCACGTAAGTAGAGAGGACAATTACACATAAAGCTGCCAGCACGTAACTGTTCTATACAGACCAGAACAGGCCCTACTGGCAGCTAATGCAGCATTTATTAAACTTGCACATTTCCACATCCTCTATATCTTCAAACCACCTTCGCCAGACTGCGACACCTATAGATAACTCCCCCTGGCATCGCATTAAGTAAAATAAATTACTGCGCCCTACGATTTTGCTGGACCAGCAACCAACCATATACTTCTCATAACTAAAGACGCACCACTTCAGCACTGACCATTAGTATAACGCTGAGCATTTTAAGAGCTTTATGCTCTACGTTGCACCGTAACAGTTGAGACTGAAAAGTGCATCAACCCCGAGCGATACATCGAAAAATAATCACAACTATGGTATTCCGAATGGTATTCCATAGCTTATTAAATCCGATTAAAAACAAACAAAATCAATTGCTTACCATATCAATTCAGATTACCCCGGCTCGCGAAAACGCCCGCCTATACCCCCTCTCCCCGAACCACCGCGCCCCCAGTCCCCAGTCCCCCTGCCTGCAAGTAGAAACATCGTACGCACAGGGGTAACGATCAACAGCAGCTGCTCCCCAGCCATGGCTAACGCTTTCATGGCCATTTACTTGATAGATTCGATCCCGATCCTTACGAGGGTAAAGCACAATAAGCAACACCCATCGAAAACCCAATCACACAGCATTCCAGCTGGCATTCCAAACAAGCCTTCCGATCAAAAACCGATCAACAAGAATCATTAGACCTGTCAGCACCTTGCACTCACACAGTACTCATACAAATTTTTATTACTATTTCGCTTCCTCACTACCCTGCTGCCAACATCTGTAAACCCTAGGGAAATCAGCGATTTCTCCATAAGCATTTCCGCCTCAACCAAATTACCATAAAACGAGGAATTGCCTACGATATAGTCTAACTTCGCCCCCGACCGCAAAATATTCTTGAGCCCCGAGAAATGCAGATGCATATCCGCAAAGTACTTGAAAACATACTGCGCCATCAGGTCTGAATTCTTATCTCCAGACGCAGCTATCCTGGAAACAATCTCAGTGAGTTGACCAGGAAGACCAGCAACTTCATTCTTCCAGGTTTTTAGTTTGCTTGTTGCGCTACCCCAGGTACCACCGATTGCAGTCCAGTCCAGATCACCTGCTTCCTTGGCATCTTCCAAAAACCCAGTCCAATACATATAGGGACGAAGCTCCCTGATATAGGTCATTCGATTTGGGTAGGGCGGCGATGTCACCACATGATCATAGAGAGAATCTTCCTGGCTGACTGGATTCCGGGAGTCGCACAAAAATATCTTTGACGACCCAACCAACTCGGCCTGCGCGCTTACTATTACATTGTCAAGTATCGCCGAGAAAATTGACTCGATCTGACTGATTTCGTATCGAGTCACCCCGCCTTTGAATGACATGCTCACGTGGTTGAATGCGGCTGAAGACGTTTCAATGATCAGTCTTGAAAACGCGACCCAAAGTAGATTTTCTGGCCCCGTTCCATCAGGTTTTCCACAATGCAGCAAAATAGCGGCATGCAGTGCCGAGATCAAGGGCAGCGTATGACCGCACCACCACCGCTCTATATTAAAGATGTCAGGCTGCCAATTCTTTTCCAGAACAAGCTGCTTGTAGTCCTCAAGAACACGTGGAACGACACGTTGCTGAAGCTCGTGAATCTGGGCAGCCGTGTAAACGGTACATTTGAGATTACCCAGCCAAATCAGAAACGGGTTGATGTCGAACAAGTGCGCATCGAAGCCCAACTCCGCCGCCACGACACCTGTAGTCGCAGTTCCAGAAAAAGGATCCAGTATTTTCGATCCTCGAGCGGTTTCCGAGACCAGTTCCTCGACCAGCTTTACCGAGTACGCAGGCGTCAAGCGCAGCCATCCGTGCCGGCCTAGCTTGGAGTTATATTTGAAAGTGTAATCCGACCGGGTAGGGGTAGGCATGTTCATTCCGGCCTCAGCAGCGCATCCAAAACAATGTTCATTTCTTGCTTGATAACGGCCGAGTTCCTTGCAAAAAAACCAGCTATGTCGTAGCCCAGCACATTTTCAACAAATGCAAACAAAGAAATCAGATCATCACCCAACCCGTTGCCAATCAGCACTCCGGCCCGGCTATTCATGTACCTGTTCATATTGTCTGCATCGATCTGGGCAGAAAATATGGCGAATATCGGCAAATAGCCTTTAGCCCAGGCGGAAGAGGCATTTTCGATATCTGCGTTTTGACGCTTGCTATCTTTGCTTTTGTAACCTTGCCTGACCTCAAATACGACTCCATTCGTTGGAACCTCGGCGTCAATCTTGGCGCAGTAACGACGAACCCAGTCGTTAAGAGCCTCGATCACGGATGGCGTCGTAATCTTGGAAAACTCCAGCCTGCCGTCAAGCGTCAAAACCCTTTTTTCCTGCTTGGGCTTGCCACTCCTGATTACATTCTTGGTAGTTTCGTAGGACCAGGCTGCATAGACAGGAGACTCATACCCAACAGTATCCAGAATTATCTTCCTGAAGAGCCGCTCGCAACCAATCCCGATCTGGCGATAGACGGAAGTCATCCCACCCGCCGCTTTGTGCGCGGCATACATCAGCTCAGAATCCAGTCCAATCCAGGAATAGAACTGATCAGCACCATAAAGGGATTTAAACCCATCAAGACTTACACTATTCTCTTTTCCGCTTTGCCCAAACTTTGGCTTATACAGCTTGCACGTTCTGATCGGACTCAAAAAGATCTCTAGATTATCAGCGTCCGACATTGACCTGCTCCTCAAAAAAATGCGGCAACGATAACACAAAACTCCAGGTGAGGTGCCCACTTCAACAGCGCCCTGGCAGGTCTGTTCGATAAGATCAGCGACAAGCTATCTATAAGGGGAATCGTTCACGACCCAACCTCTAATTCGATCACGGAAAATCCGGGAGACTATTATGTGAGGGCGCGCTGAATAAGCCCCCTAGAGATCCGCCCCCTGACCAGCACGGTGTCATACGCCTTCGACACGGACCTGGGTGGGATCATCGGACCAACGCTGTTCGGTGCACGGGATGCCGAGCCCCTCGCCACAACTCATCGACTGGACCGCCACGAGATCCACAACTGGCATGAATTTCTCATGACGGAATAAATTCCACCAGAATAGGTAGTCAACTACCCACTTTCCCCACCCAACAACGACGTCAGGGGGTCCCATGAGCTGTCTGATCTGCGCCGGAAGCGCCGAATCCATCGAATGTTCCCCTGGCTGGGAAGAGCGCCGCTGCCCGAAATGCGGGTGTTACCGGATGTCCCAATCATTGGTACTGCTGATGATGGACGAAGGGCAGATATTCGATTCCACGAAAATGCGCGAATGGCTGCAAGTTCGTCGTTATTCGGTTCCGGTGCCTTCCATCGATATGAACCAGGCGATCATCGTCCGCTAATCCGCACGTTAATCCGACCTCATGGCTTGCAGATGGCCAGTCGACTGTATCGACTGGCCACACCTCCTACAACAATCCGGCACATATCTCTTCGAGCAGGTGCCAATGCCCCCGGCTCAAGTACCCGGGATGATAAGTCCGCCAAGTCTTCGCCGGCAGCGCAGCATGGGTCAGTTTCGAGAAACGCCGCTGCTGGTGCTCTCCAACTGCCTCCCACTCAAGCCCGGCAAATTCCAGCTCCAGATAACGGTCGTAATCCGGCCCCGTGAAGAAGATCACCGTATCCGGCTTGAGGATCTCGATCTCCCTGGTCAGCAGCCCCGCGGAAATCCGCCAGACACTGTCGGCCTCCTCCCAGGTGCCGTTCTTGACAATGCTCTTCTCGTCGACGGCGGTCTTGAACAGGTTGGTGTACAGCACCTGGGTGTCGAAACCGGTCTCCTCCTCCCCTGTCGCCTGCCTGACCCGACGGTGCGCGCGCCAGAACGGGCTGTTGAAGTTGCCCGGCTGATACCGCGCGAACTCGAAGGCGCGGTAGCCATGCATCATCGCTTCGACGCTGGCGGGTTGCGCAAGAAACTCCTCCAGACGGGTGATCGGCGCGTAGGGCCAGTCGTAGTAGTCACCCGGCTGGAAATCCCAGCCGAGGGTTTCCTGACCAACGATCAGCACCCGCTGCCCCGCGCTCGTCCAGCCTTGCGGGACATCCATGAGGATCAGCGGTTCGATCTTGCCGGAGGGCAGGTCCTGCAAGCCCTGAATGCTGGTCTTGTGCTGCTCGTACAGCGCCCGCAGTTGCTCACGCGGTTTCAGCGTGCGCCATTGCGCAAGAGCGTGGTCTCGCTGGATGGCCCCCGCGGCCTCGAGACGGCCCACCACCTCCGTCGCCCGTTGATGACCGAAACCGGTGATGCGCTGCACCATCGCCACGCCAAAGCTTCCGTGCTGCTCGAGACGCGCCAGCAGTTCCAGGTCTTCCATCGAGTCGTTCCTTCCATAAGGGGATATTTGGGCGGCGGGGATTATCCCGGTAGCGCGACGCTCTTCGCCAGCCCGCAGGCGGTCGATGGCGCTCACCGCCTGGGCCATGCGTTGCGCGGCAACCGGGTTGGCCGAGTGGATGAGGAGGGTGGGCGGCTGGAAGCCATGCAGCGCAACCGCCCGCTCGATCCACAGCAGTACGTCGTAGCCGGTGCCGCGGCTGTCGTCGCCCAGGTCGTGATCGAGGCTCAAGGCTGAGACCCGACCACTTTCGAGGAGTCCGATGACCTCGTCCGGCCAGTACACCCGGGTCCAGCCCGGGGGCGCGGGGCGCAGGTCATCCAGAAAGACTTTCATTGCAGATCCACCTTTTTCGGTTTGGGAATGGGTGGAAACCCTTTGAGGGGTCGATTTGCGTCAGGAATGTGAATTTTTTTTCGCAACACCCGGTTTGGCCGGACACCAGGGGCTGATCTGACGACGGCGGAATTCCCCTCGCCCCTTCTCCGAAACCACTGACGCTCGCGTCAGAAGCATCTGATGTTTTTCCAAGGTTCAAACCTTCAGGGTTGCAGGCTTCCAACCGACACGCCTCGCCGCGTTTTCATTCCGAAAAAACAGGCGGTGCTGATGAGCAAGGAGCCACGCCATGCAAAGCGTCACCCCGCGTTTCACCAACCAAGTCTCCGAGGAGGACTGAGCCATGACCCGTTCGACATTCAATGGCCTCCGCCAGGGTCTGCACGGCGACGAAACCACCACCGGCGCTGTCTGCTACAGCAGCCTGCCCAACTCGACCCAGGGCAACCGCGGTGTACTGCGGGTCGGCGACCAGACCAGCAAATGCCCGCGCTGTGGCCAGCAGGGCTCGATCGTCGAGGGTTGGGCAGGGTTCAAGTGGCATGGCGCGCCGACTGCGCTGCATGGTGCTCAGGTGCAATGTGGTTGTCCCGCGGGCAGCAATCGACTTATCGCCCAGGACCCGCCAGCGCGCTCCGCCCGAATGGCCAGTCCGGCTGCCGCGACGCCCACCGCCCGGGCAACCCCACCCGCCTCGCCTGCTCCAGCGGCATCCCCCGTCGCGCCGGTATCGCCGTTCTCGGCGGAACAGGACGATGAGCCCGCCGAACCTGGCTTCTACATCGTGCCGAAGTCCATCTCCCGTCAGCAGTTGGTCGCTGAGCTGTTCGGCGACTCGCCTTCGCCGGAGGTGATGCGCAAGTTCAATGGCCTGAACGGCAGCCTGGGGGATGGCATCGTCAAGGCGGGGCAGTTGGTGGTGCTGGCCGACCCGCGCAATTACATGTGCATGCGCGAAGAAGCGCATTTGATGCAGGCGGCGGAAGAGGTTGGTGTGGCGTTGGCTGATCTGGAGCCGGACGATGCGGACTTCATGGTGAAATATCGAGGGGAGATTGCAGCGGTCCTCGGGGCGACTTCGACATGGGCGGGTGTTACCGCTGCAGTGCTGGAAAAGCACATGAAAGATATCACCGACATCCTGACCGAGATCCAGAAGCTCCATCAGGACACGTACCGCATCTACGGGCACCTGCGCGTACCAGAGTTCTCCGAAAGAAGAAAACTGCTACTTGCCAAACTGGATGCCACGCTCTTCAAGTCCACCCGAGTGCGGAGTTTCACCGCACTGGGCGACCATCCCAAACTGAAAAAATCCTTGAAGATCTCGACAAAAAGCCTGGTACATCAATGGAACAAGGCCGGAGGACCAGGAAAAATACCTGGTTATTCGAATTATATTGATTCCATGACCAAAGCAAAGGACTACATGAGGAACGGTGGCTTTATTGCAATTGGTATTGGCGGAATATCCTCAGCGCTCATCATCAAGGAAGCTTGCATGTCTGAAAAAGAGGGAGAGTGCGCCAGAGTCGCAATGAAAGAGGGGCCCAAGTTTCTGCTTTCGGCCGCGCTGGGCTACTACTCAGGGAAACTCGCATCTGGTGTGAGTATCTGTTTAGGCCGTAATAACAAGCCATCTGTCACAGGGTATGCTGTATGCACGATAGCTGTAGCAGGCGGAGCATCGTGGATAGGTGCCAGCGTCGGCGGCGAATCTGGTGAATACATGGGAGAGAGTATCCATGAACACTTTCTCCGTGATTGATATTGACACCTGGAGTTCTGGATGGCGCGTTCTATTCCTGACAGGTGCAATGGTGCCCGCCTTGATAGGCATCGGCGTCACCACCTACATCTACAAAAGGCATATGACCAAGATCCTTGCGGCATTCAGCAATAGCTCCTCCATCCAAACAGCCGCTTCACTTGCCAAGACGCAAGGGCCCGTCGCGAAGGGTTTTTTCATCAACTACATCTATAGCTGCATAAGAAACTCACCCAAACTCATAGCATTGGGCTGGGTATCTGCCGACGACATTAAACAATTTCCAGCCAACATAAAAAGACTACTCTTCATTGACTACATATTAGGATGGACATTTCTCATATGGATAGTAGCCGGATGGATTCTTATATCCATTCGCGGACATAGTGGATTATGACCCAACCTACAACATCAGACTTCTTGTGATAATCCTTATTTTGAAGCTCCTGCTCCCGTGAAGCGTTTGCTGCCGAGAAGACTAGCCAGAACGTCTCTCGGCAGCACGCACGTAGGCAAGATAAACGAGTGAACAATATGAAGGATGCCATGCTTGACCATCATTTCTACGACTGGCTTTGACATCTGGATCGCGATGGTTCTGCTGACACTGGTGTTTGGCATACCCGTCACATTCGTCATCGCACTGTCTCATCGTATATACATTACGAGAAAGTACCTAAACGATATGATGGCAGCCATCAAAAGCAGCCCAGACCTGACCATGACTATGGAACGCTACGCATCTCTGGGACTGTCACGAAGGATACTCATCCCAAGCCTGCTACATGGCGCAGTATTCCAAACCAGATTTATCTCTGCAGGACTCGTGTCTCGTAGCGATGCTGAAAATTTTCCCAAGCATTTAAAGAAGACACTCAGAAGGGACAACATCATCCAGAACATCGGGATTATTTGGTTCCTGGTGACATTTCTTATACTTTTGATCAGAAAATACCTAAATTAGCCTATCGCACTCTAGCGACATTTAAGAACAGGACGAGGCGTACATGACCACTTTCTCCGTGATTGCCTTGGGCTCGATCCTTCCACTCACCCCCGGCCCCGCAAGCTGACCTACACCACCTTCAACGCCCCACCACGCCCTCCCCTCACCCCAGCGACTCGACAATCAACTGCGCATCACTACCAACCGCCTCCGCGGTGATGTACTCGCGAATCAGCAAGCGATTCGCCGCGCTGACCGACGCCCAGTTGCCCTGCCACAACTTGTACGCCTGCCAGGAGTAGCCCAGCCGTTTCTCCTTGCTCATGGTCGCCATCGAGCGCCGCACCGCCTTGAGGTACACCTCCCTGATCGAGGTGTTGCCCACTTCGAACAACGACCCCAGGTGGATCAGCCAGTTGGCCAGGTGCTCGTACTGCTCCCACGCCCCGGGAGCCAGGGTGAACTGGCGCTTGCGTTCGAGAAAATCGCCGATCACCGCGACGACCTTCGGGCTCTTCAGGCTGAAGCCCTTGGCCGACAGCGAGGCGATGACCTGGAAGAAGGAATCCTCCAGCTTGATGAACGACTCGACGAACTCATGGCCGTTGTTCATCACGTTGACGATCGACTCCAGCGACTCCTCCACCACCTGCGCAACCCGCTCCACCTGCCCATTGAGGCGGGTGAAGAACTGGTCGACTTCCATCCCGTCGATCACGCGAATGCCAAAGCTGTGGAAGTAGAAGTCCTTGATCACCTGGTCCACCGGCTTTCTCGAGACGAAGAACAGGTTGGAGCCGATGACATGGTTGTTGGCGAAGGTCTTGTAGTCGCTGATGATGCGCTTGAGGTTGGTGTCCGCCAGCGAGTAGCCGAGGATGACCACGGTGTTCTCGTGAAGGATGGTGCTCAACTTGCGCGAGAAGTAGGAGTCGCTGTTCATGAAGCGGAAATAGTCGTCGGAGGTGACCACCAGGTTTTCCGGCGAGTCCACCGAACCATGCACGTGATACACCTTGACCTTGGCCGAAGAACGCGGAATCGGCATGCCCGGGGCGATGCTCTGGACCCGCTCGGCGCCGGCCAGTTGCTCGGACAACTTGTCGTAGTTGGTGGTGATCACCCGGAACGCATGAGTGGCATAGAAGGCTTCGACCGCCGCCACATCGCCCTTGATCTGCAGGGGCTGGATCAGGTCCTTGATGCAGTCGTTGATGTGCAGGCCGACCCGGGTGAGGCGCAAGGCGATGACCTGCGCCGCCTCTTCCAGGCTCAGCGGCGGCACGCCGGCCGCGGGAAACAGCGACGCGCGCAAGGCGGCGCCGTCCGGCAGGCAATCGCAGACCTGCTCCAGCAGGCTCTGCCAGCCCGGCGCGTCGTTCGCCGACACGGCCTTGGAGAAGCCGGTCCCGGTGAACAGGCACAGACGCTGGGTCGCGGCTGCATAAGCGATTTCGAACAGGCTGCTGCTCACGTTCAACTCCTGTAGTGCCTTACCCGCCCAGACGTCCTTGCCGATAGCGCAAAGCCATCCCCGCACGCTGCGCCCGAGCATGCCAGCAGCCCGCGCTCGCAAGCAAGCGACACCCGGCGCGTGGTCGGAGCGGATGTTCCGCAACGGCAGATTTGCGAACGATTCTTAATCACTATACTCTTCGCGTTTTCGCCGCCGCCCTTCCCTTCCGGCTTTCACACATGTGAGGTTCGCCTTGGCTGACGATCTCGACCGCCTGTTTCGTCTCTACCACCGCGACCTGCAGAACATCGCCTACCGCCGTCTGGGCGATCGCGAGCTGGCGGCGGACCTCACCCAGGACACCTTCGTGCGCTACGCCGGCCTCGGTCGGGAACAGCGCAGCGAGGGCATTCTCAACCCACGCTTCTTCCTGATGCGGGTCCTCGGCAACCTGATCATCGACCTCGCCCGCGGGCGCAAGCGCCAGGGCACGCACAGCGCGCTGGCGGACGTGCAGGACGAGTTGCTCGACCCCCGCCCCGGCCCCGAGCGCCTGTTCGAACTGCGCCAGCAACTGCAGCGCCTGCACCTGGCCCTGGGCGAGCTGCCGCACAACTGCCGCCGCGCACTGCTGCTCAACCGTGTCGAAGGCCTCAGTCACCAGGCCATCGCCGAACGCCTGGACGTATCGCCCAGCATGGTCAGCAAGTACATCATGCGTGCCCTGCGCCACTGCGCGCGGCGTCTCGACCTGCTGGAGGACTGAAGGATGGCGACGATCCCCGTGGAAGCACTCGACCGCCCCCTGCCCGGCCTCACCGACGAAGCCCTGCAATGGCTGGTCGACCTGCACAGCGGCACGGCCGGCGACAGCGAGTGGGACGCCTACCAGCGCTGGTGCGAGCGCTCCCCTGCACATCAGCGCGCGGCGCTGGCCGCCGAGAGCCTGTGGGAACGGCTCGGCAGCGCCTTGCAGCGGCCGCCGACGAAACGTCGCAGCACACCGCTACTCGGCCTGCTGCTGGCCCTGGGACTGGCCGGCGGTGCCACCTGGCAAGCCCGCGAGGACGGCTGGCTGGCCGACCAGCGCACCGGCGCCGGCGAGCGCCGCGAGCTGCGTCTGAGCGACGGATCGCAACTGGTGCTGGCACCGCACACCCGCGTCGATGTGAGCATCGATGGCAACCGCCGCACCCTGCACCTGTATGCCGGCGAGCTGTTCGTCCAGGTCGCCGCGGATGCTTCGCGGCCCTTCGAGGTGCAGGCGGCGAACGCCACCCTGCGCGCCCTCGGCACCGGCTTCGATGTGCGCCGTGACGGCGCGCGGGTACGCCTGGTGGTCACCGAGCACAGCGTCGGCGTCCGCCGCGCGGGTGACACGCAGCAGACCGTGGTCAAGGAGGGCCAGAGCATCACCTTCGACGCCGACAGCCTCTCGCCCCCCCGCAACGTCGACAGCGCCAGCCTCACCGCCTGGCGCCGCGACCGCCTGATCTTCGACCGCCAGCCCCTGGGCGAGGTGCTCGACGAACTGTCGCGCTACCACCGCGGCCTGCTCTGGGTGCGCGATCCAGCCTTGCGCCAGTTGCCGGTCACCGGCCTGTTCGACACCCGCGACCTGGAGGCGCAACTGGCGCTGCTGCAACAGTCGCTGCCGATCCGCATTCGCAAGCTGCCGTGGTTGACCGTGGTCGAGCGCGACGAGCAGCACGGCGGCGACTGAAGCGAAAATTTTTCAGGTGTCGCTGTCAGGTTTCCAGCGTCCAGCGTCTTTCCCGTTTGAGAGTGATTTTTAATCAGCTGATTTCAGCGGGGAGAACCATGCAGCAATCCTTCAAGCGCGCCGCCCTCGGCCTGGCCATAAGCACCGCCTGCGGCCTGGCATTCGTCAGCAGTACCCAGGCCCTGGCCGCGGAGTCGGCGCAGCGCGCGACACGCGCCTTCGCCATCCCGGCGGGCCCGGTGGGCACCGCCCTGACCCGCTTCAGCGACCAGAGCGGCCTGCGCCTGGTGGTCGACAGCGAATTGCTGGCCGGGCGCAGCAGCCCGGGCCTGAACGGTCATTTCAGTGTCGCCGAGGGCGTGCAGCGCCTGCTGGCCGGCAGCGGCCTGCGCGCGGCGCTGAGCGGCGACACCCTGCTGATCGAGGCCGTGATCGACGCCGGGCAAGCCATGGAACTGGGCCTGACGCGGATCAGCTCCGAGCAGTTGGGCACCACCACCGAGGGCAGTGGCTCCTACACCACCGGCGCGGTCACCCTGGGCAAGAGCGCGCAGAAGCTCAAGGACATCCCGCAATCGGTCAGCGTGCTGACGCGCCAGCGCATGAACGACCAGAACATCGTCAGCCTCACCCAGGCCCTGGAAAACACCACCGGCCTCAGCGCGATCAAGTCGCCGGGCTCCGGCCTGTTCATCTTCTCCCGCGGCTTCGACATCGAGAGCATCCAGTACGACGGCGTGCCGGTGCCGCGCAACGTCTACTCGCTGGGCAGCTACATCAGCGAGAACATGTCGATCTACGACCGCATGGAAGTCATGCGCGGCGCCGCCGCCCTGCTGCAGGGCGCCAACAGCCCCGGCGGCGCCATCAACATGGTGCGCAAGCGGCCGCAGGCCGAACCGAGCGTGACCCTGACCACCAAGGCCGGCAGCTGGGACCGCTACGGCCTGCAGCTGGACGCCGGCAACGCGCTCAACGCCGAAGGCACGGTGCGCGGTCGCATGGTGGTGGATTACCAGAAAGGCAACTCCTTCACCGACTCGCTGTGGAACTGGGAACAGACCGTCTATGGCGCGCTGGACTTCGACCTGAGCGAGGACACCACCCTGGGCGTCGGCGTGAGCAACAAGAAGACCCACTACCAGCCCCACATGATCGCCCTGCCGCGCAACCGCGACGGCAGCCGCCTCGACGTCGGCCGCTCGACCTACATCGGCGCCGACTGGAACCGCGCCAGCAGCGACCAGACCAGCGTCTACCTCGACCTCGAACACCGCTTCAATGACGCCTGGCGCTTCAAGGCCTCGGCCCTGGGCATGCGCGAGTCCAACGAAGCGGTGTACCAGTTCATCACCGGCGCCATCGGCAGCGGCCCCGCGCCGATCTACGCCGACTACGGCACCGACTTCAGCAACCACAACCTCGGCCTGGACCTGTACGTCGATGGCCAGTTCGAGGGCCTGGGCTTCAAGCAGAGCCTGGTGCTGGGCGCCAACTACTCGAAGTTCACCACCGACGACGCCTACGCCCGCGCCTTCACCCCGGGCGTGGACATCAACCACATCAACCACGATCGTCCGTACCAGACCTTCGACATCATCGCCAACCGCGCCAACCTCACTGAAAGCCAGTACGACGTGCGCCAGAAAGGCATCTACGGCAGCTACCGGATCAACCTGCTCGATCCGCTGACCCTGGTCCTGGGCGGCCGGGTGAGCTGGTATGAAATGAGCTACGACGCCGACAACTACCTGCGCCGCGAAGCCAACGGCGACCCGGTCCATTCGCCGGCGCAGAGCAACGGCAAGGCCACGCCCTTCGTCGGCCTGGTGTATGCGCTGAACGAGCAGTGGTCGGCCTATGCCAGCTACGCCGACGTGTTCATCCCGCAGAGCGAGCGCGGTCTCAACCAGGCGCCGCTCAAGCCCATCACCGGGAGCAACTACGAACTCGGGATCAAGGGCGAGCTGCTCGACGGGCGCCTGAACACCTCGCTGGCGGTGTTCCGCTACCTGCATGAAAACCGCGCGGTGTCCGACCTCGACGGCGGCTTCGCCTGCGATGGCTGGTACTGCTCGGTGGCCAGCGGCAAGGTGCGCAGCCAGGGCATCGAACTGGAGCTCAACGGCGAAGTACTGCCGGGCCTGCAGGTGTCCAGCGGCTACACCTACAACACCACGCGCTTCATGGACGACCCGGAACTCAAGGGCAAGGTGTTCAGCACCCTCACGCCCAAGCACATGCTGCGGGTGTGGGCCGACTATCGCCTGCCGGGTGAGCTGGAAAAGGTCAGCGTCGGCGCCGGCGTCAACAGCCAGAGCAGCACCCTGGGCTTCGACCGCGCCTATGAAGCCAGCGGCTTCTCGATCTGGAGCGCGCGGGTGGCCTACAAGGTCAGCGACCAGGTCAGCGTTGCGGCCAACCTCAACAACCTGTTCGACAAGGACTACGTGATTCCGTCCTATGGCACGCTGACCGGCAACAACTACTTCGGCGATCCGCGCAACGTGATGTTCACCCTGACCTACACCCCGACCTTCTGAGGCGCCGCTGCGCGCCATGGACACGATGGCGGCCAGCCCGTAAGGTGGCGGCCGTCGTGCAACCCACCGGGCAGAGAACCATGAATCGCCGCAAGAAGATCAACCAGTTGCTCAAGGCCCACGCCAAGAAAGCCAGTGCCAAGCTGGCGCCGAAGAGCAAGCCGAAATACATCAGCAAGGCCGACCGGGCAAAGCTGGCGGCCGAGGCCGCGTCCCTCCCCGATCCGACCACGCCGGTTGCGGACGCCGCACAGGCGGGGGCTTCTCCTCAGGACTGAACAGCGAGCGCTGGGTGCCGGTCAGATCGCCTTGTCGCGACAATGCAGCAAGGCATCGCGAATCATCGTGCTCACCAGCGCCGGCATTGGTTGCCAGTACGGGCAGCAGCGCACCTTCTACGGCAGCGTGACCTACAACTGGTAAGCCAGCAGGCCGGGGGCGGCGCCGCCCGCCCCCGGCCACATCCATTGCGACACCCACCATCCTGAACGAGACACGCACCTTGCCGAGCGCGGGGGCGGCATTACATCGTGCGCAGAACCCGCAGGCCAGACGACCCCGCGTCACCTTCCACGGCCCATCCTTTCTGTCCGCAGCACGATCCAGGAGAGCACCGGTCATGAACGACCCGATCAACGTATCGCCCGCGACATTGCGCAAGGTGACCGCGGCGGCGGCCGTGGGCAACTTCGTCGAATGGTTCGACTTCGCCGTCTACGGTTTTCTCGCCACCATCATCGCCCGGCAGTTCTTCGCCAGCGACGACGCCAACGCCGCCTTGCTGCAGACCTTCGCGGTCTTCGCCGTGGCCTTCGCCCTGCGTCCGCTGGGCGGCATCGTGTTCGGCGCGCTGGGCGACCGCCTCGGCCGCAAGCGCGTGCTCTCGGCGACCGTGTTGATGATGGCCGGCGCCACCACCGTGATCGGCCTGCTGCCGACCTACGCCAGCATCGGCCTGCTGGCGCCCGTGCTGCTCACCCTGACCCGCTGTGTCCAGGGCTTTTCCGCGGGCGGCGAGTACGCCGGGGCCTGCGCCTACCTGATGGAACATGCACCGAATCACCGGCGGGCCTGGTATGGCAGTTTTCTTCCGGTATCGACCTTCTCCGCGTTCGCCAGCGCCGCGGTGATCGCCTACCTGCTCGACGCCAGCCTGAGCCCCGAGGCGATGGCCGAATGGGGCTGGCGCGTGCCGTTCCTGGTGGCGGCGCCGCTGGGTGTGGTCGGCCTCTACCTGCGCTGGCGCATGGAGGAAACCCCGGCGTTCCGCCTGGCCATGGCCGAACAGAAAGAGCACGCCCACTCGCCGCTGCGGGAAACCCTGACGCAGCAGAAAGGCGCGATGCTGCGCCTGGGCGCGTTCATTTCCCTGACGGCGCTGTCGTTCTATATGTTCACCACCTACTTCGCCACCTACCTGCAGGTGGTCGGCCACCTGAGCCGGGCGCAGTCGCTGATGGTGTCGACCATCGCCCTGCTGTTCGCCGCCGGCGCCTGCCCGGCGGCGGGCGCCTTCGCCGACCGCTTCGGCCGGCGCCGGACCATCGGCGTGACCTGCCTGTGGGTGATCGTCATGGTGTTCCCGGCCTACTGGCTGGCCAGTTCCGGCAGCGTGGCGGCGGCGGTCGTCGGGGTCATGCTGCTGGCCGTGGGCGCGGTCATGTCCGGGGTGGTCACCGCCGCCCTGCTCTCGGAAACCTTCCCCACCCGCACCCGCTATACCGCCTCGGCGATGACCTACAACGTCGCCTACACGCTGTTCGGCGGCACCGCGCCGCTGATGGCGACCTGGCTGATCGGCCTCAGCGGCAGCAGCCTGGCGCCGGCCTTCTATCTGGTGGTCATCGCCCTGCTGGCGTTGCTCGGCGGGCTGGCGCTGCCGGAGACGTACCGGATTTCGCTGCACGACGAACCTGTCGCGGTGCCGGGCGAGGGACTCGGGGGCGCGCGCAACAGCGTCTGAACAACGGGCAGCACCGTCATTCGAATATGTTGCGGGTACCGGGAAAGGTGTGATGCGGTCCGCTGCCGCGAAACAGCGCGGACTCACCGGGGTTGAAGCCTTCGATGAAGACATCCCGGCCTGCCGGTTCGGCCGCGTCGACGAATATCCGCCGGCGCAGCTCGGGATCGCGCATGCGGGCAGCCGCCGTCGCCGCGGCGGACCAGTATCCGCTGACCCCGGCCGTCTGACGAAACTGCTCGATGACCACCGCTTGCAATCCGTATGAAAACGACCTCAGCACCCGTTTGGCCAATGCCTCGGCCTCGAGCCAGATGCGGGTCCGCTGCTCCATTCGCCGGTCCTCCAGCGAGAGGTGGTCCTGCCATGGAATGCGCAGGGTCTGCGTCTCGTCGTCGTAGTAGCGGGTATTGAGCTTGAAGTAGTCGATCGTCGCCAGCGCAGGGGCGCTGCGACCGATGATCAGCACGCTGGGAACGAGCTGATGCGTCACCGGCCGCGCGTCGTCATCCAGCAGCGTGCGCAGCAGCGGCTGCAGCGAATAGTGCAGCTGGCTTTCCCCGCGCAGGTCGAACACGTTCTCCTCCGTCGGCAACAGCAGCGTACCCGGATCGATCGCGCTGGACGCCTGCTGCGCCTGGTGGCAGTTGTGGTCCAGCAGGTAGAGATGCGGCCAGTCGTCGACGTCGTACGACTCACGGTCAAGACAGGTACCGGCGCGGGCGTTCCAGACCCAGTGCTGGTCCGGCAAGGGGCGCTCGCAGAACGCGCAGAAATGGCCGAAGGCGCTCATCAGCAGGCTCGCTGCCGTATAGCGCCCCCTGACCTGGTCCGGCAGTGGCGGACGTAGCAACGGTCTCATGAGCAGGCCTCCCTCACGGCAAGTGGGTCGTTTCGGTGTTGGGGTAATACAGCGGGACATTGGTGTCGGCAACCAGACGCGATGCGTAGCTCATCCCGGACGGATCGCGGAAATGCTGCAGGACCGTCAACCACACCGAATAGAATGCCGAGCCCGCGGCCCAGCCCGGAATCGGTTGCCAGAGGAAGTCGAAGGTCTTCTGATCCGTTGCAATGCTGAGCTGGCGACAGGCATCCAGGGCATTGAACCAGGCCCGGGTTCGATTCATCTGACGGCGGTCATAGGTCGCCTTTGCGGGGTTGACCAGGTCCTCGTTGAGCAGCAGCAGGTCGATCATGTCGTCTACCCACGGTTTGAGGAGGACCGCCTCCACCCTGACCGCTACCTGGACATTTTGCAGTATCGCCGTACCGTGCTTGATGTCGGCGAGCACTCGATGATTCGGCACGTCGTAAACAAGGAACTTGTTGGCGAAATCCACGCTGTCGGCCACGGAGACTGGCAGCCACTGGTTCGTCGCGACATCCAGGTAGAAAAGGTGTGCCGGCGCATCCTCCCAGCAGGTAGGGTCCAGGTCCGGCCACAGGTAGCGATGCACACGGATTTCATCATAGAGATCCCGTTCCGTGGGCCTCTTCAATTTGCTCCACTGGATGACGTCCGCACGGGCAGGGCTTTGTCGTTTGGCCTTGTTGCAAGGGCTGCAGGACAGCAGAAAACCCCGCCAGTCGGTGGAGAACAGCGGATACAGCGACTTCGGCACGGTGTGCTCGACTTCGACCTGTGCGGGCAGATCGCTGCCGCAGTAGGAGCAATACGCGCCCAGGTCCTGGACCAGCGGCGCGGCGGCAGTCTTGTAGATCGCCGCGACCCGCCCTTCCAGTGCTGCGACCAGGGTCTTCTGTTCAGCCGCGGTAAGCCTGGTGAAGCGCCTGCCACGGGCGATCCCGAGCAACCAGCGCAGGACTTGCGCAAGCGAGACGGTGTAGTTGCCCACCGGCGGTACGGCCCCGGTCATTTTTCTCAGCAACTGGGCGTTGGCCTTGGCAAAGGTGATGGACGCCGGAGGGGCGTAGAGCGAGTTGCTGGAGGGTTTGTTGACCGGTCGCATCTGTTCGCAGCTCCGCACGATGAAGAAGAGTTCCCTGCCCAGCCGCGGGCCAGGCCCTGGCTTTCAGCATCACTTGGCATTCTTCGCACCGCGAAACAGCAACATGCCGCCTCATGAGGGTATAGCCAATGAAACCGGAGCTTGCCTGGGCTGGACAGCTGCCAGCGACGTTGTGGCTGAAGCCAGGATCATTGCGCAAAAGCCCAGCAGGCAGAGGATCCCGAGACCGTAGCACAGGGTTCGCCAGGGTTGCACGCCAGCGAGATAGGCCAGCGTGTGCAGGACCCGGGCGACGGTGAACAGAATGCTCAGGCCGATGCAGGCCGTCGCCGGCGTGTCGAGGACCAGCGCCAGACCGCCGAGGACGAAGAACGCCGGGAGGTTTTCCAGATCGTTGGCCCAGACCCTGGCGGCCCGTCGCACCTGCGGGTGCTCGCGACGCCGGGCGGGGCGGGCGAACACGGCGGCATCCTCCGGGTTGGTGAAGGCCAGCCAGCGCAAGCGGAAATAGCCCTGGTAGCAGGACACCGCGAACATCTTGCAGAACAGCACGACCACGCACAGCGCATACACGGACAAGGCACTGCTCATTGCCGTACCCCCCTCAGCGCCAGGTACAGCAGCGGACCCAGCGACACGAACACCGCGGTCAGCAGCAGCCAGGGCAGCAGCGCCAGGAGCGAGCCGCCACGGGCATGGTGGTCGCGCGCCATCCACACGCAGGCCAGCCCCGCCATCAGGTACAGGTCGATGACCACCTGGGCGGTGTCGGGTCGCGACAGCAGCTCCAGGCCGAAGGCGGCAAGGGACTGCTCGGCGAGCAGCAGCGTCCAGCCGGTATAGAGCGCAAACGGCACCAGCAGTGCCCATGCGATGTAACGAAGCAACATCGTGTCTCTCCCTGGTAGTGTTCGCCGCCACGCTAGTGCTAGGGTGGCCCACCACTCAATGACCTCACAGGTCATGGACGCGGCACGCAAGGACGGCCAGAGTCGACACATGCCCCATTACCCTTTCCACCGTAGCCATTCCCCAGCCCCCGATTCGGCGGGCCAGCGCCTGCGCCAGCTGCGGCGCCAGGCGGGGCTCAGCCAGTTGCAACTGGCGCTGATCGCCGGCGTCTCGCAGCGTCATCTCAGTTGCGTGGAAACCGGCCGCGCCAAGGCTGGCCCGGGCACCCTGCATGCCTTGCTGGCGGCGCTCGGCACCCCGCTGGAACAGTGCAACGAGGTCTTCCTCGCCGCCGGCTATGCACCGCGCTACCAGGCCTCGACACTGGACGCGCCGGCGCTCTCGATGGTGCACGCCGCCATCGGCCACATCCTGCAGGCGAACAACCCGGCGCCGGCGATCGTCATCGACCGCAACTGGGACGTCACCGCGGCCAATGCCAGTGCCGCCGTGCTGTTCGCCCTGGCGGGCGTGAGCGCGGACCCGGCGGCGGGGCTGAACCTGCTGCACACCCTGCTGCATCCCGAAGGCCTGGGCAGTCGCCTGGCCAATGCCGGGGAGATCCGCGCCGTCGCCTGGCAGCGCGCCGCACGGGAGGCCGCCGACAATCCGCGACTGGCCGAGCGCCTGCGCGAACTGCCGGTCCCGGAAGACCCGGGCCTGGCCGCGCAGACCGCGCCGGTGCTGCTGACCCGGGTGAACACCGCCGAGGGCGAGCTGCGCTTCCTGTCCACCTTCACCACCTTCGGCATGCCGCAGGACATCACCGTGGAGTCGCTGCGCATCGAGCACCTGATTCCCGCCGATGACCTGACCTGGCAGCGGATGAGTGCGGCGTTGCAGCAGTGGACGAAGGTTGGCAACAGGCCTGCGCAGACGGCTTGACGCCAATCCGGTGCATGAGATGATCCGCCGTTCAGTCACGCATGGATGCAATGACCCGATGAACACCGCAACCCCCTCTCCCGCCGAAGCCTTGGCCATCGCCGAGACCCTCCTGAGCACCCGCTATCCCGGTGCGGCCTTCGCCTGTGTCGCGGGTTCGATAATGCGCGGCCAGGGCACCTATCTCTCCGACATCGACCTCGTCGTGGTCTACCAGCACCTGGAGGCGGCACGCCGAGAATCCTTCGTGACTCAAGGCGTGCCCGTCGAAGCCTTTGTCCACGATCAGCAGACCCTGGCCTGGTTCATCGACCAGGACGCGGAGCGTAGCCGTCCGAGCCTGCTCAACATGGTTGCCGAAGGCGCTGTCATCGGTCCCGCGCCGGAGCTTGCCCAGGCGCTGAAGCAACGTGTCGCAGAGCGCCTGGCACAAGGCCCGGAGCCCCTGACGCCCGCTGCACTGAACACGCTGCGCTACGAAATCACCGATGCCGTCGATGACCTGCGCGGGACTCGACCCGCCAGTGAAACCCTGGCTATCGCTGCCATGCTGCATGCCAGGCTGGTGGAGCTTGCCTTGCGCGGCAGAGGTCGCTGGTACGGCACGGGCAAATGGGCGCCACGCCTGCTGGGTGAAGTGGATGCCGCTCTGGCCGATCGCTTCGACCAGGCCTTTCGCACGCTGTTCAGCGAGGGCCAGGCCGAGCCCCTGATCGCCCTGGCCGAGGACGAACTGGCTGCGCACGGTGGTTTTCTGTTCGATGGCGATTGCCGCACGGCGCCTGCGGCATGGCGCAGTCCAGCGCGATCATGAGCAGAACTAAACCTGTATGCAAAAAAAACGAGTTTGTCAGCTGAGCGTTTGACCCCGACAATTCCCTGCGCTTTTGCAAGGAATGGCCATGAGTATCGATCGACCCCGATTTACGTTCTTGCAAGCACTTGGAAAGTGCGGCAACGAAGACCCAAGAGCCCATGAATTCAGTCGTGCGCAGTCTTCTGCAACCGCGCACGAATTCCATCATGAATTTGGCTAAAGAATTCCGCCGAACCATTCATTATCAATCGATCAATCGATCGACCTAAAATACTTCCCCATTACAGACATTAAAAATACTGCCGAGCAAGAAAGTCCTGAACAACACCAGGCGCTTGAAGGCAGGGAACGAATTCGGATTCATTTCAAGATTCAGGGTAGCCGATCACCATGAGCAAAGACTTTGCATTTGCCGTCAAAAGCATTTGTTTCGATGAAGACTATCAGCCGTCGAACAACACCCGCACCACCACCAACTTTGCCAACCTGGCACGAGGCAGCAGCCGCCAGGAGAACCTGCGCAATACCCTGCGGATGATCGACAACCGTTTCAATGCCCTGGCGCACTGGGACAACCCCAAGGGCGATCGTTACGCCGTCGAGCTGGAAATCATCTCGGTCGAGATGACCTTCGCTGCTGCACGCAGTGACACGCCCCTGCCGCTGATCGAAATCCTCAAAACGACTATTGTCGATCGCAAGACCGGCGAGCGCATCGAGGGCATTGCCGGCAATAACTTCTCCTCCTATGTGCGCGACTATGACTTCAGCGTCGTATTGCTCGAGCACAACAAGGATCAGCCTGGATTCAGCACGCCCGACAACTTCGGAGCGCTGCACGGCAAACTGTTCAAGTCCTTCGTCGGCTCGACTACCTACAAGGAAAACTTCAAAAAGGCACCGGTCATCTGCCTGAGCGTGTCGAGCAGCAAGCTCTATCACCGGACTGAAAACCAGCACCCGGTGCTGGGTATCGAATACCTGCAGGATGAATATTCATTGACCGATGAATACTTCAATAAGATGGGCCTGAAAGTGCGTTATTTCATGCCGCCCAACAGCGTTGCGCCGTTGGCCTTCTACTTTACCGGCGACCTGCTGGGCGACTACACCAATCTCGAACTGATCAGCACCATCAGCACCATGGACACCTTCCAGAAGATCTACCGTCCCGAGATCTACAACGCCAACTCCGCGGCGGGAAAATCCTATCAGCCAAGTCTGCAGCATCAGGACTACTCACTGACCCGGATCGTCTATGACCGGGAAGAGCGCAGCCGGCTGGCCATCGAGCAGGGCAGGTTCGCCGAGGAACACTTCATCAAGCCCCACCAGGCCCTGCTCGAGCAGTGGTCCGCCAGTTTCGCGCTCTGATCAGGCAAGCACACAAGGTAATCCGTCATGAAAAAACTGCTCCCTACTTCAACTGCCGGCAGCTTGCCCAAACCTTCCTGGCTTGCCCAACCCGAGGCACTCTGGTCGCCGTGGAAACTCCAGGGTGATGAATTGATCGAGGGCAAACAGGACGCCTTGCGCCTGTCGCTGCACGAACAACAGCACGCCGGTATCGACATCGTCAGCGACGGCGAACAGACCCGCCAGCACTTCGTCACCACCTTTATCGAGCACCTCAGCGGCGTCGATTTCGAGAAGCGCGAGACCGTGCGGATTCGTGACCGCTACGATGCCAGCGTGCCGACGGTAGTCGGTGCTGTCTCGCGCCCCAAGCCGGTCTTCGTCGACGATGCCAGATTCTTGCGTGAGCAAACTACGCAACCGATAAAGTGGGCCCTGCCAGGCCCGATGACGATGATCGATACGCTGTATGACGGCCACTACAAGAGCCGCGAAAAGCTGGCCTGGGAATTTGCCAGGATTCTCAATCAGGAAGCCCGGGAACTGGAGGCGGCCGGCGTCGATATCATCCAGTTCGATGAACCCGCGTTCAATGTGTTCTTCGACGAGGTGAACGACTGGGGCGTTGCCACCCTGGAACGGGCAATCGAAGGTCTCAAGTGCGAGACGGCCGTGCATATCTGCTATGGCTATGGCATCAAGGCCAATACCGACTGGAAACAGACCCTGGGCTCGGAGTGGCGTCAGTATGAAAAGGCGTTCCCCAGGCTGCGGGAATCCAGTATCGATATCGTCTCGCTCGAATGTCACAACTCCCGGGTCCCGATGGACCTGATCGAACTCATTCGCGGCAAGAAAGTGATGGTCGGCGCCATCGATGTGGCAAACCACACCATCGAAACGCCGGAAGAAGTCGCCGACACCCTGCGCAAAGCCCTGCAGTTCGTCGATGCCGACAAGCTCTATCCGTGCACCAACTGCGGCATGGCGCCGCTGCCTCGTGGCGTGGCGCGAGGCAAGCTGAAGGCGTTGAGTGCCGGCGCGGAAATCGTTCGCAGAGAGCTGTCGAACTAGGTTCTGTACTTGCCAATAATTGTAGGAGCTGGCTTGCCTGCGATCGGCGGCTCAGCCGTCGTAAATTCAGCATCCACAGGGTGCCAGGCCCACTGAGGATTCAGGGTTTACGACGGCTGCGCCGCCGATCGCAGGCAAGCCAGCTCCTACAGGTTCAGCACCTGCCGAACCTTCATTCAGGATCTCCCCATGGCACTTCCCAACCCGGCCATCGAGCCACTGCGCTTTCGCGAGGCGCTCGGGCACTACGCCTCCGGTATCACGGTCATCACCTCGCACATCGACGACGAACCGATTGGCTTCACCTGCCAGTCGTTCTACAGCGTGTCGATGAGTCCGCCGCTGGTGTCCTTCAGCGTGATGTCCAGTTCGGCCAGCTATCCGAGGATTCGCCAGGCCGGTCGCTTCGCCGTCAACATCCTCTCCGGCGAGCAGATCGGGATTTCCAACCAGTTCGCCCGGCGCGGCACGGACAAGTGGCACGGCGTCGACTGGCAGGATTCACCACTGGGCAATCCGCTGATTGCCGGCAGCCTGCACTGGCTCGATTGCGAAATCCACGCCGAACACGCCGCTGGGGATCACCTGATCGTCATCGGCGAAGTGAAAGCGCTCAACCTGCAGGACGCCGCCGCCGCGCAGCCCTTGCTGTATTTCAGGGGACAGTATTGCAACCTCGCCGCGCCCGGCGCGGTGTGAGCCTGCTGCCGCCCTTCCTTCGCATTCGACTGTAGTTCCGTTCATGATCGATCTGAGACACCTGCGCACCATCGAGGCCCTGCGGGAAACCGACAGCCTGCACGAAGCCGCCGAACGCCTGCACCTGACCCAATCGGCGCTGTCGCACCATTTCCGCGAGATGGAAGAGCGCATCGGCATGCCGGTGTTCGTGCGCAAGTCCAAGCCCGTGCGCTTCACCAATGCCGGCCTCAAGCTGCTGCAACTGGCAGAGCAGGTGCTGCCGCTCATTCGCACGGCGGAGCGCGAGTTGGGCAGGCTGGCGGGCGGCACGGCCGGGCGGCTGCACATCGCGATCGAGTGCCACAGCTGCTACCAGTGGCTGATGCCCTCGGTGGACGAATTTCGCAGCGCCTGGCCCGAGGTCGAACTGGACCTGGCATCGGGGTTTTCCTTCGCGCCATTGCCGGCGCTGGAACGCGGCGATCTCGACCTGGTGGTGACGTCCGACCCCGTGTCCCTGCCAGGGATCACCTATGTGCCGCTGTTCGGTTACGAAGCGATGCTGGCCATCGACAAGCATCATCCCCTGCGCGACAAGGCCTGGCTGGAGCCTGGCGACCTTGCCAGCGAGACCCTGATCACCTACCCGATCGAGCGCAACCGCCTGGATATCTTCACCCGTTTCCTCGACCCGGCCGACATCGAGCCCGCCCAGGTGCGCACCTCGGAACTGACGGTGATGATGATGCAACTGGTGGCCAGCGGCCGCGGCGTGTGCTGCCTGCCGAACTGGGCCGTGCACGAGTACACCTCGCGTGGCTACGTCATCGCCAAGCGCCTGGGCGAGAACGGCCTGCAGGCCAGCCTGTTCGCGGCGGTGCGCAGCGATATGCTCGATGTGCCCTACGTGAGTGATTTCCTGCTTACGGCAAAGGACATTTCCTTCGCCACGCTGGAAGGCGTCAATGCGGTGGCGGGGATCGCGGTCTGATCGATGGGCCCCGCCGCCTGGCTCACGTTCACCTTATCCAAACAACGCCCGCTGCCAATGGTCCTCGCTGATGATGGAGATTTCAGCCCCCGCTTCACGCAACTCGACTGCCTTTTTGATCTTGGTTCCATAGGTACTGTGCAACCACTGCTCGTTACCGACAGTCCCGATCACCAGATAGTGGATCTTCTTGCTCACGCCTGGTCCGATCTGCCCGCCGCGCTCCGTGACCAATGCTTCGCACGCTTTGCGCGGACCGTACGCCATGACGCCAGTAAAAACGAACAACCGACCGTCCCACTCCAGTTCGGGTGCGGGGACACAAAGCGGAAGATTGGCAGGTGCCGTGAAAGCATTGCCCGTTGCGCCTGGCCTGGCCGCACTCAAACCGGCAAAACTGCGAAGGATGGCGAGCAACTCTACCGACTCGTCAGCATCCAGCACGCCATCGGCGAGCATGTCGGACAGGCGACGGTAAAGCAGATTGATTACCGGGTCATCCAGATGGGCAACATTGGTGGAAATCCAGTTTTCCAGAAACTCAGCCTCTTGCTGAGTGATATGCCCATCCGCAACAACGCCAGCTGACAAGCCAATCAGCAAATCGGCCGAACGCCTGTCGATACGCGCTTCATGGTAGAAGCGGCTGTTCTCGAATTCCTTGTGCAGGTCTGTCATTTGATTTCCTTTCCGTAACGCCGCACCAACCCACAGGCGGCTCCATGATTGAAGTGATTGCACGACACAAAATTGATCTGCTCTGCAGCGGGAATCGCCAGGGCGATCGCGGGTCATCCTGACCCCGCCGAGGCCCTGGTCCACCCCGTCAGCCCCCGTTCAAGACCAGCTTCAGTTCCTTCCGGCCCTGGTCACGCCACACCACCACCGAGGCGTTGTAGCCCTTGCGCGTTTTCGAGGCGACTGCGGCGAAGTCATCCGGCGAGGCGATTTCCTGCCCGGACACTTCGAGAATCACGTCCAGCGCCTTGAGGCCCGCGCGTTCGGCCTGTCCGCCCTTGCTCGTCTCCACCACCCAGGCGCCCTTGGCGTCGACCAGGCCCACGGCCTTGGCGTAGTCGGGGCTGAGGCTCGCCAGTTGCATGTCCAGCAGTTGCGGGCTCGCCGCCGGTTGCGCGCGGCTGGCCGTGCCGTGCGCGGGTACCGTGGAGGGCTTGCGTGGGCCGACCTGCACCGGTACGTCGATGAAGCCGTTGCCTCGCCAGACCTTGAGCATCGCGGTCGAGCCCGTGTCCAGCTTGCCGATGGCGACGAGGAACTCTTCAGCGTCGGTCACCGCCGTGGCATCCACCGAAACCACCACGTCGGCGAACTTCAACCCCGCCCGCTCGGCGTTGCCACCCGGCAGCACGCTCTGCACGGAAGCCCCCTGGGCCGGCATGTTCAGGCGTGACGCCTTCACCGGGTCCATGCCGCTGACGGAGGCGCCGATGCGTCCCGCGCCATTGCCATTCCAGGCGGGACAGTCGCGGCTGTCGAAGACCTTGCGCACGGCCACTCGCTTGTACGCGCCCCAGGCCTGGGCTTCCGGGGTGGTGAAGTCCTCCATCGCCCGGCTGTAGACCAACGCCTGGTTGAGGTAGTCGCAGGAGCGGTTCTGATAGCGCGCGGGCGTTTCCTGGGCGATCCACCCCGCCAGCGAGGTTTGTGGCAACCCTGTCGAGGAGACACTGCCCCACTCCGGGGAAGGGTTCGCCAGCACCGCGGCGAAGCTCGCCGGGTCACGTTCCACCGGCGCCGCGGCGGGAGACGCGGGATCGGCCGTGGCCATCGCCTGCGGCACGGCACAGCCCTTTTCGCCGATCACCTGCTGCGCCGCTTCCAGCGCCGGCCGGCCACCCCAGCTGTTGGGATCGCGGGCCACGGAAGCCATGCGCTCCGGCCAGAAGGCGGTGATCTGTGCGCAGGTCTCGCCGCGGTACTGGTTGATGAAGACGTTCTTCATGTCCGCGTCGTGCTGGGCCTTGTACTCGGCCTCGGTCGGACCCGCCGCGGCGGCGGCATACATGATCGGATCGGTGATGATGGAAATCGGGTCCAGCACGCAGCCGCCGAGCAACGCGAAGGTGGAACCCAGCGCCATGGCGCGCGAAACGGCAGCGACGTCATTCATGGAGTTGAACGGTTTCAAGTTGGCGACCCTCCCCAGGGCAAAGTGACATCATCCCTTACCGCTGCTTGTCCAGCATAGAGGGCATGCGCGGAATTTCCCTGTGCACGCGGCACTACGTCGGAAAGGGCTGCACCAGGCATTTTTCGGGCGCCAGAAAACAGATATGGCGTAGTGCCTTTACCTGATTTAGCGTACCCGCCCATTGGCGCCCCGCGGTATCGCGGGGCAATCGCGCGGGATCGAAGGGAGTGTCGTGGCGATGAGTGAGTCACTGGGAATTGCGTTGCGCCTGAGCGCACTGCTGGTAGCCGGCAGCCTGGTCAGCGGTTGCGTGGCACAGGCGGCCCACGCGGTGTTCTCGCCCATGCTGACCGCCGCCAGCGAGAGCCTGCAGACGCCTGAAAGCGTGGGCATCACTCCCGCGACCTGGCGCGGCAAGAGCTGCCAGGACCTCACCGTGATCCATGCCTACATGGCGGATGTCGTGCGCAAGACTGCGGCCTCGGGCGATGCCCACATGGCCAAGGTGCACGGCTGGCAACTCGACGCGATCCAGCAGGTACGCAACGAACAGGGCTGCCTGAACGGCAACGCCACGCTCGCCGCCCCCGCCACACCTGCCACCGCCCCGGCCCCCAGCGCAACAGCGCAGGCCCGCCGCAGCGACGCCGCCAGCAGCCTGGGCCTGACCCTGCAGCCTCCGGGTCCGGAGCTGGTCAAGGCTCTCGGCCTGGAAAGCGGCGACGGCGCCTGGATCGTCAGCGTCGCCCCGGAGAGCGTAGCGGCCAACGCTGGCCTCAAGCCGATGGACGTCATCCTGGAAGTGTCCGGTCAGCACGTCAGCCAGCCCGACGATGTGCTGGCCATTACCGGGAAGATGCGCGCCGGTTACCAGGCCAGCCTGACGGTCTGGCGCAACCGCGCCAGCCAGGAGGTGCCGCTGAGCATTCCGGCCGGACTCGGCACGGCGATCGCGTCCGCGCCCACACCGGCCGCCCCGGCGCAGCCCGAGGCAACCCCAGACCTGGCGGACGCCCGTTACTGCACCGCGGTCATGGCCACCCAGCACACCTATGGTTCCACTGTCAGTCCGGTGAAACAGGTGCCGGGTGCGGCGACCGACATCGAGTCGGCGCTCAAGCGCTACATCGCCAGGGTCCAGCAGGCGCAACCGGGTGCCTGGGCCGATTTCACCCTCAACACCGCGGTGTGCAGACCCGGTGCGGTGGTGTGCAGCGCAGAAGGCAAAGGGCCGAGCGGCAAGACCCAGAATGCCTTCGTCTTCTGTCACACGACCCAGGCCCAGGCGGACACGCAACTGCTCGAGATGCACAAAGGCGATCCCCAGGCAGTGGTCGTCGACTGGCCGTAAGCACAAGCGGGTGGCGTAACCCCCGGGGGTGGTCTAGTGTGCCGTTCAAGAGCCCGTTTCACGGGCTGTTGAGCCCATGCCCGGGGAAACCGTCATGAAGGCCACCCTGATCACTGCGTTGCTGCTGGGCATCCTCGGCGCCCACCTCGCCTTCGCCACCCTCGACGCCTCCCGGGCGCCTGATGGCATCCTCCCCGGCGACCTGCTGGACAAGCAGAACTGCCGCTACTTCGAACAGCAATGCCGAAGAAAGGGCGGACAGGATTGTGCGAACCGGTGTGGCACCATCGCCGCCGACAAGCGCTTCGCCTGGCCCGACCTGGCCAACCCACAGGTGCTGGCTGGCAAATGAAACGGGGCCGCAGAAGCGGCCCCGTCGACGACAGCGAAGCGCATCCGCGATCAGAAGGTACCCTTGAGCGTCACCATGAAGTTGCGTGGCTCACCATAGAAGTTGCCCCACGAAACCGCGCCCACGCTCTGGTAGTACTTCTTGTCGAGCAGGTTGTTGCCATTGAGCGCGACCGACCAGTGCTCGTCGATGCGGTAGCCGATGCGCCCGCTCCAGATGGCGTAGCCGGACTGCACCGACTCCACCGCCGGCCGTACGTTGGCGTCACGCACCGAGACATCGCTCTGCGCGGTGACGCCCGCGCCGACACTGAAGCGCTCCAGCGCACCGGCCAGCTGATAGTCGGACCAGAGGCGGAACAGGTGGCGCGGGAAGTAGCTGACCGTGAACGTCGGCTCCTGCGGATTGGCGTTGGCGCTGTCCAGGTATTTGGTCTGGGTATAGGTGTAGCCCGCCAGCACCTGCAGGCGGTCGATCACCTCGCCGCTGATTTCCGCCTCGAAGCCCTGCGCCCGCACCTTGCCCGCGTCGGTGTAGCAGTAGCCGTCCGACGAGCCCGGGCAGGAGGTGTTGTAGTTGGCCTCGGCGCGATGTTCCTCGATGGTGCGGAACAGGTTGAAGGCGGTATTGACCCGACCGTCCAGCAGCTCACCCTTGATCCCGACCTCGTAGCTGGCGCCGGTCTTCGGCTGCAGCGGGCTGCCGGACTCGTCGGTGTAGGTGCTCTGCGGCTGGAAGATATCGGCGTAGCTGGTATAGACCGACCACTGCTCGTCGAGGTCGTAGATCAGCGCCGCGAACGGCGTGACCTGGCCGTTCTCCTGGCTGCGGTCGTGCTGCCAGTAGTCCCAGGCCTGGGTGTAGGAGTCGCGGCTGTTGCGGTACCAGCTGACCCGGGTGCCGAGCACCGCGGTCAGCGGCTCGGCCAGTTTCAGGCGCAAGGTGGCATAGGTGCCGAACTGGCGGGTGTCCGACTCGGTGGGGTGCGGACCGCCACGGTAGGAGTTCGGCGGGTAGTAGCTGTCCGGCGGCTGCGGCAGGTGGGCGTCGGGGTTGAACGGATCCTGGGACACCCCGAGCAGGCCGCTCATGTTGATCAGCGCCCAGTGGTCGCGGGTCTGCGCCCGGCTGGCATTGGCGCCGACGACCAGTTCGTGCCGCAGGCCGAAGGCATCGAACTTGCCATTCAGGTAGGCATCGAAGCCGTAGTCGCTCTGGTCATAGTCGAACACCCCGGAATACACCCCGGACGGCGCCGTGGTCGCCCCCGGCGTCACGCCGCCGCGGGTCTCCGACAGGGCGTACTTCATGTCCTGGTCGTTGTGGCTCCAGACGCCGGCGAACTTGAACGCCCAGTCCTCGTTCAACTGGTGCGACAGATCGGCGAACAGGGTGGTGCGCTCGCTTTCCCAACTGTTCCAGGATGCGCCGAGGCAGGTGGAGCGGCTGAGCTTGAGGTCGTTGCCGTTGCTGTAGCGCGGCAGGCCGTGCCAGCACGGGGTGGCGTCGAGCCGTTCGTAGGCGACGCCCAGGCCCAGGGTGGTGTCCGCCGTGATGTCGTAGTCGAGGGCGCCATAGAGGATCTGGTCGTCGCGCTGGCCGAGGTCGTAGAAGTACTGGCGGTCCTGCAGCGCGACCACCGCGCGGCCACGCAGGGTGCCCGACTCGTTGAGCGGGCCGCGGTAGTTGTCCCAGGAGCCGGCCGACAGCGTCACGCTGGTGGTCGGCGTCGCCTGGCCACGCTTGCGCACGAAGTTGACCCCGCCAGCCGAACTGCCGGTGCCCTTCATCATCCCCGCCGTGCCCTTGAGCACCTCGACCCGGTCATAGAAGGCCATGTCGCCGGAGAAACTGTTGGCCTGCACGTACTCGCCGCCGACATCCAGCGGCACGCCGTCGTACTGGTACTGCCCCTGCATCATGAAACCGCGCGAGTAGAAATACTTGCCGCCCATGGGCGACTCGTACACGGCGATGCCCGGGGTTTTCTCCATGGCCTGGTCGATGGTGGTGACGTTCTGGTCGTCCATGTACTTGCGCGTGAGCACGGTCACTGACTGCGGGGTTTCGCGCAGCGTATGGGTGCCTTTGCCCAGGGTCAGGGCACGGGCGGCATAGGCCTGGGTGCCTTCGCTGGTGGCGTCCAGGCGCTGGCCGGAAACGCTGGTGGCATCCAGCTCCAGGGCGCCCTGCTCACTCGGCAGCGGGCGCAGCGCATAGCTGCCGTTGCTCTGCGGCACCGCGCGCAGGCCACTGCCCTGGAGCAGCACGGCAAAGCCCTGGGCGACGCTGTAGCGTCCTTGCAGACCGGCGGACTGGCGGCCCTGGATCAGCGCCGCGTCGAACGACAGGGCATTGCCCGAGGCCGAGGCGAAGGCACTGAGCACCGCGGTCAGGCTGCCGGCGGGAATCTGGTAGTTCTGCTCGGCGCTGGCTTCGACGGCGCTGGCCAGGCTCGGCAGCGCGAGGCCGGCCAGGGCGCAGCAGCTCAGGCGAATGGCGATGGCCAGCGGCTGGAGCCGGCGGGCGTGCGGGTACTTCATGGTGTTCCTCCCCAGGAGCTAAGTGTGCGAACGGCACATGTCTGAGGATTGGCCGAGCGGGATGGGCAAACAGTGCAAGTCGCCAATGATTTTTTTTCGCAATCGCCTACGCCTGGGCCGGCAGCACGCTGACCCAGTAGTCGGTGCGACGCACGATGCGCAGGCCGAAACCGCTTTCCAGCGCCGCCAGGGCGCGATCGGTGTCGTCCAGGGGGAAGGCGCCGGAGATCTGCAACCCGGCGATGGACGGGTCGCAGCGCAGCCAGCCGCGTCGGTAGCGCGACAACTCGTCGAGCAGATCGCCCAGCGGACGCTGGATGGCGATCAGGCTGCCGTTGCGCCAGGACGCCACCGAGGCATCGCTGCGCCAGGGATCGCCCAGCCGGACACGGTCGAAACGCACCTGCTGGCCCGCCTCCAGGCGCAGCACCTGCGTACTGTCGGCGGGACGTACCTCCACGGCCTTTTCCAGCACCGCCACCTCGCAGAACTGCGCTTCGGTCTGCACGCTGAAGCGCGTGCCGAGGGCGCGTACCTGACCCTGGGGCGTTTCGACGAGGAACGGACGCCCCAGGGTGTCGGCGGCGGTCTGCACCAGCACCCGGCCGCTGATCAGGCGCAGCAGGCGCAGGTCGGGGTCGAAGCGCACGTCCAGCGCCGAGCGGCTGTCGAGCAGCAACTGGCTGCCATCGGCCAGCAACAGCGGGCGCCGTTCGCCGACGCCGGTGTGATGACTGGCCAGCAGTTCCCTGCCCCACTCGCTGTGCCAGCCGCTGCCACCGACCACGCCGACCCCGGCCAGCACCAGCAACTGCCGCAACACCCGGCGCCGGGACTCCCGGGAACCGTGCAAGGCCGACGCCGCGATGTTGCCCGGCACGCCCTCGACCATGTGCCGTACCGCCTCCACCTGCTCCCAGGCCCGGCGGTGCAACGGATCGGCGTTGTGCCAGTGCTGCCAGCGCTGGCGCTCGGCGTCGCAATCCAGCCCGGAAGACAGCCGCGCATACCACTGCGCCGCGCTGCGCAGGGCCTCGCGCTCCGCGGGTGCCAGCGGCGGCGGCGTCACAGCAGGCCCATCCGCATCAGGCAGCAATGTTCCATGGCCTTGGCCATGTGGTTGTTCACCGTGCGCAGGGAAATCCCCAGGCGCGCGGCGATCTTCGGATAACTCAGGCCCTCGAACTGCGACAGGATGAAGGTCTGGCGCACCGTGTCACCGAGGCTGTCGAGCATGCGGTCGATCTCCATCAGGGTCTCGAGGACGATGGCCTGGGTTTCCTGCGACGGGTAGACCTCCTCGGGCAGCCCGGCCAGGGCCTCCAGGTAGCTCTGCTCCAGGGCGCGGCGGCGGAACAGGTCGATCACCAGGCCCTTGGCCACGGTGCTCAGGTACTGCCGCGGCTGACGGATGTCCAGGGCCTGGCGCGCCCGGATCACCCGCACGAAGGTGTCCTGGACCAGGTCGGCGGCATCGCTGCCGCAGTCCAGGCGCTTGCGCAACCAGCCACGCAGCCAGCTGCTGTGGGTCGCGTAGAGGTCGTGGGTGGCGGCACGCAGGGCGAGGTCGTCGGCGGACATGGGAACAGGTCACTAATGAGAATTAGTTGCAATTTGACCTTTTTGGCGGGGATTTGGCAATGGGACGTTACAACGGCCAGGAGGAAGCCGCTTCAAGTGCACCGCTGGAGTCCCTTCGGAAATGACAAGGGCTGGCCAGATGGCCAGCCCTCGACCTGTGTTCCTGTCTCGGTCAAGCCGCTTTCTGCTTCACCGTGAAGTCCACCTCCAGGCCTGCGCTGGCCAGCAGATTCACCAGAGCATCCAGAGAAAATTTGTCGATCTTGCCGTTCAACAGCTCACTCAGCCGCGGCTGCGTCACATGCAGCCGCCGGGCTGCATCTTTTTGCGGGAGCTCCCAGGACTTCACCGTCCTGGTCAAAACCCGCATGAGTTTGGAGCGCAACCGAAGGTTTTCGGCTTCTTCTGGCGACTCAACCAACGCATCCCACACCGAGGTAGAGCGTTCGTTTGCCATTCAGGGTTCCTCTCTTCTGCATCGGTTCAAATTCATTTGGCGTTCGGATCGGGCTGATCACAGAGGTCGTCAGCCCAGCGATTTGAAACGGGCTTTCGCCACGTCAATATCACACTTTGCCGTCTTTTCAGTGGTCTTTCGAAACGCATGCAGGACATAAAGTGCCTCCGGTCGATTGACGACATAAAACACGCGAAAAGCCCCATCCCTGCATTTGATGCGGATTTCCCGTACCCCGGCACCCACACTTTCCATGGGTTTCCAGTCGAAGGGATCCTCACCGTCCTGAATCAATTCCAGCTGGTATCCTGCACGCTGTCGCGCCACGGGAGGAAACGCCCGTAAATCCTCCTTGCTGCTGCCTACCCATTCAATCGGCTTCTGCTCGCCTTGTATTCCCCATGCCCCCTGGTCCTGACTGACACGAATCGTGAAGCCCATGCCTCCATTGCGCTTTCAAGTGTGATGCGACCGCTCGCCGTTGGCCTCATGACCGAGTGGGCATGGGGTTGCAAAAGCAGCCTCACGAAAATATATCGATTTCGATATAAACTCAAGAAACCATCGCCACCCGCAGAGACGGAGATGTTTCAAGAAGAGCCGTTGATTACAGTCTGGAAGAAATCTCCCAGCAGAGACTCATTCCAATCCAGAGAACCCCATGATGTTTGACAATTATCTTCAGCACTGGCACCTCACCCCCGACGGCCACCCCATCACCACCCGCGGCGCCGACCTCCTCCCTGTGCGCCAGCATGGCCGGCCGGCCATGCTCAAGCTGGCCCACGAAGCCGAGGAACAGGCCGGCGCCCAGTTGATGATCTGGTGGAACGGCGACGGCGCGGCACCCGTGCTGGCCCACGACGAGCGCGCATTGCTGCTGCAGCGCGCCACCGGGCCGGCGTCCCTGACGAAGATGGTCAGGGACGCTGATGACGACCAGGCCACCCGCATTCTGTGCAGCGTGGTAGCCCGTCTGCACACCCCGCGACCAGGACCGCCGCCCCCTCTGGTACCACTGACCCGCTGGTTCGACGCCCTGCTCGACGGCACCCATGACCCCCTGCTGCAAACCTGCGCCGCCACCGCCCGCGAACTGCTCGCCACACCCCGTGACGTCACGGTGCTGCACGGCGACATCCACCACGGCAATGTCCTCGACTTCGGCCCGTCCGGCTGGCTCGCCATCGACCCCAAGGGCCTGTACGGCGAACGCGGTTTCGACTACGCCAATCTCTTCTGCAACCCCGACGGCCGCAGCGCCCTGCGCCACTTCGCGCAACGCCTCGACACGGTCAGCAACGCCAGCGGCATCGAGCGCCGCCGCCTGCTGCAGTGGATCCTCGCCTGGGCCGGGCTCTCGGCCTGCTGGATGGACGAGGACGGCGGCGACCCCACACACCTGCGCGACGTGGCGAAGCTGGCCGCCGCGGCATTGAATCAGGGCGTCCAGTCCACCCGGTGTTCCTCCAGGTAGACATCCACCGCCGCCCCCACCGTCGGCTGGAACACGTCACGACCGATGCGCGCCAGCACTTCCAGGCGCTGCAGCTTGTCCTTCACCGGGTCCTTCACCTCGGCGAAGCGCAGTTCGATACCGTCCGCACGCAGCAACTGCTCCAGTTCGATGAGCATGTCCGCCGAGGTCACGTCCACGCTGGTCACCGGCTCCGCGGCGATGACGATGCGCCGCACCGGCCCCGGCGCCTCGCGCACCGCCTGCAGCACGCAGTTCTGAAACAGCTCGGCATTGGCGAAGAACAGCGGCGCGTCCCAGCGGAACAACACCAGGCCGGGCACCAGGCGCGCCTGGGGATAGCGGCCGATATCGTGATAGCCACGGATGCCGTCGACCCGCCCCAGCACCGCGTAGTGCGGACGCCAGCCGTCCCAGAGGAACTCGATCACCGCGATCACCACCGCCAGGCCGATCCCCGGCACCGCGCCCAGCACCACCACGCCGACGAAGCAGGTGATCGACAGCCAGAACTCCCATTGCTGGATGCGGTAGATGCGCCGCAGGTCCTTGAACTCGAACAGCCCCACGGCCGCCGCGATCACCACCGCGGCGAGGGCGCTGCTCGGCAGATGCCTGAGCAGGTCAGGGGCGAACAGCAGCAACAGGGCAACGCCGATGGCCCCGAACACCCCGGCCAGCTGGGTATGGGCACCGGCGGCCTCGGCCACCGGCGTGCGCGACGAACTGCTGCTGACCGGAATGCCCTGGAACAGCCCGGTGGCCAGGTTGGCCATGCCCAGGCCGATCATTTCCTGGTTGGCATCCACGCGGGTGCGGGTCCTCGCGGCGTAGGTCCGCGACAGCACGCTGGTGTCGGCGAACGACACCAGGGCCACGGCGAAACCGCCGATCAGCACGGCCTGCAGGTCGGCGGCATCGATCAGCGGCAGGACGAAGTCCGGCAGGCCCTGGGGCAGCGAACCCACCACCCGCACGCCGTGCTCGGCCTCCAGGTCGAACCACCACACGGCCAGGGTCGCGACGACCACCGCGATGAGAATCCCCGGCACCCGCTCGAAGCGCTTGAGCAGCAGGATGATCACCAGGCTGCCGGCGCCGATGGCGAAGGCATGGGGGTTGGCCTGGCCGTCGAGCAGCGCGGCGAACAGATGCCAGGTGTCCTGCAGCGGACCGTCGCTTTCCAGGGAAATGCCGAACAGCCTGGGCGTCTGGCTGATCAGCACGGTCAGGGCGATGCCGTTCATGTAGCCGTAGCGGATCGGCTTGGACAGCAGCTCGGTGATGAAGCCCAGGCGCAGTATCCCCGCGCCCAGGCAGACCAGCCCCGAGACCAGGGCCATGGCGCTGGCCAGGAGGATGGCGCGCTGCGCATCGCCGCCGGACAGCGGCAGGACCACGGCGAGGATGATCGCCACCAGCGCCGAGTCGGGCCCGAGCACCAGGATGCGGCTGGGGCCGAACAGCGCATAGGCCAGCAACGGCACGATGGTCGCGTACAGGCCGTAGATGCCCGGCACCCCCGAGGCTTCGGCGTAGGCGATGCCGACCGGGACCAGCATGGCGGTGAGGACCAGGCCGGCGAGCAGGTCCCGCGACAGCCAGGCCGGCGAGTAGCCGCGCAGCAGCTGCAGGCCCGGCAGCCAGCGACGCCAGTCGCGGCGGGACAAGGGGGCGGACGGGTTCGACGACGGCGGTTGCATTGCACTTCCTTGGCGGCACGAAGACGGAGCGGGAAATCTAGCAAGGATCGCTATCCCCCGCACCGCGCTCGGTCAATGTCGGAAGTGGCCGGCCGAGCGGGTACGCCAGCTGATTCGCTGCTGACGCCTGCCGCCCCTACAACGGCGGGCGCTGCTTGTTCACCCACTCCTGCACCGAAGGCCGCTGCCACTGGCGCGCGGCATAGGCCCGCAGGCGCTCCGGCAGCGGATCGCCATTGAGCGCCAGGCGATTGAGCATCACCGCCAGCTCGACATCGGCGATCGACCACTGCCCGGCCAGGTAGTCGCTGCCTTCCGGCAACAGCGCCTCGGCGGCGCCGATCAGCTTGCGCGCGGCGGCCTGGCCCGCGGCGGACAGCGGGCCCAGCTTGACCCCGTAGAACACCACCACGGTGCTGCGCTCCTCGCGGATCGGCACCAGGTCGCTGCGCAGCCAGGCCTGCACCTGGCGCACCCGCGCGCGCTCCTGCGGATCGCTCGGGTACACCGGGTTGCCGGGATGCAGATCCTCCAGGTATTCGGTGATGGCCGAGGATTCGGAGAGCGCGAAGCCGTTGTGCAGCAGGGTCGGCACCCGCTGGGTCAGGGACAGGCGGGCGTAGTCGTCGGCCTGGTTGGCGCCGTCGTCGAGGTCGACCAGGACGGTGTCGAAGTCGAGGCCCTTCTCCCGAAGGGTGACGTACACCGACATGGCATAGGGGCTGGCATGACGGGCATCGACATACAGGTGGAACTGCGGTTGGCTCATGACGCGATCTCCTTGTGCGATGTGCCCACGCTATGAGGTTTGCGCCGGGAAATACAATTCAAGGTTTTCATGGGGGTATTCCGGGGCGGAATAGCGGAATCACACACCCACGCCAGTCGCTCAGATTTGCTCAGATTCGAATCGAGTCCCCATCCTGGTATCCGTGCAAAAGTTCGAGTCTCATATAACTTTTTCCGTGTTCAATCTTCGTACACAGGTGGATATCCGTGGCAACTTTCAAACTGAAACCTACCAGCCCTGCACCTGGCACAGCCTACAAGTTCTACATCAGGAACCGCTCCAAGGTCATTGGCCTCTACTATGACATCGGCTTGATTACGGAGGGCTCGGAAGTGGACTGGAAGTCAGGGACGCCAAGGGGAATAGTGCGTATCGGCGGTTCGATGATCTGCAGTTTCGATCTCAAGCGTTCGAAGCAGCAGATTGCAAACCCGCAGACGGCCATGCCGCAGATGCTGGAAGAACCGACCCTGTCGCTGTTCAATGTGCACAACACGCCGCTGTCCTTGCGATTCTGGAGGAGTGGCATGGAGCAGCACATCAACTTGCTGAAGGACGGCCCCGTGGGAATCTTGAGGGATGAGCCGACACTCAATGAAGCGATATTCCACAGATTCCAGTTCACGCTGAGTTGCGATGAACATGACAACGATACCCAGAACATCTACTGCCAGTTGTACGACTACTGATTCAAGCTGAAGCAGCGCTTGCGCGCCCGTTGGCACGCGCAAGCGCCAGGCTGATTCAGAACTTCAACTGCCACTGCCCCATCACGGCATGGTTGCGGCTGTTGCTGCCCAGCTCGCCGCTGTAGCCGAGGCCCACCGACTGGGTCGCGCTGAGGCCCAGTTCCAGTCCGGCTTCCAGCACCAGGCTGTCGCGATCCAGCGCGCTGCCCTCGACGCTGAAGGCATCGCCACCGGCGATGAACGCCTGGCGGGTGCGGCTATCGACCTCGCCGTACACATGGCGCCAGCCCAGGCTCGCCCGCGGGGTCAGGCTCATGCCGTTGTCCAGTTGTCCCAGATGGGCCACGCGCACGCCGAAGGTGCTGCTGACGTTGTCCTGGGTGTCCTTGTCCACCGCCAGCGCGGCGTCGCCGCCTTTCTCGCGATAGCCGTCGCGGTGATAACGCTGGTAGCCGAGGTTGGCGAACGGCTCGGCGCTGAAGCGGCCGCTGCCCAGGGCATAACCCAGCTCGGCGAAGGCCTGCTGGCTGTCGGCGTCGTAGTCGCCCTTGAGGCGCTCGCTGAAGCCGTTGAAGCCGACATCACGCTTGCTGTCGCCCTCGTGCCCGCTGTAGGCCGCGCCCAGGCGCAGGGCCAGCGGCCCGCTCTGGCGCACGGCATACACACCGGCGTGCCAGCTGTTGACCTGGCCATCCAGGCCGGTCGCGTCCAGACGGGTCCGCGAGTAGCCGCCCAGCACACCCAGGCGCCAGTCGCTGCCCACCGCCCAGTCCAGGCCCATCACCGCGCCACCGGTACGCTGTTCCAGGGCGCTGCCACCGTGGCTGCCATCGACCTTGCCGTAGCTGCCCAGGGCTTGCAGCCACAGGCGCCCGCGGGCATTCGGGTCGTTGAGGTTGCGCACGCCCTGCGGCAGGCCGGTGGCGGCCAGGACCGGGGTTTCTTCCGCGTTCAGCCCGACCAGCAGGCCGGCATTGCTGCCCAGCGACTGCATGGCACCGAGCATGCTGCTGCCGACCTGGGCGCTGCCGCTCAGGGTGGCGCCGGCAAGATTGGCGCTGTGGTTGCCGGAGAGCTGCTCGATGGCGCCGCCGGCGCTGCCGGTGGAGGTGTTGAGCAGGGCGTTGTACAGCCGGCTGTCGCTGCCCAGGCTGCCCAGCGCAGCGGCCGCGGCGCCGCCGTTGGCGGTCTGGGTGTACTGCGCGAAGGCCACGTCGTTGCGGGTGTAGGTCAGGCCCACCGTGGTGCTGCTGTAGCTCAGGGTCGGGGTGAGGAAGGCATAGTCGCTGACCACCTTGGCAAAAGTGCCGTCCACCGCGCCGGCGCTGAGCACGGTGTACTGGCTCTTCCACGGATACTCGCCGGCCGACGGCTGCACGTTGAGGGTGGCGCCGTTGAGGTGCGCGGTACCGGTCACGCGGATCGGCGCGCTGCTGCCGTCGGCGTTGACGCCGTACATCAGGCTGGCACCGCGGCCGAAAGTCAGGTCGCCATTGACCCTGGCCACGCCCAGGCCGGTGTTGGTCAGCAGGCTGCCGTTCACCGTCAGGCCACCCACCGAGCCGCCGCCGGCGTAGACGCCACCGCTTTCCACGCGCATGGCGCCGAGAATGCTGCCCTGGTTGACCAGGGTCGCACCGGCCTGGACGCTGCCGCCCTGGCTGAAATCGTTGGTGCTGCTGAGGGTCCAGCGGCCGCCGCTGACCAGCAGTTTTTCGAAGTTGGCGCTGTTGCCGAAGCTGCCGCTGCCATTCAGGGTCAGGGTGTCGACGCCCTCGCCCGCGTCCACCAGGCCCTGGAACACGCCGCCAGTCAGTACGGTCAGGCTGTCGTTGCCGGCGCCCAGACTCAGGGCCAGGCCGTTGCCGCCGCTGATGCTGCCGCCGTTGATCACGCTGTCGGCGAAATCGCCGATCAGCTTGATGCCGAAACCGCCTTCGCCGGCGATGCGTCCGTAGTTGCTGATGCTGGTGCTGCCCTGGCCCGGGCCTTCGGCGCCATCGTCGACGAGGATGCCGTTGCCGACGCTGCGGATCACCCCTCTGGCGGTGTTGACGATGCTCCCGCCGCCCATGGCGATGCCTTCACTGCCGTTGGGCCGGCCACCGCTGTCGACGCCCTTGGCGCCCAGGCCCTGGATGGTGCCTTCGTTGTAGATGTGGCCGATCAGGTCGATATCGACACCATCGCCGTCGCCGTTGATCTTGCCGTCGGCGATGGCCCCGGTGATCACCCCGCCGGCGTAGTTGAACACCGTGCCGGAGCCGTCGGAGCCGAAGCCCGAACCGTTGCGCCCGGTGACCTCGCCATGGTTGTAGAGGGTCGCGTCGGTCTTCAGGTCGACGCCGTGGCGGTCGGCGCTGATGCTGCCGTAGTTGTAGACGGTGACGCCGGTGGAGGTGCCGATCTTGATGCCGTCGAACTTCTGGTCCTGGCCGTTCTTGTCCTGTGGCGCGGTGTCGGTGTAGATGCGCCCGTAGTTGGTCACCGTGGCGTTGGAGCCGGTCTTGATCGCGTCGTTGCCCACCGAATGGATCACCCCGCTGGCCTGGTTGACCAGGGTGGTGGTGAATTTCGGGTTGTTCAGGGTTTCCAGGTCGATGGCCTGGCCGTCGACGCTGGACTCGATGGTCCCGGCGTTGTCGATCTTCAGGGTGCCGCCCGCGCTCGGGTTGGTCTGCAGGCGCAGGCCGTCGTTGGTCCCCTGGATCAGTGCGCCGGCCTTGTTGCTGATCACCCAGGCGCTGGCGTCCTCGCCCGCGTCCTTGCTGTCGATGCCGCGGGCCACGGTGGAGCGGATCACCCCGGCGTTGCTCACGGTCATCGTCGTGCCGCTGGTTTGCTTGGGCAGGATCACACCGTCGTCCTTGCCGGAGACGATGCTGCCCTTGGCGGAGACGTTGAGGTTGTCACCCTTCTTCAGTTCCAGGGTGTCGCTGGTGGCGCTGCTGATCGAGTAGTCCTTGGCCATCAGGCTAGGGGCGAAGGAGGCACTGGCGAGGGCGACGCAGAGGGCAAGGCGGTGCGGCGTGAAGAGCATGGTTCGGCGGCCGTTGTCGTTATTGAAGGTCGCCGAGTATGGCCAGTCGATATTACGGTTTGATTGACTGGCTCCTACGGGTTTTGCGCGGACATGACGAAGCAGAACTCGCTCCAGCGGGTCGTGCTGCTGATGACCGGATGGGGTAGCCAGACTGCCGCAGCGAACGGCTCTGTTTCGGCGAAAACCGCGCAAGGCTGAAACGAGAGTGGGCCTCCTCCCGCCACGGCATCTAAAGTGCCAAAGGACTGAACAAGGTCAGTCGGCAAAGAGGAGACCCACGGATCGGAGCCTAGTCAACAGACAGGCGTGTCGCCACTCGCCGGGGGTGAAAAAGCGCTCAGGCTCATCGGAGTGTCCCGACATCGAAGGCAAGGAACAGAGTTTTCCGGCCAGCCAGAATATCTAAGCTGATGCCCACCACCGGACCAGGGCCCTGACCATGCAAACCAGCCTGCAGCTTGCGTTTCCTCCGACATCCGCCGCACCCGACTGGCCCACCCTGCACCAGTCCCTGAACGCCTTTGGCTACGCCCGCCTCCCCGCGCTGCTGGATGCCGCCCAATGTCGCGACCTCGCCAGCCTGTACGCCCGAGAGTCGCTGTTCCGCTCGCGCATCGTCATGGCCCGCCACGGCTTCGGCCGCGGTGAATACCAGTATTTCCGCTACCCGCTGCCGGACCTGCTGGAAGACCTGCGGCAATCCTTCTACCCCCCCCTGGCCAGCCTCGCCAACGACTGGCACGCCAGGCTCGGCAACCCGACCCGCTTCCCCGCGACTCTCGCCGCCTTCCTCGCCCAATGCCACACCGCCGGCCAGTGCCGGCCCACGCCGCTGCTCCTGCAGTACCAGGCCGGCGACTACAACTGCCTGCACCAGGACCTCTACGGCGACCTGCACTTTCCATTGCAGATGGCGATCCTGCTGTCCCGCCCGGGCATCGACTTCGCAGGCGGCGAATTCTGCCTGACCGAGTATTCCAGTCGCGAACATCGCGCCGAAGTGGTCCCGCTGGAACAAGGCGACGCGCTCATCTTCGCCGTGGCCGAGCGCCCGCTGCCGGGTCGCCGCAACGGCTCGCGCAAGGTGCTGATGCGCCATGGCGTCAGCCGCGTGCGGGCAGGCCAGCGGCATACCCTGGGGGTGATCTTCCATGATGCCCGCTGACCTGCTCGAACGCCTCGACGAAGACGGTTTCATCCTGCTCCCCGGCTACCTGCGGGACGCACACTTCGGCTCCTGGGGGTTGCTGCGCACCCTGCAGGCGACCTTCTATCCGGCCCTGGCCGAAGTCGCCAACCACTGGCGCACACGATTCGACCAGCCCGGGCGCTACCCGCGGCAGTTCAGCGAGTTCCAGGCGCAATGCCGCGCTGCCGGCCAGGCCTTCGACCCGTCCCGCTTCACTCGCCTGGGCGAGCAGGACTACCTGGCGCTGCGCCACCGTGGCGCCGACGCGCTGGCCTTCCCGCTGCAGATGGCCGCGCTGTTCTGCGCTCCCGGCGAGGACTTCAGCGGCGGCGAACTGCTGCTCAGCGAACAGCGCCCGCGCATGCAATCCCGGCCAGTGGTCGTGCCCCTGCGCCGTGGCGATATCGCCGTCTTCCCCAGCCACCGCCGCCCCGTTGCCGGAGGCAATGGCTACTACCCGATCACCACCCGGCATGCCGTCAGCCGGGTGCGCGGCGGACAGCGGCTCGGGCTGGACCTGTACTTTCACCTGGTCGGGACAGCGTGAGCCGGGCGCCCCGGCCATCGAGGGACATGCCAGGGTTCAAGGTTCCAAACCCTTGACACCTGGATTAAACTCCCGCGCTTTTTTGCGCAAAGGACTGCCCATGCAACGCATCGTCATACTCGGCAACGCCGGCAGCGGCAAATCGACCCTGGCGCGCCAGCTTGGCCAGCGCCTGGGCGTGCCGGTGGTGCATCTGGACCGACTGTTCTGGGAACCGGACTGGATCGAAGCGGACACCACCCTGTTCCGCCAGCGGGTGCGCGAGGCGGTGGCGTCCGACACCTGGGTCTGCGAAGGCAACTACGCGCGCAAGACCTTCGACCTGCGCCTGCCCCGCGCCGACCTGGTGATCTGGCTCGACACACCGCGCCCGACCTGCCTGCGCCGGGTGATCCTGCGCAGCCTGCTGAACCGGCCACGCCCCGACCTGCCGCAGGGTTGTCGCGAGCGCATCGACAAGGCCTTCTTCGAATTCCTCAAGTACGTCTGGACCTTCGACCGCGACTATCGGCCCTTCATCGACCAGGTGCGCCTGGCCGTCGCCGCGCAGGTGCCGGTGATCCACCTGCGCGATGCGCGTGACCGCGCGGCATTCCTCGCCAGCGCCGGGTGTGACCGATCGCTCATTTCCAGCGAATAGGCGTCACCGAGCGGTCATATGGGTCGGCGCTAATGAATTTCACGCCGCATCCAGGGTCTTTGACAGGCTCGTGCCGTCGCAGCGCGGCGCACGGAACATTCGCACTCATGGAGGAGCCTCCCGCATGCTCGGCGCCCTGCTCGACAAAGTCTTCAAGCGCTCCCTCGCCCCCCGGGGCTTCGCCCGCAAGCTGATCGCGGCCGCACGCGACGCGGGCTATCGCGAACCGCTGGACTACCTCGCCGACGAGTTCCGCATCCGCCATGGCGACGGCGCGTACTTCAACCTGCACAACGCCTTCCGCGACTACCAGAACGCCGACAGGCCAGGCAAGGCTGCGGTGCTCGAGGGCTACGTAGCGACCCTGCTGAGGTCGCGGGACAACGCCGCGCGCGGTTTCGACGAGGTCCGCGCGCGGCTGCGCCCGGTAATCCGCAACCTGGCCATGCTTGAGGAAGTGCGCCTGCACCACCTGCGCAGCGACGGCCGCGACGCCGCCTACGACGTGGTGCAGCGCCCGCTGGCCAGGGATTGCGTGGTGCTGCTGGCCATCGACCATCCCGAGTCCACCGCGACCCTGACCAAGGGCCCGGAGACCCATTGGGGCGTGGACATGGACGAGGCCCTGGCGATCGCCCGCGACAACCTGCGCGCGGACACCCCGGAGGCGTTCGAGGAGATCATCCCCGGCCTGTACATCGGCCGCTGGGGCGACGGTTACGACATCAGCCGCGCGCTGCTGCCGGACGTGCTGCAACGCGCGCCGATCAAGGGCCAGCCGGTGTTCATGATTCCCACCAGCGACATCCTGCTGGTGGCCGGCGATTGTGACGAGCCGGCCCTGCGGCAGATGGTCGAGCTGTGCTTCCAGGCCCAGGAAGGCGGTCGGGTCGTCTCCGGCCAGATGCTCACGCTCCAGGACCAGCGCATCGTGCCCTTCGACCCCGCCGACGAGCCATTGCGAGCACGCCTGGCAACCCTGCAGCAGCGGATGCTGCAAGGCGCATATCACACGCAGAAGGAACTCCTCGACAGGCTCCACGCCGAGCGCGCCGAGGACCTGTTCGTCGCCACCTACCTGCTCTACGAACTGGCCGACAGCGGCGGCTGCACCTTCTCCCTGTGCAGCTGGACGCAGAGCGTCACCAGCCTGCTGCCCAGGACCGACCGGGTGGCGCTGGTGGCGCTGGGCGAGGACGGCACGAGCGACACCCGCCTGGTGGCGTGGGCGCAGGTCGAGGCCCATGCCGGTGACTGGCTGGAGCAGGTGCAGGGGTATCCACCCCGGTACCGGACCCTGGGCTTTCCCAGCCGCGAACAGCTGGAGCGGATGGCGCCGCTGGGCTAGGCGCTGGCGCTTGGCTATGCCCGAAACGCTGACTTCCGTAGGAGCTGGCTTGCCTGCGAAAGGACCGCGCAGCGGTCCCCGACAGCGGTGAGGTCTGGGACCGCTGCGCGGTCCTTTCGCGGGCAAGCCGGCTCCTACACGGACCGTGTGAAGCCGATGCACCTTCCTGCCGCCCTGGAATATGCCGATGTCGCTTTCAGCCAAGAACGCGGCAAACCCAGGCAACAGACACCTCGCCGATCGGCCTAGCTTCCCTGGACGGACGCGGTGCGGGATCCGACCGCCGTCCGCAGTGCCATTGCATAACAAGTCCAATAACAAAAGGCCTTCAGGATGAATACTCGTTCCACGAAGCGTGATCGTGCAGAACTGGCGCAGGGCTTCAAGCCGCGCCACGTCACCATGCTGTCCATCGCCGGGGTCATCGGCGCCGGCCTGTTCGTCGGCTCCGGGCATGCCATCGCCGCGGCGGGACCGGCCGCCATCCTCGCCTATGTCATGGCCGGTGCCCTGGTGGTGCTGGTGATGCGCATGCTCGGCGAAATGGCGGTCGCCAGCCCCGACACCGGCTCCTTCTCCACCTACGCCGACCGCGCCATCGGGCGCTGGGCCGGGTTCAGCATCGGCTGGCTGTACTGGTGGTTTTGGGTCCTGGTGATTCCCATCGAAGCCATCGCCGCCGGCGTGGTGCTCAACGCCTGGTTCCCGCAGGTCGACGCCTGGCTGTTCGCCCTCGGCCTGACCGTGGCCCTGACCGCCACCAACCTGGCCAGCGTCGGCAAGTACGGCGAGTTCGAATTCTGGTTCGCCATGCTCAAGATCATCGCCATCGTCGCCTTCATCGGCCTCGGTTTCTTCGCCCTGCTCGGCGGTCTGCCGGGACGCGAAGTCAGCGGTCTGAACCAGCTGCTGCAGACCCAGGGCGGCTTCCTGCCCAATGGCTGGACGGCGATCATCGGCGCCCTGCTGACCACCATGTTCAGCTTCATGGGCACCGAAGCGGTGACCATCGCCGCCTCGGAATCGAGCAACCCCGCCGGCAACATCGCCCGCGCCACCCGTTCGGTGATCTGGCGTATCAGCGTGTTCTACCTGCTGTCGATCTTCGTGATCATCTCCATCGTGCCGTGGAACGATCCGCTGCTGCCGCTGCAGGGCTCCTACCAGCGTGCCCTGGAAATCATGCAGATCCCCTACGCCAAGCTGCTGGTCGATGCCGTGGTACTGGTGGCGGTAGCCAGTTGCCTGAACTCGTCGATCTACATTTCCTCGCGGATGGTCTTCTCCCTGGGCAAGCGCGGCGACGCCCCGGCCCTGCTGCAACGCACCTCGGCCAAGGGCGTACCGCGCGCGGCGGTGATCGCCAGCACCCTGATCGGCATGGTTGCCACCGTGGTCAACTACTTCGCCCCGGCCCACGTGTTCCAGTTTCTCCTGGCCACCTCGGGCTCGATCGCCCTGCTGGTGTACCTGGTGATCGCCTGCTCGCAGCTGCGCATGCGCGGCATTTTGCAGCGCGAGGGCAAGGCGCTGGAATTCCGCATGTGGCTGTTCCCCTGGCTGACCCTGGCGGTGATCGCCTTCATCGTGTTTGCCCTGGGGGTGATGTTCGTGATGCCGGCGCATCGCATGGAGGTCACGGCGACGCTGGCGTTGGCGGGGGCAATTGCGCTGCTGGGGGTGATGCGCGCGCGCAAGGCGGCGCCGGTGGTGGCTGTACGGGCGTAAAGGCTCGCCAGGGAACCGCATCAAGGCCACCAGGCGCTCGCCGTGACAGGTGCAGTGCCCTTGAGATCGAGCGCCGCGCGGGCGGCGCTCGATCTTCAGAGCGCTGCAAGCCTCAAGACAGGCACCTGGCAGCCTCGATGCGGTTCCCCGGCAACGACCCACCTGTGGGCGTTGCCGGGGATTGGCCCTTCAGCCCACCTCGGAAACAGCCACCTCCCCCACCACCAACGGCTCCGGCCTGAACAACGGCTTCTTCATCACCAGCCTCACCCACAGCACCGCGATCAGCGAGATCACCCCGAGCACCACCCCGGCGGTCCCGAAGATCTTCGCGGTCATCTCCGGTGCCGGCGAGGCGTGCCAGATGGCGAACAGCATGCCGGCGATGCCGATGATCTGCGGCAGCGGGTAGAACGGCGTGCGGAACGGCCGCTTCGCATGGGGATAGCGCCGGCGCAGGGCGATCACGTCGATATGCACGACGATATAGGCCAGCAGCCAGGCCAGCGCCGCGGCCAGCAGCAGCAGGCTCACCGCCTCCGGGTTCTGTCCGAGGACAAGGATCGGCAGGCCGGTGATCGCGGCAATGAACAGCACCGCCACCCACGGCGTGCGGGTCCGCGCGCTGAGGCGCTTGAACTGCGGGAACGCCTGGCCGTTCTCGGCCATGCCGTAGAGCATCCGCGGCAGCGCAGCCAGGGACGAGTTGACGGTGCTCGCGGTGGCGGTCACCGCCGCGGCCACCAGCAAGGCCTTGCCGCCTTCACCGAACAGGGCGGTGGCATAGAGGAAGTGCGGCAGCGGGTCGCTCGCCAACTGCTCCCGCGGGATCAGGAGCAAGGCGCCCAGGCAATAGAGGACGATGACGCCGAAGATGATGCTCAGGCCCAGCATCATCGAGCGCGGGATATTGCGTTCCGGCCGCTGGGTTTCCTCCACCAGCGGACAGACGAACTCGGCACCGACAAAGCCCCAGATCGCCATCGCGGCGAGGGTCAGGGCACCAGCGCCCAGCGGGTTCCAGCCCTGGTCCATGGAGGTCTGCAGGCTGCCCTCGGCATGCCCCAGCGCACCGACCCCGAGGGCCAGGAGCATGGCGACCATCACCACCGCGAGCACGGTCTGCAGCTTGGCGAAGACGTCGATGCCGAGCAGGTTGAGACCGGTGAACAGCGCCAGCATGCCGCCGGCCACCACCATCGGCGGCAGCACGCCGGGGTAGACCTTGCCGATGATCAGGTCGAGCAACAGCAGCTCGGCGGACAGGGCGAACATGGCCACCACCATGTAGCCGGAAAAGGTCGCGAGGATCGCCGGAAAATGGCCGATGGCGACTTCCGTGTAGCTGCTCAGGCTGCCGGCGCGGGGCACCATCAGCGCCAGCTCGGAGAACGACATGGCGTAGGTCAGCGCCAGCACATAGGCGATGCCCAGCGGAATGATGAAGCCCAGCCCGGCCATGCCCGCGCCTTGCAGCATCATGACCATCACGCCCTGGGATACCACCAGGCCGATGGCCACCGACAACAGGGCCCCCAGGCCCAGAACCCGGCGCAAGCCGCCGGCAGGCTGCGGCGTCGCCGCCATCACTGAAGCGTTCATTGCAGCATCCTTCTTATCGTTGTTGTGTGCAGCGGTATCGCCCGACGCCGCGCGCACGGCGCCGGGCGGGTGAGTCGGCGGTCAGCGCGCGGCCCAGGCGTTGAAGCGCTCTTCCAGCTCTTCGCCGTGATCGACCCAGAAGCTGGAGTCCACCAGCAGGCCCTGCTCCAGGTTGGCCGGGGCGGTGGGCAACTGCGCCTGGATGTCCATCGGCAGCGCGCCGAGGGTCTGCTTGTTGACCGGGCCGTAGGGGATGTTCGAGGAGAAGGTCTTCTGGGTGTCCGCCTGGCTGGCGAAGACGATGAAGCGCTCGGCCAGGGCCTTGTTCGGCGAGCCCTTGACGATGGCCCAGTGGTCCGGGTCGTAGAGGCCGCCGTTCCAGACGATGCCGAGGTTGGTGCCCTCTTTCTGCGCCACGGCGATGCGTCCGTTATAGGCCGCGGACATCACCACGTCGTTGGCCGCCAGCCATTGCGGCGGCTGGGCCCCGGCTTCCCACCACTGGATCGAGGACTTGATCTGGTCGAGCTTGGCGAAGGCGCGGCTGACCCCGGCAGGGGTGGCGAGCACCTGGTACAGCTCGGCCTTGCTCACGCCGTCGGCAAGCAGCGCGGCTTCCAGGGTGTATTTCGCGCCTTTGCGCAGGCCGCGCTTGCCGGGGTACTTGGTGGTGTCCCAGAAGTCCGCCCAGGACGCCGGCGGCGTGCCGACCTTCGCCGGGTTGTAGGCCATGACCATGGACCAGACATAGCTGGCCACGCCACACTCGCTGACGGTGTTGGCGATGTAGTGCTCGGCATTGCCCAGCAGCGCCGGGTCGAGCCGCTCGAACAGGCCCTCCTCGCAGCCGCGCAGCAGCTCGGGGCTTTCCACCTCGACGATATCCCAGGAGATCTGCCCGACACTGACCATGGCCTTGACCTTGGACAGTTCACCGTTGTAGTCCCCGGCCACCACCTTGCCGGCGCCGCTCTGCTCGAAGGGTTTGAAATAGGCCTGGTCCTGGGCGGCCTTGGTCGCGCCGCCAAAGGAGATGACGGTGAGCTTGTCCGCCGCCGCCATCGTATTGCCCGCCAGCAACGCGGATACCACTGCCAGTGCGCACGCATGCATTTTCAGAGACATCGACACTTCCTCCCTACTTCTCAAGGTAAATGCCGGGGCAACGCGCACGCGCGAGCGGGCACGGGTATGAAACCCCGGCACAGTTGGAACGGACAGGCTTGAAAGGGCAGCTAAAGACGGGTGCGGATTGTTGTTATTGGTCCGCGCGATGGAGGGTCGCGGGTCCGGCACCGGTCGGGTATCGATCGCTCGGGGGCGTCGTTGATTGTTCGTATGGCTTCGATTCTGCGGTGTTTCGTAGAACAGGAAAAATATGAAATATGTTCTGTGAAGGTATGAAAAAGCTTTGTAGTGTCAGTCAGGATCTCGACTGCAGCACCGACCTCATCGCGGGCAACGCCCGCTCCCACAGGGTCCTGCGGTGTACGCGAAACGTGTGGGAGCGGGCGTTGCCCGCGATGAGGCCCTCAAGGGCTCAGAGAATCCCGATCTCCCGCGCCGTGCGGTCCACCGCCCGCCGGGTCTTCTCCACCAGCTCGTCCAGGTCGCCCCGGGTCGCCACCAGCGCCGGCGCCATGATCATCCGGCCCAGGGTCGAGCGGATGATCACACCCTCCTCGAAGCCCAGGGTGCGGCAGCGCCAGGCGATGTCGTTTTCATTGGCGAAGCGTTTGCGCGTGGCCTTGTCCTCGGCGAACTGCAACGCCGCCACCAGCCCGGCGCCCTGCACTTCGCCCACCAGCGGGTGATCGGCGAAGGTCTCGCGCAGCAGTTGCTGCAGGTACGGCCCGGTGTCCTCCTTCACCCGTTCGACGATGCGCTCGTCACGCAGCGCCTTGAGGTTGGCGATGGCCACCGCCGCCGCCACCGGGTGGCCGCCGTAGGTCAGGCCGTGGGCGAATACCCCGCCCTCTTCCACCAGGGTCTCGGCGATGCGCCGGGACAACACCAGCCCACCCATCGGCACGTAACCGGAGGTCAGGCCCTTGGCGATGCTCAGGGTGTCCGGCTCGAAACCGAAGTACTGGTGGGCGAACCACTCGCCGGTGCGGCCGAAGCCGCCGATCACTTCATCGGCGCACAGCAGCACGTCGTACTTGCGGCAGATGCGCTGGATCTCGGCCCAGTACCCGGGCGGCGGGAAGATCATGCCGCCGGCGCCCTGGAACGGCTCGGCAACGAAGGCGGCGACGTTCTCGGCGCCCAGTTCGAGGATCCTGGTCTCCAGCTCGCGGGCCGCCTGCAGGCCGAAGGCCTCCTCGCTCAGCGCACCACCGTGCACGTAGTAGTACGGCTCGCCGATATGGGCGAAGTCCGGCAGCATGCCGCCCATCTCGTGCATGAAGCCCATGCCGCCCAGCGCGGTGCTGCCCAGGGTCGAGCCGTGGTAGCCGTTCCAGCGCCCGATCATGATGCGCTTCTGCGGCTTTCCGACGACCTGCCAGTAGCGGCGCACGGTGCGGATCAGCAGCTCGTTGGCCTCGGAGCCGGAGTTGGTGTAGATGGCATGGCTGTAGTGCGCGGGCAACAGGCTGAAGAGCAGTTCGGACAGCTCGATCACCCGGGGATGGGTGGTCTGGAAGAACAGGTTGTAGTACGGCAGTTCCTCCAACTGACGGGTCGCAGCCGCGGCCAGATCGGCGCGGCCGTAGCCCAGCGCGGTGCACCACAGGCCGGACATGCCGTCCAGGTAGCGCTTGCCCTCGGTGTCCCACAGGTTCAGGCCCTGGCCTTTCTCGATGACCAGCGCGCCCTTCTCGTTCAGCACCTTCTGGTCGAGGAAAGCATGGATATGGTGCGCCGCGTCGAGCTTCTGGTAGGCCTGGGTGGTCTTGCCGTTGTTGTTGTTCATGACCGTCATCGAGGATCTCCGTACCTGGCGGGATGGCGACCTACCGATTGGTAGGCTTGCTGATCAGCATTGTGCGCCAGCCGGCGAAAGGCGGAAACCAGTAAAAATATGCTCGGGGGATAGGCGAAAGCTATGCAGTTCCATGGCCCGCCGTAAATGCAAAACTCGCATACAAATCCATTGAATTTATGCGATCAGTTATTAGAAAAGCACCAAGCGATATTTCACAAATCCCACCCCGCCGCCTTACCTTGCTCGCCACCTTTCCTGTCGACGAAGCCTTGCCATGTCCGCGACCGCCACCTTGCTCAACCACCGCTACGGCGCCGAACACGCCACCCCCGCCCTGGACAACCCGATCATCGAACACCTGCTCAACCACCGCAGCCTGCGCAGCTACGCCGACCGCCCGCTGCCCGCCGGCACCCTGGAAACCCTGGTCGCCGCCGCGCAATCGGCGGCCACCTCGTCCAACCTGCAGGCCTGGAGCGTGATCGAGGTGCGCGACCCGCAGCGCCGCGCACGCCTGGCGGCCCTGGCCAACAACCAGGCGCATATCGTCCAGGCGCCGCTGTTCCTGGTGTGGCTGGCGGACTTCTCCCGCGCCCAGCGCATCGCCGACGCCCAGGACATCCAGCTCCAGGCCCCGGCCTATTTCGACAGCCTGCTGGTGGGCAGCATCGATGCCGCGCTGGCGGCGCAGAACGCCGTGGTCGCCGCCGAAGCCCTGGGCCTGGGCACCGTGTACATCGGCGCCCTGCGCAATGACCTGCAGGCGGTGATCGACGAGCTGCAGCTGCCACCACTGGTGTATCCGGTGTTCGGCCTGTGCGTCGGCTATGCCGCCACGCAGACCGCGATCAAGCCGCGCCTGCCCCAGGCCGTGACGGTGCACCGCGACACCTATCAGGTCGATGCGCAACAGGAGCCGCAACTGATCCGCCAATACGAAGCGCTGGCCGCCGAATTCAGCCAGGCCCAGGGTCTGGACACGCCACCGTGGCGCCAGCTGGTGATCAACCGCCTGAAGGACGAAAGCACCCTGCACGGCCGCGAACGTATCGCCGCGACGCTCAATGCCCAGCGCCTGGCTCTGCGCTGAGGCGGCCCCACTGAATACCCTCGCCCACCCCGAACCGACACCGCTCGCCAGCCCCTTTCAACGCAAGGTGCCGATGATCATCGGCTGCGCGCTGTTCATGGAGCTGCTCGACTCCACCGCCGTGCTCACCGCCCTGCCGCAACTGGCGGTGGACTTCGCCGAGCCCGGCGTGCGCATGAACCTGGTGGTGACCCTGTACCTGCTGGCCGTGGCGATGTTCATCCCGCTCAGCGGCTGGCTCGCCGAGCGTCTGGGGCCGCGGCGGGTGTTCGTCGCGGCGATCGCCCTGTTCATGGTCAGCTCGCTGGCCTGCGCGCTGTCCGCCAGCCTCTGGCAACTGGTGCTGGCGCGCTTCTGCCAGGGCATGGCCGGGGCGCTGATGGTCCCGGTGGGCCAGGTGATCCTGCTGCGCTGGTCGGGCAAGGGCGATCTGCTCCGGGCCATGGCCTACCTGACCATGCCTGCCCTGCTCGGCCCGGTGTTCGGCCCGCCACTGGGCGGCCTGCTGGTGACCTGGCTGTCGTGGCACTGGATCTTCCTGCTCAACCTGCCCATCGGCCTGCTCGGCATCGCCCTGGTGCTGCGCCATGTGCCGGACTATCCCGGGCAGCGCGGGCGGCCCCTGGACCTGCGCGGTTTTCTCCTCGGCAGCCCGGCGCTGGCCTGCCTGGTGCTGGCCTTCGAAAGCCTCGGCCATGGCTCGCTGCGCTGGCAGTGGTCATGCCTGTTGCTGGCGACCGGGGTGCTCTTCGCCCTGGGCTATCTGCACCACGCGCGGCGCAGCAGCGCGCCGCTGCTGGACCTGTCGCTGCTGCGCATTCGCGGGTTCGCCGTGGTCCTGTGCGGCGGCACGCTGTTCCGCCTGGGCAGTGCCGCGCTGCCGTTCCTGCTGGTGCTGCTGTTCCAGCTCGGCTACGGCATGAGCGCGCTGCAGGCCGGCCTGCTGACCTTCGCCGGCGGCGCCGGAGCGCTGTTGATCAAGTTCATTTCCGTGCCCCTGGCGCGGCGTTTCGGCTGCCGTACCCTGCTGATCTGGAACAGCCTGCTGGGCGCAGTCTCCATCGCCGTGTGCGCGCTGTTCAGCGCCGATACCGCCCCCGTGGTGGTGATGTTCCTGCTGTTCATCGGCGGGCTGTCGCGTTCGCTGCAGATGACCGCCGTGGGCGCGCTGACCTACGCCGACATCCCGCCCGAACGCTCGGCCAGCGCGGCGACCCTGTCGGCCACCAGCGTGCAGCTCAGCCTGAGCCTGGCGGTGTGCCTGGCGGCGATGATCCTCGGGCTGATCCAGGGCCTGCGCGGACATGCACAGCCGGAGGCCGGGGATATCCAGCTGACGTTGTTGCTGGTGAGTTCGATGTGCCTGGCGGCGGGGTTGGTGTTCAGGCGATTGGCGAAGGATTGAGAGCGCGTGTAGAGACCGGACACATCTTCCGGCGGCTGGAGGGAAATCGCATTGAGGCCGCCAGGTGCCTGTCTTGAGTGTTGCAGCGCTCTGAAGATCGAGCGCCGCCCGCGCGGCGCATCGCGGATGAATCCGCTCCCACATCGGTTGCAACGTGCCATGGCCTGTGAGAGTTGAGTTGCCAGCCTTTGTCTTGCGGCGATGCATCGCGGGAAGGCTGTTGGGCTCGGCTCGGTACCGCGTCGTGCCGACAAGGCGGACAACCATGGCCTGTCAGGCATAGGTACGTTGCAACAAATGTTGGAGCGGATTCATCCGCGATGCGCCGCGCGGGCGGCGCTCGATCTCACAGGCGCTAAAACACTCAAGACAGGCACCTGGCGGCCTTGATGCGATCCCCCGCAAAGCCTTCAAAGATATGTAGATACCCCTGCCCCTCCAGACACCGCCACTCAACCCAAGCTCCCGGGACTCCGTGAAGCACCCAAAAAAAAGCGCCCGTCAACGGGCGCAAAGTGATCCACCTTCAACCAAAGGAGTTGTGCAGCCAAAGGTGAATTGGGGCCAGCCGAAGTACCGATCAGAGTACCGACAGCGGGTATTCGACGATCAGGCGAACCTCGTCCAGGTCCGATTCGAAAGCCGTGGCACGGGTATTGGCCTGGCGGACGCGCAGCGACAGATCCTTGGCAGCGCCGCTCTGCACCACATACTTGACCTCGATATTGCGCTCCCAGCGTTTCTGCCCGGTGAGCGGATCGCCATTGGCGTCGCGGCGCATGTACACGGCGTTGGCGTTGGAGTAGTCGGCGTCGCTGCCCCTGCCGTAGCGGGTCATGAACGACAGGCCGGGAATCCCGTAGCTGGCCATGTTCAGGTCGTAACGCAGCATCCACGAACGTTCCTTCGGCGAGTTGAAGTCGCTGTACTGGATCGAGTTGTCGAGGAAGATCGAATCGGACTGGCGCAGGTAGTCGAAATCGTCGTCGCCGTTGTTGCGCTGGTGGGTCAGGGCCAGGGTATGGGCGCCGAAGCGCAGGCCGAGCTTGCCGCTCCAGATGGTGTTGTCGAACTCGCCGAGCAGTTGCCTGCCTTCGTCCACGGCGCGGTAGGCGTTGAAGCCGGTGACCAGGTCGAGGTCGTCGGCCAGCGGGTAAGTGAAGCTGGCGCCGGCGTAGTACTGGTTCCAGGCGTCCTTCAGGCGGCTGCCGTAGAGACTGACGCTGAGGTGCTCGGTGACCGCGTAGTCGCCGCCGCCGTAGGCGACCCAGGGCGAATCCACCGCGCCGGCATAGAAGGTCGCGAAGCCATCGCGCTGGTTACTCGACACCGGCTGGCTCATCGAATGCAGGCGCCCGGCCTGCAGGGTGAGGCCCTCGAAACTGGTGTTTTCCGCGGTCACCCCACGAAAACTCTCAGGCAGCAGGCGCGAGTCCCCCGCCGCCACCACCGGCGTGGCCGGGAACACGTCGCCGACCCGTACCACGGTGTCGAGGAAACGCACTTTCGCCGCGCCGCCGAACTTGCTGTATTCGTCGCGGGCTTCGCCATCGCGGTTCACCGGCAGCACGTCGAAGGAACTGCGACCGCCATTGCGACCGCCACCGGTGTCGAGCTTCAGGCCGAGCATGGCGAAGGCATCGACGCCGAAACCGACCGTGCCCTGGGTGAAGCCCGAGGAGAACTTGCCGATGATGCCGTGGGCCCAGGCCTCGGAATAACCGTTGTCACCGGCCTTGCCGTAGGCCGGTGCGGGACCGTCGCGATGGTCGCGGTTGAAATACAGGTTGCGGTTCAGCACGGTCAGTTTGCTGCCCTCGATAAAACCTTCGGCCTGTTCTTCGGCATTGGCGGCGTAACTTGCGGACAACGCGCAGAACGCCACCAGATAACGTGGAAACCTGTAACTCATGCAATGCTCCTTCGAGGTGCGGCAGTTTTTATTATTGAGATACCCGACAGGCGCTGTTGGAAGTTGCTTATGCCTGCGCGGCGCCGGATAAAAGCGCCGCCGCGATAGTTGCAGAGCACGAATAACAGGAAGGTGATTGGACAATTACAAATTCGTCATCCGAAACGTCATCTTGATTACAGAATTGTAATGTTGCCGCCACCGCGCTGATAGCTGCCGCTCATTAGAGTGCCACGACTCTTTTCATCAGGGCCTGGCGGTACGTTCGGCGTTCTCGTCAGGCTATGCGCCCACGAGGACCCGCAAGTGCCCCGATCCCCCGCCCTTTCCCGAACGATCGCCGCGTTCTGCGCGGTGCTGGCAGCGCCGTTCGCCCTGGCCGACAGCCTCAGCCTGCCCCAGGCCATCGCCAACGCCATGGCCCACAACCCGGACATGGCCGCCGCCCGCCAGGAAATCGGCATCGCCGAAGGCGCGCGACGCCAGGCCGGACTGATCCCCAACCCGGAGCTGTCCTGGGAGGTCGAGGACACCCGGCGCGACACCAGCACCACCACCGTGACCCTCAGCCAGCCGCTGGAGCTGGGCGGCAAGCGCGGCGCGCGGATCGAGGTGGCGCGGGTCGGGCAAAGCCTGGCGCAGATGACCCTGGAACAGCAGGTCAACACACTGCGCGCCGAGGTCGTCCAGGCCTTCCATGGCGCCCTGCGCGCGCAGACCGCGGTGGAGCTGGCGCAGCAGTCCCTCGACCTCACCGAGCGTGGCCTGCGGGTGGTCGAAGGCCGCGTGCGCGCGGGCAAGTCGTCGCCGGTGGAGGCCACCCGGGCCGAGGTGCAACTGGCCGAAGCGCGCCTGCAACTGAGCCGGGCGCGAAGCGAAAAGAGCAATGCCTACCGGCAACTGGCCCAGGTCACCGGCAGCGCCGCCGATGGTGTGGAGCGTCTCGATGCGCCCTCGCTGTCGCCGGGCCTGCCGCCTGCCGAAGCGCTGTTGCTCAACCGCCTGCAGGACACCGCCGAACTGCGCCAGGCAGTGGCCCAGATCGAACAGAACGACGCCGCCCTGGGTTCGGAAAAGGCCCAGCGCATCCCCAACCTCACCGTCAGCCTCGGCAGCCAGTACGACCGCGCCGAGCGCGAGCGGGTCAATGTGGTCGGCCTGTCCCTGCCCCTGCCGCTGTTCGACCGCAACCAGGGCAATGTGCTCGCCGCCGCGCGCCGCTCCGACCAGGCCCGCGACCTGCGCAACGCCGTGGAACTGCGCCTGCGCGGGGAAACCCGCACGGCGCTCAACCAGTGGAACACGGCCATGCAGGAAGTCGCGGCCTATGACGGCACCCTCCTGCCCGCCGCGCGCCAGGCCGTGGACACCGCCACCCGCGGTTTCGAGCGCGGCAAGTTCGGCTTCATCGAAGTGCTGGACGCCCAGCGCACCCTGATCGTCGCCCGCGAGCAATACCTCGCCTCACTGGCCATGGCCAGCGAGGCCCGGGGCCGCGTGGAGCGGATCTTCGGCGACCTCGACGCCCTTACCGCCACCCCTTGAATCCGACAGCCCGTCGCTCTGGAGCAACAATGGACAACACACGCAAGATCGCCCTCGCGGTAGCCGCGCTGGCGGCCATCGGCTTTGCCGCGGCCGCCTGGAATGGCAGCGACGCCGGACATGCCGCCGACGATGGTCACGGCCACGGCAAGGCCGCCACCCGCGCCGCCCAGGATGAACATGGCGAGGACGGCCATGACGAGCAGGACCATGGACAACAAGGCCATGCCGACGAAGAAGGCGAGCATGCCGAGGAAGGCAGCCTGCACCTGAGCGCGCAGCAGATCGCCAGCGCCGGCATCGAGTTGGCGACCGCGGCGCCGCGCGAGCTCGGCAGCGTGGTCAGCTTCCCCGGGGAAATCCGCTTCGACGAGGACCGCACCGCCCACGTCGTACCGCGGGTACCGGGGGTAGTGGAAAGCGTGCACGCCAACCTCGGCGAGTCGGTGAAGAAAGGCCAGTTGCTGGCGGTGATCGCCAGCCAGCAGATTTCCGAGCTGCGCAGCGAACAGCAGGCGGCCCAGCGCCGCGTGGAGCTGGCGCGGGTCACCTTCGAACGGGAAAAACAGCTGTGGCAGGAGAAGATCTCCGCCGAGCAGGACTACCTGGCCGCCCGCCAGGCGCTGCAGGAAGCCGAGATCGGCCTGGGCAACGCCCGGCAGAAAGTCGCCGCCCTCGGCGCCTCGGTCACCGCCGCCGGCGGCAACCGCTACGAACTGCGCGCACCGTTCGACGCGGTGGTGGTGGAAAAGCACCTGGCCCTTGGCGAAGTGGTCAGCGAAGCCAGCAACGCCTTCACCCTCTCCGACCTGTCGCGGGTCTGGGCCACCTTCGCCGTGCCACCACGGGACCTGGACAAGGTCGCCAGCGGTCGCCCGGTGCGCGTGTCGTCGCCGGACCTGAACAGCGAAGTCGACGGCACCATCGGCTACGTCGGCAGCCTGCTCGGCGAACAGAACCGCGCCGCCACCGTCCGCGTCACCCTGACCAACCCCGACGGCGCCTGGCGTCCCGGACTGTTCGTCAGCGTCGCGGTGACCACCCGCAGCGCCCCGGCGGCGGTCACCGTTCCCTATGACGCGGTGCAGACGGTCGAGGAACGTCCCTCGGTGTTCGTGCGCAGCGCCGAGGGCTTCGACACCCGCGCGGTGACCCTGGGCCGGCGCGACGGCGACCACGTGGAAATCCTCGACGGCCTGGCGGCCGGCGCCGTGGTCGCCAGCCGCGGCAGCTTCACCCTCAAGTCCGAGCTGGGCAAGGCCTCCGCCGAGCACAGCCACTGATGCGCTTCCACAGGATGACTCCGCATGTTTGAACGTCTGATTCGCTTCGCCATCGAGCAGCGCATCGTGGTGATGATCGCCGTGCTGCTGATGGCCGGCATCGGCATCTACAGCTACCAGAAGCTGCCGATCGACGCGGTGCCGGACATCACCAATGTCCAGGTGCAGATCAACACCTCCGCCCCCGGCTACTCGCCGCTGGAGACCGAGCAACGCATCACCTTCCCGGTGGAGACCGCCATGGCCGGCCTGCCGGGCCTGCAGCAGACCCGCTCGCTGTCGCGTTCGGGGCTGTCCCAGGTCACGGTGATCTTCGCCGATGGCACCGATATCTTCTTCGCCCGCCAGCAGGTCAACGAGCGCCTGCAGGTGGCCAGGGAGCAGTTGCCCGAGGGCGTCGAGGCGCTGATGGGCCCGGTGTCCACCGGCCTCGGCGAGATCTTCCTGTGGACCGTGGAAGCCGAGGACGGCGCGCGCAAGGCCGACGGCACGCCCTACACCGCCACCGACCTGCGCGAGATCCAGGACTGGATCATCAAGCCGCAACTGCGCAACGTGCCGGGCGTGGCCGAGATCAACACCATCGGCGGGCATGCCAAGCAATACCAGATCGCCCCCGATCCCAAGCGCCTGGCCGCCTACCGGCTGACCCTCAACGACCTGGTCGCCGCCCTTGAAAGCAACAACGCCAACGTCGGCGCCGGCTTCATCGAGCGCAGCGGCGAGCAGTTGCTGATCCGCGCGCCGGGCCAGGTGGGCAGCGTCGAGGACATCGCCAATATCGTCATCTCCAGCGTCGACGGCACGCCGATCCGGGTGAGCAACGTCGCCGAGGTCGGTATCGGCCAGGAACTGCGCTCCGGCGCGGCCACCGAGAACGGCCGTGAAGTGGTGCTGGGCACGGTGTTCATGCTGATCGGCGAGAACAGCCGCAGCGTGTCCCAGGCGGTGGCGGCCAGGCTCGAACAGATCAACCGCACCCTGCCCGAAGGCGTGGTCGCGGTCACGGTGTACGACCGCACCCACCTGGTGGAAAAGGCCATCGCCACGGTGAAGAAGAACCTGGTCGAAGGCGCGATCCTGGTGATCGCCATCCTCTTCCTGTTCCTCGGCAATATCCGCGCCGCGCTGATCACCGCCATGGTGATTCCGCTGTCGATGCTGTTCACCTTCACCGGCATGTTCAACAACAAGGTCAGCGCCAACCTGATGAGCCTCGGCGCCCTGGACTTCGGCATCATCGTCGACGGCGCGGTGGTGATCGTCGAGAACGCCATCCGCCGCCTGGCCCATGCCCAGCACCGCCACGGACGCATGCTCAGCCGCAGCGAACGCTTCCAGGAAGTCTTCGCCGCCGCCCGCGAGGCGCGCCGGCCGCTGATCTTCGGCCAGTTGATCATCATGGTGGTGTACCTGCCGATCTTCGCCCTCACCGGGGTCGAGGGAAAGATGTTCCACCCCATGGCCTTCACCGTGGTCATCGCCCTGCTCGGCGCCATGCTGCTGTCGGTGACCTTCGTCCCCGCGGCCATCGCCATGTTCGTCACCGGCAAGGTCAAGGAAGAGGAAGGCGTGGTCATGCGCAAGGCGCGCCTGGGCTATGCCCCGGTGCTGCGCTGGGTCCTGGAGCACCGCAACGCAGCCTTTGCCGCCGCAGTCGCCGCCGTGGTGCTCAGTGGCGCCCTGGCCAGCCGCATGGGCAGCGAGTTCATCCCCAGCCTCAGCGAAGGCGACCTGGCCCTGCAGGCCCTGCGCGTGCCCGGCACCAGCCTGAGCCAGTCGGTGGACATGCAGCAGCGCCTGGAGAAAGCGGTGATGGAGCAGGTGCCGGAAGTGCAGCGGGTGTTCGCCCGCACCGGCACCGCGGAAATCGCCGCCGACCCGATGCCGCCGAACATCTCCGACGCCTACGTGATGCTCAAGCCCAGGGAACAGTGGCGCGATCCCGGCAAGTCCCGCGAGGCGATCATCGCCGCCGTGCAGCAGGCCGCGGCCAGTGTGCCGGGGAGCAACTACGAGCTGTCGCAGCCGATCCAGCTGCGCTTCAACGAGCTGATCTCCGGGGTGCGCAGCGACGTCGCGGTGAAGGTCTTCGGTGACGACATGGACATCCTCAACCGCACCGCGGCGAAGATCGCCACGGCGCTGCAGGGCGTCCAGGGCGCCTCGGAAGTGAAGGTGGAACAGACCACCGGCCTGCCGGTGCTGACCATCAACATCGACCGGGAGAAGGCCGCGCGCTACGGCCTGAACATCGGCGAAGTGCAGGACGCCGTGGCCATCGCCGTGGGTGGACGCCAGGCCGGCACCCTGTACGAAGGCGACCGCCGTTTCGACATGGTGGTGCGCCTGTCCGAAACCCTGCGGACCGACGTGGCGGGCCTGTCCGAGCTGCTGATCCCGGTGCCGGCCAATGCGGCGCTGGGTGCCGAGCGCATCGGTTTCATCCCGCTGTCGCAGGTCGCCAGCCTCGACCTGCAGCTGGGGCCGAACCAGATCAGCCGCGAGAACGGCAAGCGCCTGGTGGTGGTCAGCGCCAACGTGCGCGGTCGCGACCTGGGCTCCTTCGTCGAGGACGCCAGTGCCACGCTGGCCCGCGACGTGCAGGTTCCGGCGGGCTACTGGACCACCTGGGGCGGCCAGTTCGAGCAGCTGCAATCGGCGGCCAAGCGTCTGCAGGTGGTGGTGCCGGTGGCGTTGCTGCTGGTGATGACCCTGCTGTTCCTGATGTTCAACAACCTCAAGGACGGCCTGCTGGTGTTCACCGGGATCCCCTTCGCCCTCACCGGCGGCGTGCTGGCCCTGTGGCTGCGGGATATTCCGCTGTCGATCTCGGCGGGGGTGGGTTTCATCGCCCTGTCGGGGGTGGCGGTGCTCAACGGGCTGGTGATGATTTCCTTCATTCGCAACTTGCGCGAAGAAGGCGCGAGCCTGTCCAGCGCCGTGACCGAGGGCGCCCTGACCCGCCTGCGGCCGGTGCTGATGACCGCGCTGGTGGCGTCCCTCGGCTTCATCCCGATGGCCCTGGCGACCGGCACCGGTGCCGAAGTGCAGCGGCCGCTGGCGACGGTGGTGATCGGCGGGATCCTCTCGTCCACCGCGCTGACGTTGCTGGTGTTGCCGGCGTTGTACCAGTGGGCGCATCGGCGGGATGAGGAAGAGGTGGAATAAGAACAACGCGGGCCTCATCGCGGGCAACGCCCGCTCCCACAGGTGATGCGGAGCACGCTGACCTTGTGGGAGCGGGCGTTGCCCGCGATGAGGCTCTGACAGAATCGAGTAGGAGGCGGATTCACACCCGCCGTCCTCTCACACCACCGTGCGTACGGTTCCGTACACGGCGGTTCAGGTCATGCGACTAAGCCGGTTGATCGTATCCAGTATCGAGACAAGCCCAAGCCGATCCCATAGTTTCTTCGGCAGCGCCTGATTCACATGCGGCGCACCCGAGTTCCACCATGGGCCTCGGCCATTGAAGGCAGATTTGCAAGCACGCTCTCGACTCAGCCCCAGACGCATCAGGTTGTTGGCCCTCGTAGAGGGTTGCTTCCATTGCCGCCAGATGACACAGCGAAGTTTGTGCCTGATCCACCCGTCCAGCTCTTCTAGTGGACGCCTGCTCTGACTGAGCTTGAAGTAACTCGCCCAGCCCCGTACCACGGGGTTCAGCCGCTCGATGATATAGGACACCTTACGGCCTCGCGCCCCGCGCAGCAGTTCCTTGAGTCGACCGCGCAGGCGGCCAAGGCTCATCGTCGCTACTCTCAGCCTAGGCTGTTGATGCCAGCTCATTCCATAGCCCAAGTAGTCGCATTTCCACGCCCTTGCCACTTGGCTCTTCCCCCTGTTCACCGTCAGTTTCAGGCGTTCTTTCAGGAAGCGCTCGACGCTGGCCAGTACTCGCTCGCCTGCCCGCTGACTACGCACATAGATGTTCGCATCATCGGCATAACGCACGAACCGGTGGCCCCGCCGCTCCAATTCACGGTCAAATTCGTCGAGCAGAATGTTCGACAGCAACGGCGAGAGCGGGCCGCCTTGCGGCGTTCCTTCCTGTCGAGGGCTGACGACACCGCCCGACATGGCCCCGGATTCAAGGTAACGGCGGATAAGCCTGAGCACACATTTGTCTTCGACCCGGCGCTCGATACAGGCCATGAGTATGTCGTGGTTGACCCGATCAAAGAACTTTTCCAGATCAAGCTCCACGCACCAGCGATGACCCGCCTCCACATGGGAGCGGGCCGTCTCGACGGCTTGATGAGCGCTTTTGCCCGGGCGAAAGCCGTAGCTGTAGTCCGAGAACAGCGGGTCAAAGATTGGCGTGAGCTGTTGCTGCAAGGCTTGCTGGATCAGGCGATCCACGACGCTGGGGATACCTAGTTGCCGTGTTCCGCCCTGCGGTTTGGGAATTTCGACCGCCCGCACTGCCTGGGGATGGTATTCACTGGCCAGCAGCCTGGCCTTGAGCGTTGGCCAATACTGTTTCACATAGCCAGCCAAGTCAGCGACCGTCATGCCATCGGCACCCGGCGCCCCCTTGTTGCTGACCACACGCTGATACGCACGCCTGAGGTTGGCCGGTGCAAGCACTCGCGCCATCAACGTGTCCGGCTCCGCGTTCGTCCACGCCACAGACGCCGTCGATGCCTGCGCACTGCCAGCCGTCGCCCTCGGATTCTGTCCGGAACTTGAGGTCACAGTTCTCCCTCGGAGAAATTTCTGCTTTTCGACATTCGACGAGACTCTGGCGCCTACTAGCGGCATAACCTGTTCGGCCCTTGGTGGCGTGGTTGACCGCCACTTACTACGGCTTCGGCTGACTTCTGCACGCTCATCCCGTCGCCTCTCGGCGCTCGGTAGCACAACGGCAAACGTGCAGATCTCCCAGGGTAATTCGCGCGACCTTCCTGCTTATGCCTGTCGGATCTACGTCGCAGCGTTCCGTGCAAGTATCGGGCTTTGAAGATGTTGGCCTTCTCACCCCGCTGCGCCGCCTCTATCCGCTTCCTGTTCGTCAGGCCAGCATTTTGCCTCGGGCTTCCTTCAGATTCGCAGTCGCCCGCGATACCCTTGCCTCCGGCTAACACTTCCCCTTGCCGGGTGTGTAGAGGACTTTCACCTCCAAGTCTCCTGCTTTGGCCACCACAGCCAAGCAGGTTGCGCTAACGCGCAACGCGCCATGCCTGGCGCACCAACAAAAAAGCCCGCATCGCTGCGGGCTTTTTCATGTCTGCTCGACTCAGAAGCGGAACACTTCCAGATCGGTACGGATCGGCGAAGCGATCGGGATCTTCGGTTTCTCCGGCTCCTTGCGCACCTGCACCGGCGCAGCCGGTTTCTTCGGTGGCGCTTCCTCGGCGATCGCCGGCTGGTTGGCCAGCGGCTTCACCGCGCTGCTCAGTTGCTCGGCCAGACGCTGCAGCAACTGGCCCTGGGCCTGTACCTGCGACGCCGAAGTACCGCTGTGGGGCTGTTCGAGGTGGACGATACGGTTGTCACGCACTTGACCGCGACGGTCGAGCAAGCGCCACTGCGCATCGAGAATCGCCGGCTGGTTCGCCCCGGAATCCAGGCGCGTGATCGACAGCAGAACCTGCACGTCCGGGTTGAAACCGGTGCTGGCCGGGGCCAGGACCACGCGCTGGCTGTCCAGGCGCCAGGCCAGCTGACGCACCAGCAGTTGATCGATATCGGCGGACAGGCTGCCCGCCCAGCGACCGTCGGTCGCGGCAGTCAGGCTACCGTCGGTCTGGCGCTGCAGCAGGGTTTCCCGTTGCAGGTAGTCGGCGACCGAAACCGGCCCCAGCACCACCGCCATGCCGGCGCTCTGCTTCGGCTGCCCCGGCTCGCCGCTGTCGAGCTGATAGAGCGCGACCGGCTGGTGCATGCTGCACCCCGCCAGGCCCAGGACGCCCGTCAGCAATAGAACAAATGGAAGGCGCAGAAAAGTCATCATCCCATCCAGGCGGCCACCACACGGCACCGCAGTGATACTCAAGAATTCATTCGCGCGCTCGGCTACGCCGGCGCCGCAAGGGGCCTATCATCCGCGAAAATACGCGCTGACTCCAGTATTTACGCCCGGAACGTGTGGGAAAATACCGTTTCCGGGCGTGTAAAACACCTACTCGGGACTGTCGACCAACAACGCATCGACCCGCTGGAAGCCCCGTGGCAGCTTGTTGCCACGGCGTCCGCGTTCGCCCTTGTAGTGTTCCAGGTCCTCACCCTTGAGTGACAGGGTACGCTTGCCGGCTTGCAATACAAGGGTCGCCCCGTCGGAGAGCACTGCCATATCCGTGACATATTCCTCACGGCTGGCAACCCGATCGCCGGGGATGCCGATGATCTTGTTGCCCTTGCCTTTGCCCAACTGCGGCAGGTCACTGATCTTGAACACCAGCAGGCGACCTTCGGTGGTCACCGCCGCCAGCCAGTTCAGCTCGCGATCGGCCACCGGCCGCGGCGCCAGTACCTTGGCGCCGTTGGGCAGGCTGAGCAGCGCCTTGCCGGCCTTGTTCTTGGCCTGCAGGTCTTCGCCCTTGACCACGAAGCCGTAGCCCGCGTCGGAAGCGATGACATACAGCGCCTCGTCGTCCGGCAGCAGCACGCATTCGAAGGACGCCCCCGGTGGCGGGGTCAGCCGGCCCGTCAGCGGTTCGCCCTGCCCCCGCGCCGACGGCAGGGTGTGCGCCGCCACCGAATAGCTGCGCCCGGTGGAGTCGATGAACACGGCGAACTGGTTGGAACGCCCCGCCGCCGCCACCTTGAAGCCGTCACCGGCCTTGTACGACAGGCCGGTGGCGTCGATGTCATGGCCCTTGGCGCAACGCACCCAGCCTTTTTCCGAAAGCACCACGGTGACCGGCTCGGTCGGCATCAGCTCGTTTTCCGACAGGGCCTTGGCCTCGGCCCGCTCGACGATCGGCGAACGCCGTTCGTCGCCATAGGTTTCCGCGTCCTTGAGCAGTTCAGTGCGCACCAGCTTGCGCAGCTTGGTGTCGCTACCCAGCAGGCCCTGCAGCTTGGCCTGCTCCTTGAGCAGCTCTTCCTGCTCGCCGCGGATCTTCATCTCTTCCAGCCGCGCCAATTGGCGCAGACGGGTCTCGAGGATGTACTCGGCCTGGATCTCGGTCAGCTCGAAACGGGCGATCAGCGCCTGTTTCGGCTGCTCCTCGGTACGGATGATGTGGATCACCTCGTCCAGGTTGAGGAATGCCACCAGCAAACCGTCCAGCAGGTGCAGGCGACGCTCGACCTTGTCGAGGCGGAACTTCAGGCGCCGACGCACGGTGGCGATGCGGAATTCCAGCCACTCCAGCAGCAGCGCACGCAGGTTCTTCAGCTGCGGGCGGCCATCGAGACCGATGATGTTGACGTTGACCCGGTAGCTCGACTCCAGGTCGGTGGTGGCGAACAGGTGCTGCATCAGTTCGTCCAGGTCGACCCGGTTGGAGCGGGCGATGATGACGATGCGGCACGGGTTCTCGTGGTCGGACTCGTCACGCAGGTCGGCGACCATCGGCAGTTTCTTGGCCTGCATCTGCGCGGCGATCTGCTCCAGCACCTTGGCCCCGGAGACCTGGTGCGGCAGCGCGGTGACGACGATATCGCCGTCCTCGATGCGATAGACGGCGCGCATGCGGATCGAGCCGCGGCCGCTTTCGTAGATCTTCTGCAGCTCGGCGCGCGGCGTGATGATTTCTGCTTCGGTCGGATAATCCGGGCCCTGGATATGCTCGCAGAGCTGTTCCACCGTGGCTTTCGGCTCATCCAGCAGGCGCACGCAGGCGCTGGCGACTTCGCGCAGGTTGTGCGGCGGTACGTCGGTGGCCATGCCCACGGCGATACCGGTGGTGCCATTGAGAAGGATATTCGGCAAACGCGCCGGCAACACGGCGGGTTCTTCCAGGGTGCCGTCGAAGTTCGGTACCCAGTCCGCGGTGCCCTGGCCCAGCTCGCTGAGCAGCACTTCGGAGTAGCGCGACAAGCGCGCCTCGGTGTAACGCATGGCGGCGAAGGACTTCGGATCGTCCGGTGCACCCCAGTTGCCCTGGCCATCGACCAGGGTGTAGCGGTAGCTGAACGGCTGCGCCATCAGCACCATGGCTTCGTAGCAGGCCGAATCGCCGTGCGGGTGGAACTTGCCGAGCACGTCACCGACGGTACGCGCCGATTTCTTGTGCTTGGCATCGGCATCCAGGCCCAGTTCGCTCATGGCGTAGACGATACGCCGCTGCACCGGTTTCAGACCGTCGCCGACGTGCGGCAAGGCCCGGTCCATGATCACGTACATGGAATAGTTGAGGTAGGCCTGTTCGGTGAAGTCGGCCAGTGACCGACGCTCTACGCCATCGAGGCTCAGATCAAGGGAGTCGCTCATGCGGGCCTCATCAATTCAAGAGCTGGCGCAGCAGCAAGGTGCCGCCGCGCTGGGTGAATTCAAGTCGTTTCAGGGCACTCATGCCCAGTAATACCTGGTCGCCATCGAGTCCGGGCACGACCAGGGCGCGAACGTCGCGCAGCAGGATATCGCCTAACTGCACGCTGTCCAGACGGGTGCGGTAACCCTCGGTGCGGCCATTGGCGGTGCTCAGGGTCACCGCGGCGCCGCGTTCCAGGCCGAAATCGCGGGCCAGGGACTCGGGAATCGCCACGTCGGTGGCACCGGTGTCGAGCAGGAAATGCACGGCCTGGCCGTTGATCAGGCCATCGGCGACGAAATGCCCCTGGCCATTGGCAGCCAGGCGCACTTCGACGAAGCCGTCGCCGTGCTGCGAGGTGACCTGGCTGTTGGGGTTGACCTGCTTGTCCTCCCACGCGCCAAAAAAGCGCGTGGCGAGAAACAGCCCGGCCGCCCAGGCCAGGACCATGAACACCCGCCCGATGCGCTGGCCCGGGGTCTGGCTCATTTCTTCGCGCTCCAGCCGCCTTTCGGCGCGGCGAAACGCCAGACGATCGGGCGGTCTTCGCCATCGGCGCGGGTGCCGCCGTTATTGTCCAGGCCGATCCAGGCACCTTCGGCGTCGATCACCAGCGCCTCGGCCAGACCGTATGGCTGGCTGTAGCGCCGCGAATCGACCAGCGCCTCGGCGGCGAACGACCAGCAACGCTCGACCTGGCCACTCTGCGCATCGCGCCGACAGATGCGATAGGCGTTGCGTTCCAGGGTGAACAGCTTGCCCTCGAACAGCGCCAGATCAGCGAAATCCCGCGAGACATCGCGGGCATTGGGAAATGGCTCGGGTTGCATCTCGGTGCCGGCTTCGCTGAGCACCACGCAGGCCTCGCCGCAGGTCCAGGTGCTTTGCTTGCGGTTGACCAGCAGCAGGCCGCGACGCTCGCGTTCGGCCGCCAGCCACAGGCGATCGCCGGCCGGACTGATGGCGAGCCCTTCGAACAAGGCATTGAAATGCAGGAGCATGCCGCTGGCCCGGGCCTGGCGAATCATGCTCGGATCGATGCGCAGCCAGCTCGGCTCGCCGTCCAGCGGCACCTGCAGCACCGCGGCATGGGCTTCGCTGACGAGGTAGTGGTTGCCCGCGGCGTCGCAGCTCAAACCCTCGAAATCGAGGTCGCCACCGCGGACCAGGGAGGCCACCCACTGCCGCGAACGCAGGCCCAGCGGCAGTCCGGTGTCCGGTACCGGCGGCACCGCCAACGGCACGCCGATCGCCTGCCAGACATGGCTGGCGGTATCGAGCCGGTAGAGCAGGTCGTCGTCGCGGTCGGAGATGGTCCACAGCACACCGTTGCACTGCGCCAGCCCCGACAGGTTGCCGCCGCGCATGCCCTCGACCGGATGCTCGGAGAGCATGCTCAGTTCCGGCCACGGCTCGGCCATGGCCGGCACCGCGAGCAGCGCCAGCAGTGCCGTCAGCAGCGCACGGATCAAGCCATGACCTCGGCCAGGTTGCCGTTGCTTTCCAGCCAGCTCTTGCGGTCGCCCGCGCGCTTCTTGGCCAGGAGCATGTCCATGATTTCCCGGGTCTGCTCGAAGTCGTCGAGGGTCAGCTGGACCAGGCGCCGGGTGTTCGGGTCCATGGTAGTCTCGCGCAGCTGCGGCGGGTTCATCTCGCCGAGGCCCTTGAATCGGGTGACCTGCGGCTTGCCGCGTTTCTTCTCGGCCACCAGGCGGTCGAGGATGCCGTCGCGCTCGGCCTCGTCGAGGGCGTAGTAGATCTCCTTGCCCAGGTCGATGCGGTACAGCGGCGGCATCGCCACGTAGACGTGGCCGGCCTCCACCAGCGGACGGAAATGCTGGACGAACAGCGCGCAGAGCAAGGTGGCGATGTGCAGGCCGTCGGAGTCGGCGTCGGCGAGGATGCAGATCTTGCCGTAGCGCAGCTGGCTGAGGTCGGCGGCACCCGGATCGACGCCGATGGCCACGGCGATGTTGTGCACTTCCTGGCTGGCGAGGACTTCGCCGCCATCCACTTCCCAGGTGTTGAGGATCTTCCCGCGCAGCGGCAGGATCGCCTGGAACTCCTTGTCCCGCGCCTGCTTGGCGGAACCGCCGGCGGAATCACCCTCGACCAGGAACAGCTCGGCGCGCATCGGGTCCTGCCCCGCGCAATCGGCCAGCTTGCCAGGCAGCGCCGGGCCCTGGGTGACGCGCTTGCGCTCGACCTTCTTGCTCGCCTTGAGACGCCGGCCGGCGTTGCTGATGGCCAGTTCGGCCAGTTGCATGCCCATTTCCGGGTGAGCGTTGAGCCACAGGCTGAAGGCATCCTTGACCACCCCGGAGACGAACGCGGCCGCCTCGCGGGACGACAGGCGTTCCTTGGTCTGCCCGGAGAACTGCGGCTCCTGCATCTTCATCGAGAGAACGAAGCTGATGCGCTCCCAGACGTCTTCCGGGGCCAGCTTGACCCCGCGCGGCAGCAGGTTGCGGAACTCGCAGAACTCGCGCATCGCATCCAGCAGGCCCTGGCGCAGGCCGTTGACGTGGGTGCCGCCCTGGGCGGTGGGGATCAGGTTGACGTAGCTTTCCTGGATCGCATCGCCGCCTTCGGGCAGCCACAGCAGCGCCCAGTCGACGGCTTCCTTGTTACCGGCCAGGCTGCCGCAGAACGGCTCGTCCGGCAGGCGCAGGTATTCGCTGACCGAGTCGACCAGGTAGGAACGCAGGCCGTCCTCGTAATGCCACTCGACCTTCTCGCCGCTGCTCTTGTCCTCGAAGGTCACCAACAGGCCCGGGCACAATACGGCCTTGGCCTTGAGCACGTGCTTGAGGCGGCTGACGGAGAATTTCGCCGAGTCGAAGTACTTCGGATCCGGCGAGAAATACACGCTGGTCCCGGTGTTGCGCTTGCCGACCGTGCCGATGACTTCCAGCTCGCTGGCCTTGAAGCCGTCGGCGAAGGTCATCTGGTATTCGTTGCCGTCGCGCTTGACACGCACCCGGACCTGGGTCGACAGGGCGTTGACCACCGAGATGCCGACCCCGTGCAGACCGCCGGAGAACTGGTAGTTCTTGTTGGAGAACTTGCCGCCGGCATGCAGCTTGGTGAGGATCAGCTCGACCCCGGACACGCCCTCTTCCGGGTGGATGTCCACCGGCATGCCGCGACCGTCGTCGCAGACTTCCAGGGAATGGTCGGCATGGAGGATCACCTGCACCGAACGGGCGTGACCGGCCAGGGCTTCGTCGACGCTGTTGTCGATGACCTCCTGGGCCAGGTGGTTGGGGCGGCTGGTGTCGGTGTACATGCCCGGACGCTTGCGTACCGGGTCAAGGCCCGAGAGGACTTCGATGGCGTCTGCGTTATAGGCGCTAGCGCTGGGATTGGCCATGGGTTCTCGTCGTCATTCGTGGGTGAAAATAAGCAATCAAAATACAGAAAAATCCAGGCTTTGATACGCCTGGGCGTCGATGCCTGCGTAGGCCAGCAGGGCCGGCAGGTGCAGGGCGAAGCCCAGGAAGCTGTGGTCACCACCGGCTTCGATGCGCAAGGCGCAGGCCCGGTAGAAGCGCTCGGCACGGCGGTAATCCAGGGTTTCGTCGCCCGTCTGCAGCCACACCTGATAGCGCGCGGGGTCGTTGGGCGCCGGCACTTCCAGTTCGGCCAGGGCATCGACATGGTCGCGGGTCAGCTCCCAGGTTTCGCCGGTGTAGTGGTTGGTCTGGGTGCCCAGGTAGCCGTCGAACAGCTGGTGTGGATTGACCGCCGGGTTGATCAGCAGCGCCTTCAGCCCGTGGCGCTCGGCCAGATGAGTCGCATAGTAGCCGCCGAGGGAACTGCCGACCAGCAAGGGCCGGCCCAGCTCGGCGATATCGGCCTCCAGCTGGGCGATGGCCTGGCGCGGATGATGGTGCAGGGCCGGGACACGCAACTGGCCGGCCAGGCCGATGCGCTCCATGACGGCCTGCAGCTGGCTGGCCTTCATCGAGCTTGGCGCGCTGTTCAAACCATGGATGTAAAGGATCGAGCCCGACATTATCGCCCCCGGATGTCCGTGAACCGCCCACGATGGGCAGGCGCAAAAGCGCGCAGTTTAGCCTGATAACCGGGAAATGCTTCAGCTTTAGAGTTTGCCTGATACTTCAGTAGCCGTTTCCGTAGTCCACGCTGAAGGCAAAATCGCTCAAGCGCGAGACCCCGGTCTCCAGGCGGCCGTCGTCGTGCAGCGCCAGCCAGCGATAGCCGGGCGGCAGTTGGTCGTCGACCTTGAAGTCTTCGCTGCGCGGGGCGAACTGGATGCAGGTCGAGGGCGAGGCGAGCAGGCGCCGGCCGTCCAGTTGCTGGTCCCATTCCTGGTGGATATGCCCCCAGAGCAAGGCTCGCGCTTGTGGATATGGCTTGAGCGTCGCGAACAGCGCTTCGGGGTTGCGCAGGCCGATGGGCGCCATCCAGGCACAGTCGATGGAAACCGGCTGGTGATGGAAGCACACCAGGCAATGCCGTCCGTCGGCGCTGCGCAGCGCCTGATCGAGCAAGTGCAACTGGTCGGCTTCGAGACGCCCGGGCACGCTGCCGGGAATCGACGAATCGAGCATGATCACCCGCCAGTTGCCGATATCGGTGACCGGCTCCAGCAGATCGCTGCCCGCCGCGACACGCTCCATCGGCAGCGGCTCGTCATGATTGCCGGCCAGCCAGCGTGCCGGCGCGCCGAACACTGCGGTCATTTCGCGGAAATGCTGGTAGGAAGCCTCCGAACCGTCCTGGGACAGATCGCCAGTGGCCAGCAGCAGGTCGACCTGCGGCTGCTCGGCGAGCACCAGGTCGATCACCCGTTGCAGGCTGTCACGGGTATTCATGCCCAGCAGCGAACCCTCGCCATCGGCGAACAGATGACTGTCTGAAAGCTGCACCAGACGAACCGGGGCACTGGATGAGGGGATTGCTTGCAGCAAGGGGCCGTCTCCTTGTGGGAATCCTGCACGATTATGGTGGGGAAGAATCGGAGGATCAAACCGGCACCACGACCGCCGTCACATTTCAGCGAACCACTTCCAGTTCGTGACCACAGGCCAGGCAATGGCTCAGCCATTCGCCGAGGAACAGATTGAGCTGGGCCTTCTCGTCCGGCTGGTGCATCGCCGCGTTGGGATAGGGATAGATGCTGCGCAGGCGGCGGGCGTGCTCGGCACTGACCACTTCGGCCATGCGCGCGTCGTGATAGACCTGCACCTCCAGTTGCGGCACCGGCAGCCACGGCAGGCTGTGCTCCTGGCGCACGCGCAGGGTGGTGGTGTACGGGCAGGCGAGGACCACTTCCAGCGCCAGCACGCCAAGCATCTGATCGCCCTGGGTCATGCCGATGCGCCGCGAACTGGTGGCGTTGCGCATGTCCGGCAGCAGGCGCATCAGGCGCGCGTAGTTGGCCTCGCAGGCAGCCTGCAAGCCGACCAGATCGACCCGATATCGCTCGCGTAGAAGATTCACGACCACAGCCCCCTGACTTCATCGCGGTTCAAGGCCAGCCATTGCAGGGCGATGATCGACGCCGCATTGGCTATCTGCCCGTCGCGCACGGCCTGCAGGGCGTCCTCGAATGCCCAGACCCGCACGCGGATGTCTTCGCCCTCTTCCTCCAGGCCATGCAGCCCGCCAGCCCCCACGCTGCTGCAACGCCCGAGATACAGATGGACCCACTCGTCGCTGCCGCCGGGAGACGGAAAATACCGGGTCATCGGCCACAGCGCGGAGAAGGTCAGTCCAGCTTCCTCCTGCGCCTCGCGGTGCGCAACTTCTTCCGGCGCTTCGTCCTTGTCGATCAGACCGGCGACCAGTTCCACCAGCCACGGGTTGGCGACCTTGTCCAGGGCGCCGACGCGGAACTGCTCGATCAACACCACTTCGTCGCGCTGCGGATCGTAGGGCAGGACGCAGACGGCGTCGTGACGGACGAACAGTTCGCGGCTGATCTGGCGACCCATGCCGCCGGCGAACAGCTCGTGGCGCAGATGTACCCGGTCGAGCCGGTAGAAGCCCTGGAAACAGGTCTCGCGGCGGACGATATCGACGGCGGCGGGAACGGTGTTCAACTTGTCTGTCATGGAAATCCTCGATACCTCACTTGCAGCTTCGCGCAATCCTACCCCGCGTACCCTCGGCTTTCACCCTCTTTAAAGTCAACCCGAGGGCTGCGAGGATAGGCACCGCCCGTCTATTCAAGCTTAGTGGCGAACCGAAGGCCGTGCCGACGGTCCAAGGCCGATCACCGATGTTGCAGAAGGATCATCATGACACTTGTCAAACTGACTACCGTGGCTGTCCTGGCCCTTGTCCTGGGGGCGTGCCAGAGCGTTTTCCAGCCCAACCTGCGCAAGCCGCTGGAGGTCAAGCGCGAGGCCTGGGAGCACATCAAGCCCGGTTGCAGCGCCAGCGACTGCCCGCTGGTGAACATCGACACCCTGCACTTCCCGGCCCAGCCGCAACTCGACGGCATCATCGAGCGCAGCCTGCTGCAACTGACCCGCGACAGCCAGGACGCGCCGCTGCCGGCATCGCTCAAGGCCTACGAGGAGAGCTTCCTGCGCTCGGCCGAAAGCCGCCACAGCACCTACCTGCAAGCCAAGGTACGCGAGCAGCATGACGGACTGGTGATCGTCGAACTGTCCAGTTATCGGGATACCGGCGGTGCCCATGGCATGCCGGGACGCGCCTTCATCAACTGGTCGCGACAGCAGGAGAAGGTCCTGACCCTGCAGGACATGCTGGTGCCGGGCCAGGAAGAGACCTTCTGGAAGACCGTGGAGGAGGCCCACCGCGGCTGGCAGATCGCCAATAACCTGGATCAGGACAAGGAGTTCGTGAAGAACTGGCCGTTCCAGAAGACCTCGAACATCGCCCTGACCTACGGCGCGGTAGTGCTCAAGTACGACGTGTACAGCATCGCCCCTTACGCCATGGGCCACGTAGAACTGAAGATCCCCTACCCGCGCCTGAACGGCGTGATCAGGCCGGAACTGTTTCCCGGCCGCGGCTGAAGCCCAGAACCGCGTGCAGCAGCCCTGCCAGCAGCAATGCCGGCAGGGTCGCGCCGACATCCGGGGCGTAGTTGGCCAGCAGGTGATAGGTGACCACGCCACCCGCCCAGGCCAGCACCGCACCGATGTGCAGTGAGGTGACCCGCGCCGGCAAGCGACGAGCGCGCAGCACGAAGTGATCCACCAGCACCACGCCGAACAGCGGCGCGAACACCGAGCCGATCAGCAGCAGGAAGTTCTGGTACTGCGCCAGTGGCGCGAAGCAGGCGATCAGGGTGCAGACCACACCGATCGCCAGGGCCAGGTGCTCCACCTTCAGGCGCAGCAGCAGACCGCTGGACACCGCCGCCGAGTGGATGTCGGCGAAGGCGTTTTCCGATTCGTCGAGCAGGATCAGCAGCAGCGGAATGCCCAGCCCGGCGCCCGCCAGGGCCAGCAGCAGGGCATTGACCTCGCCGCTCGGCGCGAAGGCTAGGGTGTAGGCCACGCCCAGGCTCATCAACCAGAAGTTGCCGATGAAGAAGCCCAGCGCGGTACCGCCGAACACGCGGCTGGCGCGCTGGCCGAAACGCGAGTAGTCGGCGATCAGCGGCAGCCACGACAGCGGCATGGCAATGGCGATGTCGAAGCCCACCGCCAGCGACATCGAACCGTCGCCGGCGCGCGCCCACAGCGCCGCCAGATCGGCCTTGGCGAACAGGTTCCAGGTCAGCCACAGGCAGGCGCCGAGCAGCAACCAGATGCCCCACTTGCGCAGGACGCGACGCACGAAGGTGAGTGGCCCGCTGACGGCCAGCAGGGTCGCCAGGCCGCCGAAGAACAGGGTCCACAGCAGCGGACTGTTCCATGCGCTGGTCTCGCCGAACGCCTGCGCGCCGAGCAGGCTGGCAGCATCGCGCATGACGATGATCTCGAACGAGCCCCAGCCGATCAGTTGCAGCAGGTTCAACACCGCCGGCAGCGCCGCGCCGTGCTTGCCCAGGCTCAGGCGCAGGGCGGCCATGGCCGAGAGACCGGTGTCGCTGCCGATCACCCCCACCGCAGCCAGCAACAGCACCCCGACCAGGGTTCCCATGGCGATCGCCAGGATCGACCCGGCCAGGCCCAGGCCCGGCGCGAGCAAGGCGCCGGTCTGCAGGACCATCAGGCCGATGCCAAGCGAGAACCACAGGGAGAACAGGTCACGGGCACCGAAGATGCGCTGGTGACCGGGGACAGGGGAATCGGGGGAGTAGTGGCTGGGTAGGGACACGACAGTGGTCTCGGCAGGATTTTTGTAGGTTGGGAGATGCCGGGACCGCTTTGCGGTCCTTCGCAGGCAAGCCAGCTCCTACAGAGGGACGCAATGTTCCTGTAGGAGCTGGCTTGCCTGCGAAGGGCCGCAAAGCGGCCCCCTTTACATCACACTTTCTTGTACAACTGGCTGCCTTCCTGGCGGAACCGCTCGGCCTGCTCGCGCATGCCGTCCTCGACCGCCACGTCCACTACGTCGATGCGCTGGTTGGCGGCGTATTCACGCACTTCCTGGGTGATCTTCATCGAGCAGAACTTCGGCCCGCACATCGAGCAGAAATGCGCGACCTTGGCCGAGTCCTTCGGCAGGGTCTCATCATGGAACGAACGCGCGGTGTCCGGATCCAGGCCCAGGTTGAACTGGTCTTCCCAGCGGAACTCGAAGCGCGCCTTGCTCAGGGCATTGTCGCGGATCTGCGCGCCCGGGTGCCCCTTGGCCAGATCGGCGGCATGGGCGGCGATCTTGTAGGTGATGATCCCGGTCTTGACGTCATCCTTGTTCGGCAGGCCGAGGTGCTCCTTCGGCGTGACGTAGCAGAGCATGGCGCAGCCGAACCAGCCGATCATCGCCGCACCGATGCCCGAGGTGATGTGGTCGTAACCCGGGGCGATGTCGGTGGTCAGCGGGCCGAGGGTGTAGAACGGCGCCTCGTCGCAGCATTCCAGCTGCTTGTCCATGTTCTCCTTGATCAACTGCATCGGCACGTGGCCCGGGCCTTCGATCATGCACTGCACGTCATGCTTCCAGGCGATCTTGGTCAGCTCGCCGAGGGTTTCCAGCTCGCCGAACTGCGCTTCGTCGTTGGCGTCGGCGATGGAGCCCGGACGCAGGCCGTCACCCAGCGAGAAGCTGACGTCGTAGGCCTTCATGATTTCGCAGATTTCGTCGAAATGGGTGTAGAGGAAGTTCTCTTTGTGATGCGCCAGGCACCACTTGGCCATGATCGAACCACCGCGGCTGACGATACCGGTGACCCGCTTGGCGGTCAGCGGCACGTAGCGCAGCAGCACGCCGGCGTGGATGGTGAAGTAGTCCACGCCCTGCTCGGCCTGTTCGATCAGGGTGTCGCGGAACAGCTCCCAGGTCAGGTCCTCGGCCACGCCGTTGACCTTCTCCAGCGCCTGGTAGATCGGCACGGTACCGATCGGCACCGGCGAGTTGCGGATGATCCACTCGCGGGTTTCATGGATGTGCTTGCCGGTGGACAGGTCCATGACCGTGTCCGAACCCCAGCGGATGCCCCAGGTCAGCTTAGCCACTTCTTCTTCGATGGACGAACCGAGGGCGCTGTTGCCGATGTTGCCGTTGATCTTCACCAGGAAGTTGCGGCCGATGATCATCGGCTCCAGCTCCACGTGGTTGATGTTGGCCGGAATGATGGCGCGGCCGCGGGCGATTTCCTCGCGGACGAATTCCGCGGTGATTTCCTTCGGAATGCTCGCGCCGAAGCTGTGGCCGGCGTGCTGCTGATCGAGCAGGCCGGCGGCGCGGGCTTCCTGGAGCTTCATGTTTTCGCGGATGGCGACGTATTCCATCTCGGCGGTGATGATGCCCTGACGCGCGTAGTGCATCTGGCTGACGTTGGCGCCGGCCTTGGCCCGGCGCGGGTTGCGCACGTGGGCGAAGCGCAGCTTGGTCAGTTCGGCATCGTTCAGGCGCTGCTGGCCGAAGTCGGACGACAGGCCGGCGAGGCGTTCGGTGTCGCCGCGGTCGTCGATCCAGGCCGAACGCACGTCGCCCAGGCCCTTGCGCACGTCGATGACGACATCGGGGTCGGTGTACGGGCCGGACGTGTCATAGACCAGCACCGGGGCGTTGGCCTCGCCACCGAAGTCGGTGGGGGTATCGTCGAGGCTGATTTCCCGCATCGGCACGCGGATGTCGGGGCGCGAACCCTCGACGTAGACCTTGCGCGAACGGGTGAACGGTTGCACGGACTGCTGGTCGACCTGGGCGGACTCGCTCAGGTTGGACGGGTATTTTTCTTGTTTGCTCATCACAGGCTCTCCAGACGGGTTGGATGTCGGAGTGAACCTGATGGGGGCACGGACGCACCGTGGGCGGTGCTGTGCTGGAATGCGGGGTGTCTGGCGGCTGTGAAGCTGACTCGACATTCCCGGACCCGGCACAAGAGGGCTCGCGGGAAGCGAGCAATCTTGTTCCCTACGCAGGCGCTAACCTGATCAGGTTCAACGGGATCCGGAATTTTCCGATCTCAGCCTCAACACAAGGCACCCCGACAAGAACGTGCGCAGTCTAGACCGGAGTGACAATAAACGCCAACAGTCCAAGCACAAGCATGACAAATGGCGCAAATGTCAGATTGTTGCAAAATGCCTGTGGAACTACACTCGCAAGGCTGGATTTACCCTCTTCGTTCAAGGATCGCCCTATGCTGCGCAAACTTTCACTGGCGCTCGCCGTGTCTTGTGCTTCCAACGGATTGGCCTGGGCCGCAGACCCGTCGCTGTCGAACCGCACCGATCTGGTCAGCGTCTATCAGGAGGCGGTGAACAACAACGCCGACCTCGCCGCCGCCCGCGCCGACTACGGCGCCCGCCGCGAAGTGGTGCCCCAGGCCCGCGCCGGCCTGCTGCCGAACCTGTCGGCCGGGGCCGAGATGCTGAGCACCCGGACCAGCATCGACCAGCCCTCGGTAACCTCCAACCGCAGCGGCAACACCTGGCAGGCAACTCTGTCGCAGCCGATCTTCCGTGCCGACCGCTGGTTCCAGCTGCAGGCCGCCGAGGCGGTCAACGAGCAGGCGGCGCTGGAACTGTCGGCCACCGAGCAGAACCTGATCCTGCAGAGTGCGGAGAATTACTTCGCGGTATTGCGCGCCCAGGACAACCTGGCCTCGACCAAGGCCGAGGAAGCGGCGTTCAAGCGCCAGCTCGATCAATCCAACGAACGTTTCGACGTCGGCCTCTCCGACAAGACCGACGTGCTCCAGTCCCAGGCCAGCTACGACACCGCGCGGGCCAACCGGATCATCGCCGAACGCCGCGTGCAGGACGCTTTCCAGGCCCTGGTGACGCTGACCAACCGCGACTACAACTCGCTGCAGGGCGTCGTCCACAGCCTGCCGGTGCAAGTGCCGGCACCGAATGACGCCAAGGCCTGGGTCGACACCGCGACCCAGCAGAACCTCAACCTGCTGGCCACCAACCATGCCGTCCAGGCCGCCGAGGAAACCCTGCGCCAGCGCAAGGCCGGGCACGCGCCGACGGTGGATGCGGTGGCGCGCTACCAGCGCGGCGACAACGACAACTTCGGCCTGACCAACCCCAACCAGTTGCCCCAGGCCTACGGCGGCCCGGTCGAGCAGACCAGCATCGGTCTGCAATTGAACATTCCGCTGTACAGCGGCGGCCTGACCAGCTCGCAGGTGCGCGAGGCCTACCAGCGTCTGAGCCAGACCGAGCAGCAGCGCGAGAGCCTGCGCCGCCAGGTGGTGGAGAACACCCGCAACCTGCACCGCGCGGTGAACACCGACGTGGAACAGGTACAGGCGCGCAAGCAGTCGATCATCTCCAACCAGAGCGCGCTGGAGGCCACGGAAATCGGCTATCAGGTGGGAACGCGCAATATCGTCGACGTGCTGGATGCGCAGCGCCAGCTGTACACCTCGGTGCGCGACTACAACAACACCCGCTACGACTACATTCTCGACAACCTGCGCCTCAAGCAGGCGGCGGGGACGCTGAGCCCGCAGGACCTGCAGGACCTGGGCCGCTGGCTGAAACCGGACTACAACCCGGACAAGGACTTCCTGCCACCGGACCTGGCGGCGGCGGCCAAGGCCAATTTCGAGGCCCGGCCTTAAGGGCCTCGCTCCCACAAGGTCCGCATATACCGCCGGACCTTGTGGGAGCGGGCCGGGCGGCGTTCCGATTGCCCGCGATGAATCCACCCCAGTTAGCGGATCAGACGAGCCAGCCCCTCCAGCAATCGCTGCAAGGCCCCCTGATTGGCCTGCATCACCGCCAACCCCGCATCGCCCATCCTGCGCGCATCCCGCGGCAACTCGATCAGGCGCCGCACTTCGGCCGCCAGCCCCTCGGCATCGTCCACCTCGCGCAAGGCCCCCGCTTCCCGCAACATCGCGCTGATTTCGAGGAAGTTGAACACATGCGGCCCCATGATCACCGGCAATGCCAGCGCTGCCGGTTCCAGGGGGTTGTGCCCGCCGGTGGGCACCAGGCTGCCGCCGACGAAGGCGATATCGGCCAGGGCGTAGAGAAAGAGCAGCTCGCCCATGGTGTCGCCAAGCAGCACGCGGGTCTGCCCATCCAGCGCTGCACCGGACGAGCGCCGCACCGTGGCGAACTGCTCGCTGCACAAGGCATGCACGGCGTCGAAGCGCTCGGGGTGACGCGGCACCAGGATCAGCAAGGCGTCGCCATGGCTCTCCAGCAACTGCCTGTGCGCGGCCAGGATCAGCGCGTCCTCGCCATCATGGGTGCTGGCGGCGATCCACAGCGGGCGCTGCGTGGCGCCCCACTGCGCACGCAGTTCACGGGCGCGGGGCAGCAGTTGTTCGTCCACCTTGAGGTCGAACTTGATCGAGCCGGTCACCTGCACGCACGGCGGGCGCGCGCCCAACTGGCGGAAGCGCTCGGCCTCGGCTTCGGTCTGCACCGCGATCAGGCTCATTTCCTCCAGCATCGGCCGGGTCAGGCCGGCGAAGCGCGCATAACCACGAGCCGAGCGCTCGGACAGCCGGGCGTTGGCCAGGGCCACGGGGATCCCGCGTTTGGCGCACTGGTGGATATGGTTGGGCCACAGCTCGGTTTCCATGATGATCGCCAGCCGCGGCTGCACCCGGTCGAGGAAGCGCCCGGCCGCCCACGGCAGGTCGTAGGGCAGGTAGCAGTGCTGGATGCGCGGCTCGTTGGCGAACATCGCCCGGATCCGCTCGGAACCGGTGGGCGTCATGCAGGTGATGGTGATCGGCAGTTGTGGATAACGCTCCAGCAGGGCGCGGATCATCGGTGCCGCGGCGATGCTCTCGCCCACCGACACCGCGTGCACCCAGATCCCGCCCGGCTTCAGCGGCGGCAGGCCGAAGGCGAAGCGCTCGCCGACACGCTGGCGATAAGCCGGCGCCTTGCGCCCGCGCAGGAACAGGCGCAGCGCAACCAGCGGCAGGCCCAGGTGAAACAGCAGGGTATAGAGGGTTCTGTTCATGGCGCGGGAGTGTACAAGGAAGCTATCGGCATTGCCTCTGTGTTGCCTTCGAGGGCCTCATCGCGGGCAACGCCCGCTCCCACAGGATCCGGCGCTGTATGCGCTCCTTGTAGGCGCGGGCATTGCCCGCGATGAGGCCCGAAAGATCAGCCCATTTCCCGCAGATGCACTGCAAACCGCTCCGCCAACCACCGCGCCGCCGGCCCCAGCGGCTCATCCCGCCGCCAGGCCAGCTCCACCACCAGCGCCGGCGGCCGCCATTCGCAGTCCAGCTCGACCATATGCTGCTGATAGGTCGGGTACTGCACCACATGACGCGGCAACCAGGCCCAACCCAGGCCACGCATCAGCAGTTCGGCCATCACATAGAAGCTGTCCGCCCGCCATACCTGCGGGCTGGCCGGCTCGCCGCCGGCATAACCGCTGTCCCGCGGATTGACCAGCAACTGCCGATGCCGCGCCAGATGCTCGCAACTGACCCGTTCCAGCGCCGCCAGCGGATGCCCCACCGGGCACACCGTGACCATTTCGATACTGCCCAGGGCCCGGCGCTCCAGCGCATCGGGCACGCGCTCATGGTGAAACAGCAACCCCAGGTCGGCCCGGCGCTCCACCAGTTGCCGCGCGACGTCACCCTGGGCGCTGCTGGCCAGTTGCACTTCAAGCAACGGAAAGCGCTGCGACAGCTCTTCCAGGCTGCCGATCACCGGCGGATAGGGCATCGCCTCATCCTGCGCCAGACGCAGGCGCGGCTCTTGCCCGCGCATCAAGGCCGAGGCCCGGCCATCCAGGCGCTCGCACTGGCGCAGCAACTCCCGCGCATCCTCGAGCAAGGCCGCACCCGCCTCGGTCAGTTGCGGCTGCCGCCCGCTGCTGCGCTCGAACAGGGTCAGGCCGAGGTCAGTCTCCAGCAGCGCGATGGCATTGCTCACCGCCGACTGGGCACGACCGTCGGCCCGGGCCACGGCGGAAAACGAACGCCGCTCGGCGACTTCGACGAACAGGCGCACCTGCTCCAGACTCCACTGCGGTTGGACCATGGAACCTATCTCCAAAAGTGATAGGAAATGACTTTACCGCATCTGGCCAATCCCTAGAATGCGCGAGCCATCAGAGGAGTCCGAATCATGAATGCCTACACCTATCTCGCCATCGCCATCTGCGCCGAAGTCATCGCCACCGCCTCGATGAAAGCAGTGAAAGGCCTGAGCACGCCGCTGCCGCTGCTGCTGATGATCTGTGGCTACGCAGTGGCGTTCTGGATGCTGACCCTGGTGGTACGCAGCATTCCGGTGGGCATCGCCTATGCGATCTGGTCCGGCCTGGGCATCGTCCTGATCAGCGTCGCCGCCCTGGTGATCTACGACCAGAAGCTGGATCTGCCGGCGATGCTCGGCATGGCGATGATCGTCGGCGGCGTGGTGGTGATCCAGCTGTTCTCGAAAACCGCCGGGCATTGATGACGCACAACAGGCTGTATACTTGCCCGCCTGTCCAGCTTGTTGAGGTAACTGCATGTCATCGGTCATTTCCACCGACGTCCTGATCGTCGGCGCGGGGGTCGCGGGTCTCTGGCTCAATGCCCGTCTGCGGCGCCTGGGTTACTCGACGGTGCTGGTGGAACGCGCCAGCGTCGGTGGCGGGCAGACCCTCAAATCCCAGGGCATCATCCACGGCGGCGCCAAGTACGCGCTGCACGGTGCCCTGAGCGGCGCCTCGGAAGCCATCGCCGACATGCCGCGGCGCTGGCGCGAGGCCCTGGACGGCAGCGGCGAGCTGGATCTGTCCGGCGTGCGCCTGCTGTCCGACGCCCACTATCTCTGGTCCCCCGGGACGATCGCCGGCAACCTCACCAGCTTCTTCGCCAGCAAGGCGGTGCGTGGCCGCGTCGACCAGGTCAAGGGCGAACAACTGCCGCCAGCCCTGCAGGACCGCGCCTTCAAGGGCAAGGTCTATCGCCTGGCCGAGCTGGTGATCGACGTACCGAGCCTGCTGCAACGCCTGGCCGAACTGGCGGGCGACAGCCTGCTCGCCGGCGAGCGGATCGAGCCGTTGCGCGACGGCGACGAACTGCTCGGCCTGCGCGTCGACGGCCGCGAAATCCGCGCCCAGCGCGTGGTGCTCAGCGCCGGTGGCGGCACCGCCGAGCTGCTCGCCGACCTCGGTCTGAGCCAGCCGGCCATGCAGCGCCGGCCGCTGCACATGGTCATGGCCAAGGGCCCCAGCCTGAAGCCGCTCTACGCCCACTGCCTGGGCGGCGGGCCGAAGCCGCGCATCACCGTGACCACCCACCCGGCCGCCGACGGCCAGTGGGTCTGGTACCTCGGCGGCGACCTCGCCGAAGCCGATGGCGTGGCCCGCGAACCCGAGGCACAGATCGCCGCGGCGAAGAAGGAAGTTGCCAGCCTGCTGCCGTGGGTCGACCTCAGCCAGGTGCGCTGGGCCACCCTGCGGGTCGATCGCGCCGAGCCGGCGCAATCCGGCCTGGTCCGCCCGGACAACGCCTTCCTCGCCGAACAGCAGCGCCTGCTGGTGGGCTGGCCGACCAAGCTGGCCCTGGCGCCGGACTTCGCCGACCGCGTGCTGCAGGCCCTCGACCGCGACGGCATCCGCCCGGGCAACTGCCCCGCCCTGCCCGACCTGCCGAAGCCCGCGCTGGCGCAAGCGGAATGGGAGCGCCTGCTGCCATGACCCTGCCGACCCTGCACAACCTGCATCGACCGCTGGGCAACACTGGCCTGATGGTTTCGCCGCTGGGCCTGGGCACGGTGAAACTGGGCCGCGACCAGGGCGTGAAATACCCCAACGGCTTCACCATCCCCGACGACCAGGCCGCCCGCCTGTTGCTGGCCCAGGCCCGTGAGCTGGGCATCAACCTGATCGACACCGCGCCGGCCTATGGCCGCAGCGAGGAACGCCTCGGCCCGCTGTTGCGCGGCCAGCGCGATCAGTGGGTGATCGTCAGCAAGGTGGGCGAGGAATTCGACGACGGCCAGTCCCGCTTCGATTTCAGCGCCGCCCATACCCGCGCCTCGGTGGAGCGCAGCCTGAAGCGCCTGGAGACCGAGTGCATCGACCTGGTCCTGGTCCACTCCAACGGCGATGACCTGCGCATCCTGGAGCAGGAAGAGGTCTATCGGACCCTTGCCCTGCTCAAGCAGGAAGGCAAGATCCGCGGCTTCGGCTTTTCCGGCAAGACCGCCGAAGGCGGCCTGAAAGCACTGGAGCAGGGCGACTGCGCGATGGTCACCTACAATCTCAACGAGCAGGCCGAGCGCCCGGTGCTGGACTACGCCGCCGCCCATGGCAAGGCGATCCTGGTGAAGAAGGCCCTGGCCAGTGGCCATGCCTGCCTGAGCCCGGGGGTCGATCCGGTGAAGGCCAGCTTCGAGCTGCTGTTTGCCCACCCCGGCGTGAGCAGTGCTATTGTCGGCACCATCAATCCGCTGCACCTGGCTCACAACGTGGCGACCGTCGCCCAGGTACTGCGCCAGCCCTGAGCCGCCGCCGCGGCCGACCCCAACGCAAGAAGGAGCCGACATGCCGCGAACGCTGATCCGCAAGAACCCAAGCAACTTCAAGACCCTGCCCCTCCATGTCGAAGCCGGCCCGGAGGGGTTGAGCTACCAGAGCATCGGCCGCCCGCTGAACTTCGCCCAGACCCTGCAGCGGCGCAAGGCCATCCAGTTGCCCGACCACCAGCGCTTTGCCGTCGAGCTGGCCAACCTCGGGGTCTCGGTGCGCCTGACCCTGTGCTGGCAGCACCGCGATTACTGGGTCCTGGTCCGTCAGCGCCGCCAGGACCGCGGCGACGTGGTGCTCAAGCTGATCTCCGGCTACGTGCCGGCCCAGGAACTCAACCTGCCGCTGCACACCGCGATACAGGAAGTCGCCGAGGAATGCCTGCTGGAAACCCCGGAAGGCTGGCTCGGTGGCCGCTTCAACGACACCTGGCTGCCCGCCCCCTACGCCGCCGCCCTGCATTACCGCGAAGCCCTGCCCTTCATCCTGACCCCGCACTCCGGTGCCGCACGCCCGGTGCGCTGTGGCAACCAGCAACTGATCGAACGGCCGCGGGCTTATGTGCATCTGCCCACGGCTTCGCTGCAACTGATCTACGACCTGCGTCTGCAGGTACCGAAGGAAGCCAAGTCACTGAGTCTGTTCCATGTCGATGAGCGCCTCGAAGGCGACCAACTGGTGGCCCGCCTCAACCGCGCCCGGCCCGACCTGTACCTGATGCCGCTGGAAGATGGCCAACCATTGCCGGAGCTGTATCAGTTGAAGAAAGACCGCCTGGTACCGGCCGGGACCCGGGGTCTGTATCTGGCGGAGAGTTTCGCCCAGCAGGAAGGCTGGGTGGTGAAGGAGGAGCGGATTCGCTGGAAGGACTGGCTGCGCCAGCAAGGGCTGACGCCGAAGAAGCCGGACAGCGGCTTGCAGCGGCTGACCGGGAAAGCGAAGGAGCTGTTGCAGATGGCGCGGGGCGGCTTGTAGGAGCTGGCTTGCCAGCTCCTGCAACCGCGTAGTTTCGGGGATTATCAGTTCTTGCGAATCTTCTCGACGATCGCCGTGGTCGAGCTGTTTTCCACCAGCCCCAGCACCTTCACCGTCCCGCCGTAGGCCTTGACGATATCGGCACCGACCACCTGGTCGACACTGTAGTCACCGCCCTTGACCAGCACATCCGGCTTGACCTGGGTCAGCAGGTTTTCCGGCGTGCCTTCCGGGAAGCTGATCACCCAGTCCACCGCACCGAGGCCGGCGAGCACGGCCATGCGCCGGTCGACGCTGTTGATCGGACGGCCCGGGCCTTTCAGGCGGCTCACCGAGGCATCGTCGTTGACCGCGACGATCAGGCGGTCGCCCTGGGCACGGGCCTGCTCCAGGTAGGTCACATGGCCCGCGTGGAGAATATCGAAGCAGCCGTTGGTGAAGACGATCTTTTCCTTGTGCGCACGGGCGTCGTCGATGGCCAGCAGGAGCTGGTCGAGGCTGAGCACGCCGCGCTCGGAACCTTCCTCGCGCTGGATCGCCCGGCGCAGCTCCGGCGCGCTGATCGCCGCGGTACCCAGCTTGCCGACCACGATGCCGGCGGCCAGGTTGGCCAGCCCGACCGCATGCGGCAGGTCCTCGCCGGCGGCGATGGCCGCGGCCAGGGTGGAAATCACCGTGTCGCCGGCACCGGTCACATCGAACACTTCACGGGCACGGGCCGGCAGGTGCAGGGCCGGATGATCCGGGCGCAGCAGGGTCATGCCGTGCTCGCCGCGGGTCACCAGCAGCGCGCCCAGCTCCAGCTCGCGCATCAGTTGCCCGCCCTTGGCCACCAGCTCGGCCTCGTCGGCGCAGCGCCCGACGATGGTTTCGAATTCGCTGAGGTTCGGGGTGATCAGGCTGGCGCCGCGATAGATGGAGAAATCCTTGCCCTTGGGGTCGGCCAGCACCGGAATGCCGCGCTCGCGGGCGGCCTGGATCAGGCGCTGGTGATTCTTCAGCGCGCCCTTGCCGTAGTCGGACAGGACCAGCACCTTGACCCCCTCCAGCAGGCCGTCGACTTCCGCGCCAAGGGACAGCGGGTCAGTGGCGAACGGTTCCTCGAAATCGATGCGCAGCAACTGCTGGTGGCGACTCATGACCCGCAGCTTGACGATGGTCGGCTGGTGGGCGATGCGCTGGAACACCGAGCGCACGCCGGCCGCCTGCAGGCTGTTGGCCAGGCTTTCGGCCGCCTCGTCCTGGCCGGTGACCCCGACCAGCGCAGCCGGCGCGCCCAGCGCGGCGATGTTCAGGGCCACGTTGGCCGCGCCGCCGGGACGGTCCTCGATCTGCTCGACCTTGACCACCGGAACCGGCGCTTCAGGCGAGATCCTGGAAGTACCGCCATGCCAGTAGCGGTCGAGCATGACATCGCCGACCACCAGTACCGGGGCTTGATCGAAACGCGGCATGGACAACTTCATGGAGAACCCATCAGACAGAATGAACAGGGGCGGGATATTAGCACAGGCGACGCATGTGCCAGATTACAGCGGAAAAGTCCGGGGACACGCCGTCCCCGGACAGGTGTATCAGGTGATGTCGGCCTTGCTCGGCTCGTCCAGCCCCATGGCATGCAGGCGCGCGTAGTAGCCGTTGGCGGCGAGCAGTTGCTCGTGGGTGCCGCGTTCGACGATACGGCCCTGGTCCATGACCAGGATCAGGTCGGCTTTCTCGATGGTCGACAGGCGGTGGGCGATGACCAGGGTGGTCCGCCCCTTCATGACCTGGTCGAGTGCCGCCTGGATATGCCGCTCGGACTCGGTATCCAGCGCCGAGGTCGCCTCGTCGAGGATCAGCAGCGGTGCATTCTTCAACAGCGCCCGGGCGATGGCCAGGCGCTGGCGTTGACCGCCGGAGAGCAGCACGCCGTTCTCGCCGACCTGGGTATCGAAGCCCTGCGGCAACTGATCGACGAAATCCTTGGCGTAGGCCGCGGCGGCGGCAGCTTCGATGTCCGCCCGCGGCGCGCCGGCCAGGTCGCCGTAGGCGATGTTGTTGGCCACGGTATCGCTGAACAGCGTGACGTGCTGGGTCACCTGGGCGATGTGCCGGCGCAGGTTGAGCAGGCGATAGTCCTCGACCTCGACGCCATCCAGGAGGATTTCGCCATGGCTGTGGTGGTAGAAGCGCGGGATCAGGCTGGCCAGGGTCGACTTGCCACTGCCCGAGCGACCAACCAGGGCGACCATCTGTCCGGGCTCGACGGAGAAGCTGATGTCGTCCAGGACCAGGCGCTCGGTGCCCGGGTAGGTGAAGCTGAGGTTGCGCACATCGAGACGACCGGTGACGCTGGCGCGCTCCACGGTGCCCTTGTCCAGCTCGGGCTCGACGTCCAACTGTTCGAAAATGCTCTCGGCACCGGCAACGCCCTTCTGGATCGTCGAGCTGACTTCCGACAGCTGGCGGATCGGCTTGGGCAGCAGGCCGGCCAGGGTGATGTAGGCAACCATGTCGCCCGCCGAGGCATCGCCGCGCAGGTACAGCACGAGGAACATCAGGATGGCCATGGCGGTGTAGATCACCAGCTGCAGCAGCGGCGTATAGATGGCGCCGGTGCGGGTCATGCGCAGCTGCTTGTCGGTGTTGCTCTGGCTGGCATTGAAGAAGCGCTTCTGCTCGTAGACCTCGCCGCCGAAGCTGCGCACCACGCGATAGCCCTGGATGGTCTCGGAGGCGACATGGGTCACGTCGCCCATGGCCACCTGGATCTTCTTGCTCTGCTTGCGGAATTTCTTGCTGGCGCGGCTGACCATGAAGGCGATCAGCGGCAGGATAGCGATCATCACCAGGGTCAGGCGCCAGTTCATCAGCAGCAGCGAGCCGAACAGGAAGACCACCGTCATGCCTTCGCGGATCACCACCTTGATCGCGTCCGTGGCGGCGCCAGTGACCATGGTGACGTTGAAGGTGATGCGGGAAATCAGGTGACCGGAGTTGTGCTTGTCGAAATAGCGGTTGGGCAGGGTCAGCAGGTTGTTGAACAGCTGCACCCGCAGGTCATGGACCAGGCCGAGGGAAACCTTGGCCAGGAAGTAGTTGCCGAGAAAGGAGCCCAGGCCCTGCCAGGCCGCGATCAGGATGATCAGCAGTGGTACCGCCTGGAGCAACTGCAGATCGCGTAGATAGGGTACGTTGGGAAACAGGGCGGCTTCGGGATTGGACAGGCCATCGACGAAATACTTGAGGATGTAGCCCAGCATCGGTTGGGTCGAGGCGAAGATCAGAAAACCCACGATACTCAGCAGAAACAGCCCGATATAGGGCCGAACGTAGCCAAGCAGGCGGAAGTAGATCTTCATGCTCGAAGGGCTGGCGGAGCCACTGGAGTCGGTCATATCACGCAAAGGGAGTGGAAATGGGAGGCCGACTTTAACACAGCTTCATGAGCCGGTATTCGCGGGGCGCCAGGCAACGGGCCAGGTTTCACTGCGCAAAGGCAAAGCCTGGGTTAGTATTGGCCTCCCGCACATCACGACCAGCGTACCGTATGCATCTGAGCAGCATTCATAACAGTGCCAATCGTCTCTTTGACGCTATCTCCCTTTGGGTCCTGCCGGTCGGCTATTTTCTCCTGCTGAGTTCGCTGTTTTTCCTTCCGGATCGCAGTGTTCATCACAAGCTGTACTACACCCTGTTCAGCATCCCGACACTGATAGCACTGTGCGTACGCCCAGGGGAGCTCAAAACCCTGATGCGCGAGCCGATCATCCTGCTGTTTACGCTGTTCGCGTTGTTCGCCGCGCTCAGCCTCGCCTGGAGCAGTTCGGACGAGGCCGCGGGCAGCCTGGTCAAGCGTCCCTTGCATACGTTCATGCTGTTCGCCGGAACCTGCCTGCTGCTGCGCTACCGCTACGAAATGGTCAAACCCATTCTCCTCGGCGCAGCGCTGCTGGCGCTGGTCGCCTCGATCCGCGAAATGCGTGATTTCGCCCTGACTGTCGCGCCGATGCTCGACACCCATGGTTTCGCCTGGCTTAACACCGCGGGGGTGCGCCTGGTGGGTACGGGAGCTCTCGACAACCCGCTGCTCAGTTCCCACCTGTTCGGCTTCTTCTGCACCTACTGGCTGTGCATGTGCGTCAACAGCAAGAAGCCGCTCGCCCTGAGCCTGTACCTCGTCGCGTTCCTCGTGATGTTCGTGGCGGTGGCCGCCACCGGCTCACGAACACCGCTGGTCGCCCTGACGCTGGTGGTGTGCTGGATCACCCTGCTGCGCTCCAACCGCCTCACCGCTGCGATGCTGCTGGCGGTACTGATCGCCGGCGCCGTCACGGTCGCCTGCGTACCCGAGATGATCACGGCCCGCGGCTCCTCCTCGCGCTTCGACATCTGGAAACTGAGCTGGCATATGTTCCTCCAGCATCCGCTGATCGGACACGGATACGACGCCCCGATGAGCCTCGACGTGGGTATCGGCTACACGCTCAGCGAACCGCACAACTTCGCCCTTGGCGTCCTCTACAACGTCGGCGTGGTCGGTTTCCTGCCGTGGATCGGCATGATCGCCTACGGCCTCTACAGTGGCTGGCGCAACCGTCGACAATGGATCTTCGTCCTGGCCTCGGCGCTCCTCGTCTTCGGCATCGGCGCCGGCCTGACCGAAGGTGGCGGGATCCTTTCGCGGCCGAAAGAGCACTGGTTCCTGCTGTGGATTCCTTTGGCGCTGATCGCCGCCCTGAACATCGCCCGCCGGACAGGCCGATTGTCTGCCGTGGAGCCGCGAAAAATACGTCGGGAAGAGGCCGAACGGCTGATGAGCGACGGCAAGGTCATCGAAGAAGATGGCCTGGGGCCGAAGGTGCTGCGCCTGCGGGACGACAGTTTCCTCAAGTTGTTTCGCCGCCGGCGCTGGTTCACTTCCGGTGCCTTCAACCCCTATTCCCAGCGTTTCGCCAACAATAGCCAGTGCCTCAACGCTCTCGGCGTCAGCGCCCCGCACATCCTCGACCTGCATATCCAGGAAGATGGCTGTCAGGGCGTGCTTTACCAACCACTACCTGGCCGCACCCTGCGTCAGGCGTTCGACGAAACTCGCTCGCCAGGGGCACGCGAGATCCTGGCTTATCGCCTGGGCCGCTTCATCGCGCAACTTCATGAGCGGGGCATATATTTCCGCTCCCTGCATCTGGGCAACGTACTGCTGCTGGAGAACCACGAGTTCGGCCTGATCGACGTGGCCGACATGCGCATCCTGCCCTCCCCCCTGTCCCGCGAGATGCGTCAGCGCAACCTGCGGCACATGCAACGCTATGCCGAGGATCGTCATTGGCTGTTCGAGGAAAATGTCGAAGCATTGCTCAGTGGCTATGCCGACATCGCCTCCGAGCGCAACACGCAATTGATCCGCAAGCGACTTCAGTCAACGGCATAAGAACTGGAAAACGATGATACTCACCGCACTCCTGCTGTCGGTCGCTGCGTATCTCCTCGCGTTGGGAAGTGCAGCGATTCTGGTTCGTGTCCCGATGATCGCCAGCAACCTGAAAACCACCGACGGCCGCTCCACAACCCTCGATGGCCTGCGCGGCTACCTGGCCTTCGGTGTGTTCATCCACCATGCGACCATTGCCTGGCATTTTCTCCAGAGCGGCCAGATCGACATGCCGCCGGAGCGCGTCTTCGCCCAGATCGGTCATGTCGGCGTCGCCCTGTTCTTCATGATTACCGGCTTCCTGTTCTGGGACCGGCTGCTCAAGCAGGGGCGCAATCTCGACTGGCAGGCGTTCGCGATTTCCCGCGTGTTCCGCCTGTATCCGCTGTACCTGCCATTGCTCGCCGCGGTCACCGTGACGGTGTTCTACGTGAAGGACTGGGCATTGCTGGAGACGCCGAGCGAACTGCTCAAGCAGCTGTCCCTGTGGCTGATCTTCGATCGTCCGGACATCAATCAGGTCCTGGGCACCGGAAACCTGATATCCAATGTCACCTGGACCCTGACCTACGAAGTGTATTTCTACCTGTCCCTGCCATTGCTGGGGATGATCTTCATCTATCGTGGCGGCCATGTGAAAACCATCGCCTGCCTGATCGGTCTGTACCTGCTGGCACAGATCGTCGGCTGGGAACATTCGCTGAAGAAGAAGTACCTGCTCAGCTTTGTCGGTGGCATCGGCGCGGCGTACTGGATCCGCAGGCCTTCGCTGGTCGCCTGGGGCCGCAGCCGGATCGCCGCGATCGTCGCGGTGGTGCTGTTGCTGGTGGTGATGACCCTGCTGCACAAGACCTTCGCGGTGTTCCCGCTGCTGCTGCTGAGCCTGTTCTTCTGCGTGGTGGTGTCGGGCAACGACCTGTTCGGCGCACTGGCCCTGCGCAGCGCCCGCTGGATGGGAGAGGTCAGCTACAGCACTTATCTGCTGCACGGTTTCCTGCTCTGGTGGGTGGTCTATCACCTGTACCCGCAGATGGGCCTGGCGCTGGACGACCCGTTGCCGTTCCTGGCAGTGATCGCCGTGTGCTGCGTACTGCTGGTGCTGATCAGCAGCCTGACCTTCCTGCTCTTCGAAAAACCGGGGATCGCCAAGGGCAAGCAGTTGGCGCAAAAGCTGCGTCTCAGACGCGAAACGCGGCAATCCGTCCCGACGGAAAAGGCCTGAACGGCTTCAGCGCTGGCGCGCGTAATCGAGAAAGGCCTGGATATCGTCGTTGCAGAGTTTTTCCAGGGCCTGACGGATTTCCGCCTCAGGCCAATCCCACCAGGCCGCCTGCAACAACTCGGACCGGACCTCTTCGGGAAAGCGCCAGTTGATGACCTTCGCCGGATTGCCACCCACGATCGCGTAAGGCGGCACATCGCGGGTCACCAGGGCACCGGCGGCGACGATAGCGCCGCTGCCGACGGTCACGCCGGAGAGGATGCTGCAATCGGAACACAGCCAGACATCGTTGCCGATCACCACGTCACCGCGGGTACCGTTGAAATCCTTGATATGCGCGGCCTCATCGAGCATTGCCGGGAACGGATAGGTGGTCACCCAGTCGGCGCGATGATGACCGCCGAGAAAGATCTGCACCCCCTCGGCGATGGAACAGTACGCACCGATCTTCAGCGTCGAGCCTTCCTGCCAGTCATGCACCTGCGGTAGTCCGTAGCTGCCGATACCGAACTCATAGTGCGGGTAGCGCGCCTTGAAGCGCGCCCGGCCGCGCTCGATGCGCGGCAGTTTGCGGATGGCGCGCTTGGCGCGCTTCTCGAGAAACCGTGCAATCCAGCCCATCGGCGTTCAGCTCCGTTCCAGTGGCGAGAAGAACAGCCGTCCCAGGCCACGCCAGGTCTTGCGGGTAAAGGCCCGCAGCGGAATCTGCGCCAGCAGTTCGCGGGCCAGCTTGCGGTCGCGATTGGCCACTTTGAGGAACATGGAGTTCAGCGCCTTGAACTTCACTTCCTCATACGCCGGATGGTCACTGAACTTGGCGTAGATGCGCAGGATGCTCTCGATCATGAAGCGGTGGTTCTTGTACGAGTTGGTCGCGTGCTTGCGATAGCGCGCCATCACCACCGGCAGGCCGTCGATGACATAGCCGGCATGGGTGATCTTCAGCTCGATGTACAGGTCTTCAAGGCGGATTTCCGGGTCGAACCCCCCGACCTTCTCCAGCGCCTCGCGACGGAACAGCAAGGTCGGCGCAGGCGGATAGGGCTTGCGCTCAAGAAACATGTCTTCGAAATCCGAGCGGCGGAAGGGAATATCGCGCCGCTGGCGCTTTTCCGGGAACAGCTCGCCATTGGAGTCGATCAGCTCGATGTTGCCGGCGCAGATGCCGACCTCGGGCTTGTCGGCCATGTGCGCGACCTGGATGGCGATGCGCTCGGGCATCATGATGTCGTCCGAGCCAAACGTCGCTATCAGTTCGCCATGGGAGCGGGCAATGCCGTCGTTCAGCGTGCGGGTCAGCCCCTGGTTCTGCTGCACCTTGAAATCGAAGCCGTGGATGGCCTGCAGGCGCTGGATGCGCTCGACGCTGTCGTCCGTGGAGCCATCGTCGATCACCAGCAGCTCGATATGCGGGTAGGTCTGCTCGAGCACGCTCTGGATGCTCTGCTCGATATAGGGTCCATGGTTGTACGAAGCGATGATGACGCTTACCAGGGGTTGCTTGTCGGTCATGCCGGTTCCTTGTTGGCGTTGGCCAGGCCGGACTCGATCAGGTCCAGGTACTGCTGGCGGAATACGTCGATATCGTGGTGGGTACGGAGATAGGTCCAGGTTTCCTCGCCCTTGGCCCGCAGGGCCTGCTCGTCGAGCGCGAGGTAGCTGTCCAGCGCCCGGGTCAGCTGCGCCACGTTGGCTGGCTCCACCGCCAGCCCACCGGCGCCTTCGATCAGCGGCAGCATCGCCGGCACGCTGGAGGCGATCACCGGCAGGCGCCCGCTCATGCCTTCGAGCAGGGCAAGGCCAAGGCCCTCGGCCAGCGACGGCATGGTCCAGATGTCGAACGCGCGCACGTATTGCAGGGCGTTTTCCTTGAAGCCCAGCAGATGCGCCCCCCCGCCCAGACCGGCGGCGTCGATCTGCTCTTGCAGCTTCTGCTGCTCGCGGCCGGCGCCGATGATCGCCAGGTGCGCCTGTGGATACTTGTCCTTGAGCGCGGCGAACGCCTGGATCAGGTGGGTGTGTCCCTTGACCGGCACCAGGCGGCCCAGGGCCCCGACCAGCCGCACATCCTGGGGCAGGCCGAGCAGCTCGCGGGCATGCTCGCGGGAATGCTGCAGGGATTCGGCCTGGGGAATATCGATGGCGTTGGTGATGGCGTGGGTGTTCTGCTCGGTGAACCCGCACTTGCAGTCGATCAGGTACTGCTTCACCGCCGGCGACACCCCGACGAACTGCCAGTGCCCATCGATCAGGCGCTGGGTCTGGCGCCGGCGATAGAACCGGTCGTATTCGCCGAAGCCGTGGGAAATGCCGATGCACAGGGGAATCTTCAGCCAGCGGTTGAGCTGCAGCAGCATGTTGACCGGTTTGAAGCGGTTGCAGATCACCACATCGAAGCCTTCCTTGCGGCAGAAGCGATAGAGCTTCCACAGCGCCAGCAGGCGCATGCCCTTGAGGGCCTTGTCGCTGAACTCGAAGTACACCGAATGATCGGAACGGCTCACCGGCTCGCCGGGACCCGGCCTGCCCTTGAGGAAGGCCATGGTGGTTTCGAAACGTTCGGTCGGCAGGGCCTTGACGATCTGCTCGGCGAGATCGGCGAAGTCATGCCGCTTGATGTTGTAGTCCGGCTGCAGTTGCAGAACCTTGAAACGTCGCTTCATAGGGCTCCCTGGTGAAAACCGTGCTGGTCGAGCATCCAGCTCGACGAAGCGGCCAGACGCTGGACCTCGGCCGGGTCGGGCGTGGGCAGCTTCGACCACTCGTTGCGCTTCCAGCAGACGAAGTGGAAATACGGGAACGCGCGATCGCCATCCCGGTCGTTGGTCAGGCGCCCGTCGCGCCAGAACCAGTGGCGCGGGAAATCACAGCTGCCGTCGTGCCACTTGATCACACCGCCCGGGGTACTGAAGGCCTCGGTGAATTCGCTGCGGCGACGCAACGGGTTGAACTTGCCTACCAGCTCGAACAGCGGCCTGGGGAAGTTCTTGCGCCAGAGGAACAGGCGGCTGAACGCGCCTTCGTCGATGGCGTGGTGCTGATGATCGGTAAAACGCTCGCGCCAGTTGCGGATCTGCTTGAACAGGCCGCGCTGATCGGCGGTGTTGCGCATCAGGCACAGGTGCCCGGCGACACGCCGCTCATGGGTGGAGAACAGGTCGTTGCGGGCCAGGCGCTCGCAGGTGAAATAGGCGCGCAGGTCGCCGTAGATCAGGTCGATATCGCCGAACGCCCAGAAATCGTAACCGTGCAGGCGATCCTCATGGATGTAGCCCAGCGCCGGCTTGATGTCGCACAGCTTGTAGGCCTGCGCCGGGGAAAAATCGATGCCCAGGCGCGCCGACACCAGCCGGCAGTAGTCCTGGTAACCGATCGGCTCGACCCTGACGTTGGGTGGCAGGTTGTCCGGGACGCCACAGTCGCTGAACAGCAACCAGTCGATATCCGGATTGCGTCGGCAACTTTCGAGATAGAACGGCATCCAGAACGGCCATTGCCCGAAATACGGGATGACGAAAAGAATCCGCGGCTTGGATTTGATCACTTGAAGCTCACTGTCTGGTTGATTCAGGGTACTCAGCGCATAGCACGAAAAGTGCCCTGCGCATCGCTCGGCATCATTTCGTACAACGATAAGTCCCTGTTTCTTTATTTTTGTTTCACGACCCAAAGAAGTTCGTGACGGCGTACTGCTTTGCGGAAGAACTCGTTTTCACCGAACGTCGAGCCCCGCCGCCCCGCCAGCAGGCGTTGCAGCACCCTGCGCAGGCGGCGCTTGAACGGCGGCCGCGGCTGCAGGTCATGCATCATACCCAGCGCCATGGCTTTGTCGCACTGGCGCTGGGGATCCAGCGACAGGCTGCACGGCAGCCACAGGTCGTCGCCTTCTGTAACCGGCGGTAGCGCTACCCCGGTACCGGTATCACCCATGGGCCAACGGTCGTTGTCATGCAGGTGATTGGCATAGCCGAGCAGGGTATCCGGCTGCCAGTCGAGGCCCTGCAGCGCTTCGACCACCGCCTGCTGGGCACAGAGATGATCCGGGTGCGGATCGAGCCGCGGATGCGGCAGCACGATGACCTGCGGCCTGGCGGTCGCGATCAGCGTGCGCAGGTCGGCCAGCAGGTTGTTCCAGCTCGGTACGCCATCGTCGCCGGGCAAGGCCAGGCGGTTGAACTGGCGAAACGGCCGGGTATCGCCGGTATCGGCTTCGCAGGAGCCGACAGGCTGCTCGGGAGCGGCCTGCATCGCCGGCAGTTGCAGGCAGAAATAGCCCAACTGCACGCAGCGCGCCTCGGCCACTCCGGCCCAGCGCGGTACAGCGATGCTGTCCCAGGCGCGCAGGCGCCCCTTGAGCCGGGCCGCGGCAGCGGGCGCCAGGCCCATCTGCTGGTAGTGCTCGGCTTCGATCTCGCCTGCGGTCAGGGTGACGATCCAGGTTTCCTCGGCCTGGCTGTACAGGCCATAGGCCGCCAGTTCCGCATCGTCGGCGTGAGGGGCGATGACCATCACCCGCTGACGACGATAGTCGGGGTGCCGGATGATCCACAGCTTCGGCTCGCCGAGCAAGCGGCAGCGATGTCCGCGCAGCGCCAGTCCACCCTCGCCGAGCGCGGCCTCCATGCCGCCGAGGTTGAGATAGCGCAGCCCGTTCACGCCGCGCTCGAAGGTCTGCAGGTCGCGGGCTTCACCGCTGCCGAGGAACACCCCGGGATCGAGGAAGCGGCCCAGCCAGCCACTCTTGAGGCGAACCTGGAGGATCAGGGTTTCACTGCCGTCCAGGTGCAGCGGCTGTTCGCTGTGCAGGCGCCCCGCGCTCAGGCGCACCGGCTGCTCGGCGTCATCCGGGAAGCGATAGCGATAATCCTGCGCCGGCGAGTAGAACAGGTGATCGGCGAACCAGGCTTCGTGGGCGACCCACGCCACCAGCGCGAGCAGCAAGGGTGCCCACCAGGCCACCAGCACGCCGACGGCGACCAGCAGCACCAGGCCGACCAGCAGCGCCACGCGCTTGTTGCGCCGGTGGCGCCGGAGCAACTGCTGCTTGCGATTCACAGCTGGAACACCGGCACGGGGTTGCACCAGCGGTCCTTGTACTCGCGATCCGCGCGGCCAAAGGAGAAGCGCAGCGGTTTGTTGCGCGCCCGCGCGTCTTCCCAGGCGCTCTGGGTGTTAAGGAAGCTGAGCACGCTGCCGGGGCTGAACTCGCGGGTCTCGGGGTCGACGCCGCCATTGATGTACTCGACGCTGATCCACTGCGGGGCTTCGACCCGGTACACCAGCTGGATGGCGATCGGCGCGTCATTGAGAAACACCACCGAGCCGATCAGCAGGGAGCACAGGCGCTCGATCGCCTCGGCCATGCGCTCGGCACCGGTGGCGGGGAAATTCCAGCGGCGCTGGAACAGATCGCAGTACATCGCGGCGATTTCCGCGCTGTCGAAGTCCTGGATCGGCTTCACCACACCACCCGCCTCTTCCAGCAGGCGCAGTTCGCGCCGCTGGTTGTAGCGGAATTTCTTCGACAGCTCTTCCGGCTGGCGGGCCATGGCCAGCGCTTCGGTCTGCGGCTTGAGCCCGACGAAACGGCCCTGGTTGACCTCGGAGAGGTAGCGCGCGGCATGGCGCAGCGGCGCCTGGGCCGTGTCGGCGGCCGGCAGGATGATTTCGGCGTTGCCGAGGTCGAACAGGCCTTTCTTGCCCTTGCGCTTGAGCACGTCCTTGGACAGGGCGAGGAAACGCCCCCAGGTCGGGATCGCCGCCTGGATCTCGCCGGCGTGTTCCCAGGCCAGGTAGCGCACCGGGATATCGGCCATCTGCGCCAGTTGCGCGACCACCAGCGGGTGAGTGGCGACGCTGCCGCCGAAGCGCGACCAGGTCTGTTCGTAGGTGCGTGCGTCGATGACGCTCCAGCCACGCTCGCGCCAGCCTTGAATAGAGTTGAGCATCAGGCCTCCGCGGTCAGTGCGACGACAGCGGGCAAGCGCCAGAAGACCTCGCGTACCGCCTCGTCGGAAAAGCGCTGGCGCAGACGTTCCAGCATGCGGGCGCGACATTCCTGGCGTTGCGCGTCGTCCATCCCGGCGAGCACCTGCAGCGCTTGCGCCAGCCCGGCGGGATCGGCCAGGGGAAACAGCACGCCGACACCCTCGACCACTTCCGGCGCGCCGCCACAGGCGGTCGCCGTTACCGGCACCCCGGCAACCATGGCTTCCAGCAGGACCATGCCGAACGGCTCGTGGTCCGAACTCAGGGCGAAGGCGTCGAACGCCGCGAAATAACGCCGGGCATCGGCCACCTGACCAAGGAAGTCGACCTGCCCGGCGATGCCCAGCTCGGCGGCCAGGGCCTCCAGCTTGGCGGCGAGGCGCCCCTTGCCGAGGATCGTCAGGCGGGCACCCGCCGGCAGCTTCGGCAGGGCCTGGGCGAAGCCGCGCAGCAGGGTCGTCTGGTCCTTGTCCGGGTGCAGGCGGCCGACGTTACCGACGATCCACGCCTGCGGGTCCAGCTTCAGCGCCACGCGCGCCTCGGCGGCGGGCACCAGTTGGCCCTGCAGCGCGTCGATGTCGATGCGGTTGTACAGGGTCTGGATGCGTTCGGCCGGCCACTTTTTCAGCGAGCGGCGCATGTCGTCACGCACCGCGTCGGACACCCCGAGCAGGCTCAGGCGTTTGCTGAACAGGTTGGCCAGCAGTTGGCGGCTGCCGCGCTGGTAGTCACCGAAGGCGTGGTGCACGCCAATGACCGCCAGGCGCGTGGCCAGCAGCGCGATATAGACCGGCTTGAAACGATGGGCGATGCAGAAACTGAAGTCGCGCGCCGCCACGATCTTGCGCAGCGCGGCGATCGCACCCAGCTTCAGGCCACGGATGGCGCTGGAGCTGAATTCGAGAAACAGCACTTCGTCACTGGCACAGCCCTCGGCGACCCGGGGATCGGCCTTGCCGGTGAGAAATACCGTGGTGACCTTGTAGCCGCTGCCGGCGAACAGGCTGGCGTACTGACGGGCACAATCGAGAAAGGGCCCGTCATAACCGTGGCAGAACTGCAGGACGCGCTTGTCAGTCGAGCGTGTCATAGGCTTTCGCGCCGTCCTTCACCACCAGGATGTCTTCCATGATCAGGTACTGAAGGTCGGAACCGAAGAACATGTTCAGGGCGTCGGTCGGCGAGCAGATCATCGGCTCGCCACGGCGGTTCAGCGAGGTGTTCAACGACACACCGTTGCCGGTCAGGACTTCCAGCGCCTTCATCATGTCGTAGTAGCGCGGGTTGTACTCGCGCTTGAGCACCTGGGCACGGGAGGTACCGTCTTCGTGGACCACTTCCGGCACACGGGTCTTCCACTCTTCCGCCACTTCGAAGGTGAAGGTCATGAACGGCGCCGGGTGATCGACCTTGATCATCTGCGGGCCAACGGTGTCCAGCATGGACGGGCAGAATGGCCTCCAGCGCTCGCGGAACTTGATCTGCTCGTTGATCCGGTTGGCCACGCCCGGCACGCTCGGGCAGCCGATGATGGAACGCCCGCCGAGGGCGCGCGGACCGAACTCCATGCGGCCCTGGAACCAGGCCACCGGGTTGCCGTCGACCATGATCCTGGCGATGCGCTCCGGCATGTCGTCGATCTTGCGCCACTTCGGCGCGCTCGGATGACGGGCGCAGGCGGCGATCACGTCTTCGTTGGAGTAGGACGGGCCGAGGTAGACGTGCTCCATCTTCTCCACCGGCACGCCACGGGCGTGGGAGACGTAGGCCGCGGCACCGACCGCGGTCCCGGCGTCGCCGGAAGCCGGCTGGACGAACAGTTCCTTGAGGTCCGGACGGGCGATGATCTTCTGGTTCAGCTTGACGTTCAGCGCACAGCCTCCGGCGAAGGCCAGCTTGCCGGTTTCCTTGAGGATGTCGCCCAGGTAGTGGTCGATCATCTGCAGCGCCAGCTTCTCGAACAGCGCCTGCATGCTCGCGGCGTAGTGGATGTACGGCTCGTCGGCGATGTCGCCTTCGCGCTTCGGCCCCAGCCACTCGATCAGCTTCGGCGAGAAGTAGAAGCCCTTGCCCTTCTCTTTGTAGCGGCGCAGGCCGATGACGTTGGCGTACTCGGTGTTGATCACCAGTTCGCCATTTTCGAAGCTGGCCAGGCGCGAGAAGTCATATTTGCTGGCGTCGCCATACGGCGCCATGCCCATGACCTTGAACTCGCCGTCGAGCATCTCGAAGCCGAGGAACTCGGTGATCGCGCCATACAGGCCGCCCAGCGAGTCCGGATCGTAGAACTCCTTGAGCTTGTGGATCTTGCCGTTTTCGCCGTAGCCGAAGAAGGTGGTGGCGTATTCGCCCTTGCCGTCGATCCCGAGGATCGCGGTCTTCTCCTTGAAGCCCGAGCAGTGATAGGCGCTGGAGGCGTGGGCCAGGTGGTGCTCGACCGGCTCGATCTTGATCTTCTTCGGATCGAAGCCCAGTTGCTCCAGGCACCAGACGATCTTCTTGCGGTAGCGCTTGTAGCGGCGGTTGCCCATCAGGATCGCGTCGAGGGCGCGGTCAGGGGCGTACCAGTAGCGCTTGGCGTAGTGCCAGCGAGCCTTGCCGAACAGGCTGATGGGGGCGAACGGGATCGCGACTACATCGACGTCGGACGGCTTGATGCCGGCCTGTTCGAGGCAGAACTTCGCCGATTCGTAGGGCATGCGGTTCTTTGCATGTTTATCGCGCACGAAGCGCTCTTCTTCAGCGGCGGCGATCAGCTTGCCGTCGATGTACAGGGCCGCGGAAGGATCATGGCTAAGGGCGCCGGACAGGCCAAGAATCGTCAATGCCAAGGGTCTAGCCTCTTCATTCGGTAAAAATGCGCCCCGGCCTCATGGGCGGGCGGCGGCGAAAGGGCGGGATTATAGCGCAAAGCGGGTGGGCAATTGGAGGGGCGGTGGAGGCCCGGAATTGCGAGGGAATGATCAAATTTTGTTGATCTTGAAGGCCTCATCGCTGGCAAACCAGCGATGAGGCCCGCGAGCCCGCTACATCACTCGGCGATCAGCCAATCCATCCGCCAGCTACCCCCGGTCTGCCCCAGGCACTCGGCCAGCCACGGCAGGAACGCGCGCAGCTCCTCCTCCAGCCCCCACGGCGGGTTGGCGATGGCCAGGCCGGAGCCATTCAGGCAATCCGGGGTGTCCTGCGGATGCACATACAGCTCGACCCGCAGCAGCTTCGGCGCGCCGGTGCTGGTCAGGTCCTGGTAGAAGCGCACCAGCTGGCGCTGGTCCTTGATCGGGTACCAGATCGCCGCGACGGTCTGGCGCATGCGCCCGATCGCCTCTTTCATCGCGGTGGTGCAGCGTTTCAGTTCGTCGGGCTTTTCGAACGGCGGGTCGATCAGCATCACCGCGCGCTTCTCCTGCACTGGCAGCAGCGCCCGCGGCACGTGCCAGCCCTCACCCAGGTGCACGGCGACCCGCGGGTCCTTCTTCATGTTGTCCTTGAGCAGGCGCCCGTCTTCCGGGTGCTTCTCGTTGAGCAGCACGCGGTCCTGCTGGCGCGCCATGCGCCGCGCCAGCTCCGGCGAGCCCGGGTAGTAGCGCAGCTCGCCATCGGCATTCAGGCGCCGCACGATGCGCAGGTAGTCCGCGGTGATCTCCGGCAGGTCGTCGCGCCCCCAGAGCCGGCCAATGCCCTCGATCCACTCGCCGGTGCGGGTCGCCTGGTCACCCTGCAGGTCGTACAGGCCAAGGCCGGCATGGGTGTCGATATAGGCGAACGGCTGTTCCTTGCGCGACATCAGCGCAATGAGGCGGGTCAGCACGATGTGCTTGAAGACGTCGGCGTGGTTGCCGGCGTGGAAGGCGTGACGATAGTTCATGGCAACTCCTGAGGGGCCGGGAAGTTTACCCGTTCAGGCGCGCGCCGTCAGGTTGCGCCCGCCGAAACGACAACGGCCCGCTTCTTGGAAAGAAGCGGGCCGTTTCAGACGACACTGACGCCGGTTACTTGTTGGCGTGGTAGTCCGCGTCGGCTTTCTCGAAGCGCGCGACCATGCTGGACGACGCACGACCGGCCTTGCTCACCAGCACGATGGCGATGGTGGCGAAGATGAAGCCCGGGATGATCTCGTACAGGCTGGTGCCCGAGTAGTTCTTCCACAGGATCACGGTCAGGGCACCAACCACGATGCCGGCCAGCGCGCCGTTGCGGGTCATACCTTTCCACAGCACGGACAGCAGCACCACCGGACCGAAGGCGGCACCGAAGCCGGCCCAGGCATAGGCCACCAGGCCCAGTACGCGGTTTTCCGGGTTGGCGGCCAGGGCGATGGCGATCAGGGCGACGGCCAGGACCATCAGGCGGCCGACCCAGACCAGCTCACCCTGCGAAGCGTTCTTGCGCAGGAAGGTCTTGTAGAAGTCTTCGGTCAGGGCACTGGAGCAAACCAGCAGCTGGCAGCTCAGGGTACTCATCACCGCCGCTAGGATGGCCGACAGCAGGACACCGGCGATCCATGGGTTGAACAGGATCTTGGCCAGCTCGATGAACACGCGCTCGTGGTTCTCGGTGACCGGACCTGCCACTTCAGGATGCGCCGAGAAGTAGGCGATGCCGAAGAAGCCCACGGCACAGGTACCGGCCAGGCACAGGATCATCCAGGTCATGGAGATGCGGCGGGCGTTGGCGATCGACTTCACCGAGTCGGCGGCCATGAAACGCGCCAGGATGTGCGGCTGGCCGAAGTAGCCCAGGCCCCAGCCCATCAGCGAAATGATGCCGATGAAGGAGGCGTTGCGGAACATGTCGAAGTTGGCCGGGTTCTGCGCCTCGATGGCGAGGAAGGTGGTATCCACGCCGCCGGTGGCCAGCAGGACGAAGATCGGCGTCAGCAGCAGGGCGAAGATCATCAGGCCGGCCTGCACGGTATCGGTCCAGCTCACCGCCAGGAAACCGCCGACGAAGGTGTAGGCAATGGTCGCGGCAGCACCGGCCCACAGCGCGGTTTCGTACGGCATGCCGAAGGTGCTTTCGAACAGACGGGCGCCGGCGACGATGCCGGAAGCGCAATAGATGGTGAAGAACACCAGGATCACTACCGCGGAGATGATCCGCAGCAGACCGCTATGGTCTTCGAAACGGCTGGCGAAGTAGTCCGGCAGGGTCAGCGCATCGCCGTTGTGCTCGGTCTGTACCCGCAGGCGACCGGCGACGAACAGCCAGTTCAGGTAGGCACCGACGGTCAGGCCGATGGCAATCCAGGCCTCCGACAGACCCGACATGTAGATGGCGCCCGGCAGGCCCATCAACAGCCAGCCGCTCATGTCCGAAGCACCGGCGGACAACGCCGTTACCACGCTGCCGAGACTGCGGCCGCCGAGAATGTAGTCGGAAAGGTTCTTGGTGGAGCGATAGGCCATGAAGCCGATCAGCACCATTGCCGCGATGTAGATCACGAAGGTGATCGTGATGGGGTTACTAGCAGTCATGTATTGCGCCCTGGCGTTTGTTTTTATGTAGCGACAGCCTCAGTCGAGGTTGCACCCAGGCCGCGAATCCTATTCAACAACTCAAATGAGGTGCAACCATTTTTACAAAGGCAGTTGCACCTTGAATGAAATTTCTCACAACAACGGCTTTTTGCTCCCTTTCGGCGCAAAAAAGTCGGTTTTCATAAGCAAATGCACCATAAAAAGCCGTTTCCGTCGTAGGGTTTTAGAATGGCTGACGAGTTGCACCTCCGCTCGGAAAATTTTGGGTTGCACTAGGTTGCACCCGGAAACGCGCACAGCTAATCTTGGCGCCAGCTTAGCCACGGCCCAGTGGCAATAAAGAGGATAAGAAATGGCGACGACCACCCTTGGGGTCAAACTCGACGACCCGACCCGTGAGCGACTCAAAGCAGCTGCGCAGTCCATCGACCGCACGCCGCACTGGTTGATCAAACAGGCGATCTTCAATTACCTGGAGAAGCTGGAGGGTGGCGCTACCCTGACCGAACTCAACGGTCAGCCCGGCAACCTGGCCGATGACGCGGGCGACGTGCAGCCCGACCACAGCCATCAGTGCTTCCTCGAATTCGCCGAAAGCATCCTCCCGCAATCGGTCCTGCGTTCCGCCATCACCGCCGCCTACCGCCGTCCCGAGCAGGAAGTGGTGCCGATGTTGCTGGAACAGGCCCGCCTGCCCGCCGCCCAGGCCGAAGCCACCAACAAGCTGGCCGCCGGCATCGCGGAAAAACTGCGCAACCAGAAGAGCGCCAGCGGTCGCGCCGGCATCGTCCAGGGCCTGCTGCAGGAGTTCTCCCTGTCGTCCCAGGAAGGCGTGGCCCTGATGTGCCTGGCCGAAGCCCTGCTGCGCATCCCCGACAAGGGCACCCGCGACGCCCTGATCCGCGACAAGATCAGCACCGGCAACTGGCAGCCGCACCTGGGCAACAGCCCGTCGCTGTTCGTCAACGCCGCCACCTGGGGCCTGCTGCTGACCGGCAAGCTGGTCTCCACGCACAACGAATCCGGCCTTACCTCGTCCCTCAGCCGCATCATCGGCAAGAGCGGCGAGCCGATGATCCGCAAGGGCGTCGACATGGCCATGCGCCTGATGGGCGAGCAGTTCGTCACCGGCGAGACCATCGCCGAAGCCCTGGCCAATGCGAGCAAGTTCGAAGCCAAGGGCTTCCGCTATTCCTACGACATGCTCGGCGAAGCCGCACTGACCGAGCACGACGCACAGAAGTACCTGGCGTCCTACGAGCAGGCCATCCACTCCATCGGCAAAGCCTCCCATGGCCGCGGCATCTATGAAGGCCCGGGCATCTCGATCAAGCTCTCCGCCCTGCACCCGCGCTACAGCCGCGCCCAGTACGAGCGCGTGATGGACGAGCTGTACCCGCGCCTGCTGTCGCTGACCCTGCTGGCCAAGCAGTACGACATCGGTCTGAACATCGACGCCGAGGAAGCCGACCGCCTGGAGCTGTCCCTCGACCTGCTCGAGCGCCTGTGCTTCGAACCGCAACTGAGCGGCTGGAACGGTATCGGCTTCGTCATCCAGGCCTACCAGAAACGCTGCCCGTATGTGATCGACTACGTCATCGACCTGGCCCGTCGCAGCCGTCACCGCCTGATGATCCGCCTGGTGAAGGGCGCCTACTGGGACAGCGAGATCAAGCGCGCGCAGATCGAAGGCCTGGAAGGCTATCCGGTCTACACCCGCAAGGTGTACACCGACGTTTCCTACATCGCCTGTGCACGCAAGCTGCTGTCGGTGCCGGAAGTCATCTACCCGCAGTTCGCCACCCACAACGCCCACACCCTGTCGGCCATCTATCAGATCGCCGGCCAGAACTATTACCCGGGCCAGTACGAATTCCAGTGCCTGCACGGCATGGGCGAGCCGCTGTACGAGCAGGTCGTGGGCAAGGTCGCCGATGGCAAGCTGAACCGTCCGTGCCGCGTGTACGCGCCGGTCGGTACCCATGAAACCCTGCTGGCCTACCTGGTCCGTCGTCTCCTGGAGAACGGCGCCAACACCTCGTTCGTCAACCGTATTGCCGACCACTCGATCTCGATCCAGGAACTGGTCGCCGACCCGGTCGCCACCATCGAGCGCATGGCCACCCAGGAAGGCAGCGTCGGCCTGCCGCATCCGCGCATCCCGATGCCGCGCGACCTGTATGGCAGCGAGCGGGCCAACTCGGCCGGTATCGACATGGCCAACGAGCATCGCCTGGCCTCGCTGTCCTGCGCCCTACTGGCCACCGCGCACACTGACTGGAAGGCCGCGCCGCTGCTCGGTTGCGCCGCCAGCCAGGAAGCTGCCACGCCTGTACTGAACCCGGCGGATCACCGCGATGTGGTCGGTCATGTCCAGGAAGCCACCGTCGGCGACGTCGACAACGCCATCCAGTGCGCGCTGAACGCCGCACCGATCTGGCAGGCCACGCCGCCGGCCGAGCGCGCCGCGATCCTCGAACGCGCCGCCGACCTGATGGAAGCCGAGATCCAGCCGCTGATGGGCCTGCTGGTCCGCGAAGCGGGCAAGACCTACGCCAACGCCATCGCCGAAGTCCGCGAAGCCGTCGATTTCCTGCGCTACTACGCGGTGCAGGCCCGCAACGATTTCAGCAACAACGCACACCGTCCGCTCGGCCCGGTGGTCTGCATCAGCCCGTGGAACTTCCCGCTGGCGATCTTCAGCGGCCAGGTTGCCGCGGCCCTCGCCGCCGGCAACCCGGTCCTGGCCAAGCCGGCCGAACAGACCCCGCTGATCGCCGCCCAGGCCGTGCGCCTGATGCTCGAAGCCGGCATTCCGGAGGGTGTGGTGCAACTGCTGCCGGGCCGCGGTGAAACCGTCGGTGCCCGCCTGGTCGGTGACGAGCGCGTCAAGGGCGTGATGTTCACCGGATCCACCGAAGTCGCCCGCCTGCTGCAACGCAATATCGCCGGACGCCTGGATGCCCAGGGTCGCCCGATCCCGCTGATCGCCGAAACCGGCGGACAGAACGCCATGATCGTCGACTCCTCGGCACTGACCGAGCAGGTGGTGATCGACGTGGTCTCGTCCGCCTTCGACAGCGCCGGCCAGCGTTGCTCGGCCCTGCGCGTGCTGTGCCTGCAGGAAGATTCCGCCGACCGCGTCATCGAAATGCTCAAGGGCGCCATGGCCGAAAGCCGCCTGGGCAACCCGGAGCGTCTGTCCGTGGACATCGGCCCGGTGATCGACGCCGAAGCCAAGGCCGGCATCGAGAAGCACATCCAGGGCATGCGCGAGAAAGGTCGCTCGGTCTACCAGGTTGCCCTGGCCAACAGCGACGAATGCAAGCGCGGCACCTTCGTCATGCCGACCCTGATCGAGCTGGAGAGCTTCGACGAGCTCAAGCGCGAGATCTTCGGTCCGGTGCTGCACGTGCTGCGCTACAACCGCAAGGACATGGACCAGCTGATCGAGCAGATCAATGCCTCCGGCTATGGCCTGACCCTCGGCGTGCATACCCGCATCGACGAGACCATCGCCAAGGTCATCGACAACGTCCATGCCGGTAACGTCTACGTCAACCGCAACATCGTCGGCGCCGTGGTCGGGGTGCAGCCATTCGGTGGCGAAGGCCTGTCCGGCACCGGTCCGAAAGCCGGTGGCCCGCTGTACCTGTACCGCCTGCTGTCGACCCGTCCGGCCGATGCCATCGAGCAATCGTTCCAGCGCAGCGACGCCGGCAACGCGCCGGACAGCCGCCTGCGTGAAGCCCTGCTCAAGCCGCTGGAGGCGTTCAAGGCCTGGGCTGCGAAGAACCAGCAGAACGAACTGCAGCAGACCTGCGAACAGTTCGCCCGCCAATCGCAGAGCGGCATCACCCGTCTGCTGGCCGGCCCGACCGGCGAGCGCAACAGCTACACCATCCTGCCGCGCGAGCACGTGCTGTGCCTCGCCGACAGCGAAGCCGACCTGCTGACTCAACTGGCCGCGGTGCTGGCGGTGGGCAGTTCGGCGGTGATCCTCGACGGCGAGCCAGGCAAGACCCTGCGCGCGCGCCTGCCGAAGGAAGTCCAGGCGCGGATCAAGCTGGTGGCCGACTGGAACAAGGACGACGTACTGTTCGACGCCGTCCTGCACCACGGCGACTCCGACCAGCTGCGCGGCGTGTGCGAGCAGATCGCCAAGCGTCCGGGCGCCATCGTCGGCGTGCATGGCCTGTCCTCGGGTGAAACCGCGGTGGCCCTGGAACGTCTGGTGATCGAGCGGGCACTGAGCGTGAACACCGCTGCGGCGGGGGGGAACGCGAGCCTGATGACGATCGGCTGATAGTCGCCGGGAAATGAAACGGGGCGGGTTTTGCGGATTCCTTTGGGAATGTCGCGAAACCCGCCCCGTTTCAGTTCTGCCCGAACCCGCGTAGGAGCGTGGCTTGCCCGCGAAGGAGTGCAAAACGGCCGCCAACCGCAACCTGTAACGGGAACCGCGCCGGTTTCAGCGGCCGTTCGCGGGCACGCTGCGTCCTACGAGGCTGCCACCCACCCCAGCGTAACTATCGAAATCCATAACCAGTTCACCACCGTGAACTGCGCATTCCCGCCACCTTGTGGATCACCCTCGCAAAAATTGATCGCCCGCTGAACCTCGCCCAGCGCCAGAAGGAACAGGGCGATCATCATCAGCAAAGCGTCAATCCACTCCGGAATGGGCAACGACACCATCCACAGGTGGGCACCAAGCCCCCACGTCAGCAATATCCCGCACGCCAGCCACCAGGGCGACCACTCGTAGTTTCGCCCCGAAGCACGAATGCGCCGATCCACCCTGTTCAACAGCGAGTACACAAAGAACTCGGGCCACAGAATGCGCGGCAGCAGCATGATCTCGCCAGTGGCCTTGCGGTAGAGCTCCCAGTTGCGCAGATACCAGAACAGGCAATACAGGCCGCAGGTGAACAGCGTCATGATGATCAGCTTGGGCACGGCAACGACGAAGAAAGCGGGCGTCGTTTCTGCCCTTGCAGGGGAAAAGGTGCTTGTGGACATGTTGGGTGACCGTCTGTTTGGGACAGCCATGAAACCGTTCTGGGCGGGCTCAGCGCTGTCGGCCCGCTCCCGAGAAAGGGCGCGAGTATTCCGACATGGCAGACATGATGGGACTACAAAGCTGAACGCGGTGTTTTCAACATTCGCCAAAGGCTTCGGGTTTTCGCGATTTCCGAAGACAAAAGAAGCGCACCCATCAACCAGGAGCTGTAACCAGGCGAAAACCTGGCCCACACCAACAACAGGGAAAACGATGGAAGAACGAAAACCAGGCGGAACGGAATTTGCGCAAGACTCAAGTAGATTCCGGCGCGCCGCTCTTTCAACAAGAGAACGGCGCTGAAAATTACCGATACATGCACAACAACAGCCAAAACGGCAAGGGCGTAATGCCCCCAGCCAAAGTCATCTACGAGCGTCAAGGCACCCAACACATCGGAAACATAGGGTATTCGACCGCGGCCAAGGCTCCGGCTTATAAAATCAACAACAAGAAAAGCATCCAGAGCTCCCCAAAACAGCCAAGGCGATTTGAATACAGGCCAATCCAGAATTTTCAATCTCTACTCTCACGATCGACAGGGTTTATTGTCAATCAACGTCGTGCTCATGGCGCCCAACGACACCAGCAAACCCGAAACACTCGGTAAAGGCAGCTTTAAATTATCCTGAAGGCGTAAAAAAGAAAGATCAGAAAAACTATTGCACCCAGCAAAACCAGAATACCCGGCAACATCCAAAACCAGTCGACACCTGTCAGGCGGTTATTACCCGTGGCATGGGGATCAGACTCGTGAAGATTGATGACCCTCTGGATTCTAGCCATCAGCCAGAGCTGGGCGAAATACAGAAAAACTGCAAGTAACTGGAAAGCATTAAGAAGATATACTGCATATAATCCAAAAGTACTCATCACCCAATCCAGCGCACTTTCCAAAGGCAATAAATTACAATAAAAAATGGAGTACACAACGGAGGTTATTACACCAACAACCAACAGTCTCGGGGACCATTCAACGCTCGCAGATTGCGAGCGAAGCCCTCTATCAACCCGTTCAAGAAGCGCATGCAGAAAAAATAGATAAAAAATGGCTCGCAGCAAAGGAATTACCGGTTCCCCAGTAACCCTTCGATAATTTTTCCAGTTCCGATAATTCCAATACCAGAAATACAGACCCATGCTGAAGATCAGCATGACAATCATCTTTTTGACCGAAACCACATAAAATTTTGGCTCAGGTGCTTTCTCCGCCAGTGAGGCCACTGGGGAAGTACTTCGAGTAGACATGGGAAGGGCCTTATGTAATGGACCGACCATGAAATACCCATGGAATTTAAAAATATGTAGTCTAATTCCGACTGTTAGCACGGACATTTCAGATAACTCAGCCATCTCGCCCCTGAAGCGCTGTAGTCCTTCCCTTCTGCCGCACCATCACTAAAACCTATTTCCCTGTGCGGCCCTTCCCCCACTTGCCTAGACTCGCCCCATCCCGAATCAAAGGACCGCCGCCATGACCGAGACCCTGCTCAGCGCCCGCAACCTGGTGTTCGAACTCTACGAAGTGCTGGACGCCGAAGCCCTGACCCGCCGCGAGCGTTTCGCCGAGCACAGCCGCGAAACCTTCGACGCGGCGCTGTCCACCGCGCGCAGCATCGCCGAGAAGTATTTCGCCCCGCACAACCGCAAGGGCGACGAGAACGAGCCGCGCTACGAGAACGGCGAAGCGGTGTTGATTCCGGAAGTGAAGCCCGCCGTGGACGCCTTCCTCGAAGCCGGATTCCTCAACGCCAACCGCGACTTCGACGTGGGCGGCATGCAGCTGCCGACCCTGCTGTCCCAGGCCTGCTTCGCCCACTTCCAGGCGGCCAACGCCGGGACCACGGCCTATCCGTTCCTGACCATGGGCGCGGCCAATCTGATCGAGAGTTTCGGCAGCGAGGAACAGCAGCGCCTGTTCCTGCAGCCGATGATCGACGGACGCTTCTTCGGCACCATGGCCCTGACCGAGCCCCACGCCGGCTCGTCCCTGGCCGATATCCGCACCCGCGCCGAACCCGCCGCCGATGGCAGCTACCGCCTGCGCGGCAACAAGATCTTCATTTCCGGCGGCGACCATCCGCTGTCGGAAAACATCGTGCACATGGTCCTGGCCAAACTGCCGGACGCGCCGCCCGGGGTGAAGGGCATTTCCCTGTTCATCGTGCCCAAGTTCCTGGTCAATGCGGATGGCAGCCTCGGTGCGCGCAACGATGTGACCCTGGCCGGGCTGTTCCACAAGATGGGCTGGCGCGGCACCACCTCGACCGCGCTGAACTTCGGCGATAACGGCGAGTGCATCGGCTATCTGGTAGGCAAGCCGCACCAGGGCCTGGCCTGCATGTTCCAGATGATGAACGAGGCGCGCATCGGCGTCGGCATGGGCGCGGTGATGCTCGGCTACGCCGGTTACCTGTACTCGCTCGACTACGCGCGCCAGCGTCCGCAAGGTCGCCTGCCGGACAACAAGGACCCGTCCACCGCCGCCGTGCCGATCATTGCCCACAGCGATGTCAAGCGCATGCTCCTGACGCAGAAAGCCTATGTCGAGGGCGCCTTCGACCTCGGCCTGTACGCCGCGCGGCTGTTCGACGACACCCAGACCGCCGAGACGCCGCAGGCGCGCCAGCAGGCCCACGAACTGCTCGACCTGCTCACGCCGATCGTCAAGTCCTGGCCCTCGGAGTTCTGCCTCAAGGCCAACGAACTGGCGATCCAGATCCTCGGCGGCCATGGCTACACCCGTGAATACCCGGTGGAGCAGTACTACCGCGACAACCGCCTGAACCCGATCCACGAAGGCACCCACGGCATCCAGTCCCTCGACCTGCTCGGGCGCAAGCTGGCGCAGAACGGCGGTGCCGGGCTCAAGCAACTGGTGCGGCTGATCGCCGGGACCTGCGAGCGCGCCCATCGTTTCCCCGGCCTGGACGCCCTGCGCCAGCCGCTGGAGCAGTTGCTAACCCGCCTGCAAGCGGTGACCCTCGGCCTGCTCGGCGACATGGCCAGCGGCAAGGTCAACGCAGCCCTGGCCAACTCGGCGCTGTACATGAAGGCCTTCGGTCACTGCGTGATCGGCTGGCGCTGGCTGGAGCAGGCGATCCGCGCCGAGGAAGGGCTGGCCGGGGCCAGCGAAGCGGATCGCGATTTCTACCGCGGCAAGCTGCAGGCGGCGCGATTCTTCCTCACCTGGGAAGTACCACCCTGCCATAATGACATCACGCTGCTCGAAGCACGGGACGACACCTGCCCGGGCATGCATGAGGAGTGGTTCTGAATCAGGGCCACCGTCATCCGGAGGCCCGTTCATGTTCGATTCCACCGCGTCGCTGCGCCAGCGCTTTTCCAGCCTGCGCAGCGGCGGCGAGTTTTTCTCCCTGCGCCATGTGCGCCAGTCCCATCAGCACCTGTCGGTGCGCAAGAACGTCGCCGAGCCGCCGAGCCTCGGTCGCGACGAAGGCGCCATGCTCACCGTGCGGGTCAGCGGCGTCGAGGCCTACGCGGCCACCGCCGATCTGTCCCAGGCCGGTCTGCAGCAGGCCCTGGACCGCGCCGAGGCGCTGGCCCGGCAGATCGCCGGGTATTCCCTGCTGGACCTGCGCGACCAGCCCGTCGCCACGGCCCGCGCCGACTACTGTTCGCCCGATCTGGAGCAGGCCTTCCCGTCCCTCGCCGAGTGCTACGAACTGCTCGAGCGGGAGTCGAACTCGGTGCCGCAGGATCCGCGCCTGGTCAACTGGCAGGCGAGCCTCGGCCTGAGCAACGTCGAGCAGATCTACTTCAACAGCGCCGGTGCGCAATTGCGCCAGGCCCAGCGTTTCGTCTACCCGGGCCTGGCCGTGACCGCCTTCGCCGACGGCGACAGCCAGACCCGCACCCTCGGCCGCGACAATTTCGGCCAGCAGGGCAGTCTCGGCGTGCTCCAGCGCTGCGGCCTGATCGGCGCCGGGGTGCGTATCGCCGACGAGGCCCTGCAACTGCTGCTGGCGCCCAACACGCCGAGCGGAACCCGCGACCTGCTGCTGATGCCGGACCAGATGATGCTGCAGATCCACGAATCCATCGGCCACCCGCTGGAGATGGACCGCATCCTCGGCGACGAGCGCAATTTCGCCGGCACCAGCTTCGTCAAGGCCGAGGACTTCGGCCATCTGCAATACGGTTCGACGCTGCTCAACGTGACCTTCGACCCGACCCTGCGCGAAGAACTGGCCAGCTACGGCCATGACGACGACGGCACGCCGGCGACCAAGCAGTTCCTGATCCGCGACGGCCTGCTGGTGCGTCCGCTGGGCGGTGCGCTGTCGCAGTTCCGCTCGGGGCTGGACGGGGTCGCCAACAGCCGCGCCTGCAACTGGAACCGCGCGCCCATCGACCGCATGGCCAACCTCAACGTCGAGCCGGGGGACCAGTCCCTGGATCAACTGATCGGCGGCATCGAGCACGGCATCCTGATGCGCACCAACCGTTCCTGGTCCATCGACGACGCGCGCAACAAGTTCCAGTTCGGCTGCGAGTGGGGCCAGTTGATCGAGAACGGCGAGCTCAAGGGCGTGGTGAAGAATCCCAATTACCGCGGCATCTCCGCCAACTTCTGGCGCAACCTCAGCGCGGTCGGCGATGCCGGCACCTTCCAGGTCCTCGGCACGCCGAACTGCGGCAAGGGCGAGCCGAACCAGGTGGTGCGGGTCGGGCATGCGGCGCCGGCCTGTGTGTTCAGCCAGATCGACGTATTCGGAGGGGATGCCTGATGGCCGACCAATTCCTGCCCGCTTTCCAGACCCTGGTTGCCTGGCTGCGCGGCAATGTCCGGGCACCCGAGCACTTCACCCTGAGCTTCGCCGGGGAGCATTCGCAGTTCGTGCGTTTCAACCATGCCAAGGTGCGCCAGGCGGGCGAGGTACGGCAGTCGAGAGTGACCCTGCGGCTGATCGCCGACGGGTGCCAGGCCGACCTGGACCTGACCCTGAGCGGCGATGCCGAAACCGACCTGCCGCGCCTGGGCGAAGCGCTGGAACAATTGCGCCAGACCTTGCCGTTGATTCCCGCCGATCCCTATCTGCTGCTCAATGACAGTGTCTGGACGAGCGAGCATCGCCAGGACCAGCCGTTGCCCGACTTTTCCCGGGTGCTGGAACAGATCGAGGCCGGTGCCGGCGACCTGGACCTGGTCGGTTTCTATGTCGCCGGGCCGGTGTGCCGCGGCTTCGCCAGCTCGTTCGGGGCCTTCGGCTGGCACCAGGCGAACAGCTTCAGCTTCGACTGGAGCCTGTTCCACGCCAACGGCCAGGCGGTGAAGACCGGCTATGGCGGGCAGGTGTGGGACGAACAGCAGTTCGCCGCGCGCCTGGCCCGGGCTCGCGAGCAGCTCGACTACCTTGGCCGGCCGCTCAAGGTCCTGCCGCCCGGCCAGTACCGCGCCTACATCGCCCCCGGTGCCATGGACGAAATCGTCGACCTGCTCGGCTGGGGCGGCTTCTCGACCCAGGCCATCGCCAACAAGCACAGCCCGCTGCAGCGTCTGCATGCCGGCGAAGCCGCGTTGAGTCCGCTGGTGAGTTTCAGCGAACAGGTCAGCGGCTCGATCTGCCCGGCGTTTTCCAGCGAGGGCTACCCGCGTGACGATGTCGCCCTGGTCGAGGCCGGCGCGGCACGGGACAGCTTGACCAGCGCGCGCAGCGCCGCGGAGTTCCAGCGCCGGGCCAACGGCGCCGAGCCCTGGGAGGCGCCCACCGCACTGAGCATGGGTGGCGGCGAGCTGGCGCTGGACCAGGTGCTGGAACGGCTGGGTACCGGGCTGTACATCAGCAACCTGTGGTACCTGAACTACTCGGACCAGTCAGCCGCGCGGATGACCGGGCTGACCCGCTTCGCCACCTTCTGGGTGGAGGACGGCCAGATCCAGGCACCGGTGAGCACCATGCGCTTCGACGACAGCCTCTACAGCCTGCTGGGCTCGCAACTGGAGGCGCTGACCCGCGAGCGCGAGCTGGTGCTGTCGACGCGCACCTACGGGCAGCGCCAGACCGGGTCGAATCATTTGCCGGGGGCGCTGGTCAAACGCCTCACCCTCACATTGTGAACAAGGGGCCGCGTTGCGGCCCTTCGCGGCGGTTCGGCGCGAAGGCCTGCAAAGCAGGCCCAAAGGCACCCAAGGACATTCCATGCCGGACCGCGCCTCGCTGGACCCCACCACCGCCCGCTGGATCCCCTGGGTGGTGGCCATCGCCTTCTTCATGCAGTCCCTCGACGGCACCATCCTCAACACCGCCTTGCCGGCGATGGCCCGCGACCTGGCGGAAGACCCGCTGCGCATGCAGTCGGTGATCATCGCCTACATGCTCACCGTGGCCCTGCTGATCCCCGCCTCGGGCTGGATCGCCGACCGCTTCGGCACCAAGCGGATCTTCTTCGGCGCGATTCTCCTGTTCAGCCTCGGCTCGCTGCTCTGCGCCCTGGCCGGCAGCCTCGGCATGCTGGTGGCGGCGCGCATCATCCAGGGCCTGGGCGGCGCGCTGATGCTGCCGGTGGGGCGCCTCGTCGTGCTGCGCGCCTACCCGCGCTCGGAACTGGTACGGATCATGAGCTTCATCACCATCCCCGGCCTGCTCGGCCCGCTGATCGGCCCGACCATGGGCGGCTGGCTGGTGGAAATCCTCAGCTGGCACTGGATCTTCCTGCTCAACCTGCCGGTGGGCGCGGTCGGCTGCTACGCGGTGTGGAAGTTCATCCCCGACCTGCGCGGCACCTCGCGCACGCGCTTCGACGGCGTCGGCTTCGTCCTGTTCGGCGCGGCGATGGTGCTGATCACCATCGCCATGGAAGGCCTGGGCGAGCTGCACCTGCCGCACCTGCGGGTGATGTTGCTGCTGTTCGCCGGCATGGCTTGCCTGGCCGCCTACTGGCTGCGCGCGGGCAGCGTCGACAACCCGCTGTTCTCGCCCCGCCTGTTCCGCGTGCGGACCTTCTCCGTGGGCATCCTCGGCAACCTCTTCGCCCGCCTCGGCAGCGGCGCCCTGCCCTTCCTCGTGCCGCTGCTGCTGCAAGTGGCGCTGGGCTATTCGCCAGCCGAAGCGGGGATGAGCATGATTCCCCTGGCCGCTGCGGCGATGCTCGCCAAGTCCATCGCCCGGCCGCTGATCGAGCGTTTCGGCTACCGCACCATCCTCACCGGCAACACCCTGCTGCTGGGGCTCATGCTGGCCAGTCTCGGCCTGGTCGACGAAAGCACGCCGCACGCGGTGCTGCTGGTGCAACTGGGGCTGCTCGGGGCGATCAACTCGATGCAGTTCACCGCGATGAACACCGTGACCCTGATCGACCTCGACGACGCCAGCGCCAGCAGCGGCAACAGCCTGCTGTCGGTGGTCGCGCAACTGTCCCTGAGCCTTGGCGTGGCCTGTGCCGGCGCCCTGCTCGGCGGTTTCACCGCGGCGGGCAGCGCCGACGGCGTGGAAACCACCCTCGGCGCGTTCCAGTTGACCTTCGTCACCATCGGCCTGATGGCGATGCTGGCGGCGGCCATTTTCCTTCAGCTGGCGAAGACAGACGGACGACGTGCCCCTCGTCAGGAAGCGGAGATCGAGCCGTAGGGCGAATGGCCATGGGGCTGGTACACTGCGCGACATTTTGTTTTGCAGGCCCGCCTCGTGACCACCAACGCCACCGCTTTCGCCACCCTGCCGCTGTCCGCCGCCATGCTGGCCAACCTGGACGCCCTCGGCTACACCGAGATGACCCCGATCCAGGCCCAGAGCCTGCCCGTCATCCTCAAGGGCCAGGACCTGATCGCCCAGGCCAAGACCGGCAGCGGCAAGACCGCCGCCTTCGGCATCGGCCTGCTCAACCCGATCAACCCGCGCTACTTCGGCTGCCAGGCGCTGGTGCTGTGCCCGACCCGCGAGCTGGCCGACCAGGTCGCCAAGGAACTGCGCCGCCTGGCCCGCGCCGAGGACAACATCAAGATCCTCACCCTCTGTGGCGGCGTGTCCCTCGGTCCGCAGATCGCCTCGCTGGAGCATGGCGCGCACATCATCGTCGGCACCCCGGGCCGGGTGCAGCAGCACCTGAACAAGGGCACCCTGGTGCTGGACGGGCTCAACACCCTGGTCCTCGACGAAGCCGACCGCATGCTCGACATGGGCTTCTTCGACGCCATCGCCGCTATCGTCGAGCAGACCCCCAAGCGCCGGCAGAGCCTGCTGTTCTCCGCCACCTACCCGGCGGGGATCAAGCAACTGGCCTCGTCGATCATGCGCGACCCGCAGCAGGTCAAGGTCGAGGCGCTGCACAGCGACAGCCAGATCGAGCAGCACTTCTACGAGATCGACGCCGAGGACCGCCTGAGCGCCGTCACCCGGGTGCTCGGGCATTTCCGTCCGCAGTCCTGCGTGGCGTTCTGCTTCACCAAGCAGCAGTGCCAGGAGCTGGTCGACCACCTGAAGAGCAAGGGCATCGCCGCCGAGGCCCTGCACGGCGACCTGGAGCAGCGTGATCGCGACCAGGTCCTGACCCTGTTCGCCAACCGCAGCACCTCGGTGCTGGTGGCCACCGACGTGGCGGCGCGCGGCCTGGATATCGACGCCCTGGACATGGTGATCAACGTCGAACTGGCCCGCGATGCGGAGATTCATGTGCACCGCGTCGGGCGTACCGGCCGGGCCGGCGAGAAGGGCCTGGCGGTGAGCCTGGTGGCTCCGGCCGAGGGCCATCGCGCCCAGGCCATCGAGGCCCTGCAGAAGGCCCCGCTGCGCTGGGAACAGCTGGACGGCCTGAAGAGCAAGGGCGGCGAGCCGCTGGTGCCGCCGATGTCGACCCTGTGCATCGCCGCCGGCCGCAAGGACAAGCTGCGCCCGGGCGACATTCTCGGCGCGCTGACCGGCGATGCCGGGATTGCCGGCAAGCAGGTGGGCAAGATCGCCATCTTCGATTTCCAGGCCTATGTGGCGGTGGAGCGTGGGGTGGCCAAGCAGGCCATGCAGCGGTTGAACAGCGGCAAGATCAAGGGGCGGTCGCTCAAGGTCCGGATCATCTGATATTCAATGACCTCATCGCCAGTGAGCCGGTCACCCAACCTGTGGGAGCCGGCGTTGCCGGCGATGGCGTCAGACCAGACAACACCATTGCCTGTGCCGGCCTCATCGCTGGCAACGCCAGCTCCCACAGGGACCGCGCACGCCAGCAAAAACCTAGCTAGAGAACATTCATGCACCACACCGATGTGATCATCATCGGCGCCGGCGCCGCCGGCCTGATGTGCGCCCGCACCGCCGCCCTGCGCGGGCGTCGGGTCGTGCTGCTGGACCACGCCAACAAACCCGGCAAGAAAATCCTCATGTCCGGCGGCGGCCGCTGCAATTTCACCAATATGTACACGGAACCTGGCAATTTCCTCTCGCAGAACCCGCATTTCTGCAAGTCCGCCCTGGCCCGCTACACCCAGTGGGACTTCATCGAGATGGTCGCCAAGCACGGCGTGCCCTATCACGAGAAGAAACTCGGCCAGCTGTTCTGCGACAACAAGTCCAGCGACATCCTGCAGATGCTCCTCGACGAATGCGACAACGCCGGCGCCACGCTGCGCATGGATACCCGCATCGAAAACATCGAGAAGCTCGAACACGGCTACCTGCTGAGCACCAGCGCCGGCCCGTTCCAGTGCCAGTCGCTGGTGATCGCCACCGGCGGCCTGTCGATCCCCACCCTCGGCGCCAGCGGCTTCGGCTACCAGGTCGCCCGCCAGTTCGGCCACAACGTGCTGCCGACCCGCGCGGGCCTGGTGCCGTTCACCATCACAGACCAGCTCAAGGCCCTCTGCGGCGAGCTGTCCGGCACCTCGGTGGACTGCATCGCCAGCTGCAACGGCACCAGTTTCCGGGAGAACCTGCTGTTCACCCACCGCGGCCTCAGCGGCCCGGCGATCCTGCAGATTTCCTCGTTCTGGGAGGCCGGCGACACCGTCGAGATCAACCTGCTGCCGGACCACGACGCCCTCGCCTGGCTGCAACAGCAACAGGCCGAGCGCCCCAACAGCGAGCTGAAGACCCTGCTCGGCGAAATCTTCACCAAGAAGATGGCCAACCTGCTGGCGGAGACCTGGTTCGTCTCCAAGCCGATGAAGCAGTACACCCCGGCGGAGCTGGCCCAGGTCGCCGACAAGCTGGGCAACTGGCAACTGGTGCCGGCCGGCACCGAGGGCTACCGCACCGCCGAAGTGACCCTGGGCGGCGTGGACACCCGCGAGGTGTCGTCGAAGACCATGGAGTCGCTGAAGAGCCCGGGCCTGTACTTCATCGGCGAAGTGCTGGACGTCAGCGGCCACCTCGGCGGCTTCAATTTCCAGTGGGCCTGGGCCTGCGCTTACGCCGCCGCGCAGTTCGTCTAGAATCAGCGCCCATCACGGAACGCATTTTGCTGGTACGTGACCCGCGCGACGGTTTGCCGTCGCGCTGACCGCTCACTCCAGACCTCGCCCAGCAGGCCCGCCGTCCACCATGTCGTCCTCTTCTTTCAGCCAATCGTTGCGTCGTCTGTGGGCGCTGGACAAATTCAGCTACAGCATCCGGGTCCTGATTGCCCTGACCGGCAGCATGGCGCTGTGCTGGTTCCAGGATCAGATGAACCTGCTGATCCCGCTGTTCCTCGGCATCGTCGCCAGCGCCCTGGCCGAGACCGATGACAGCTGGCAGGGCCGCCTCAACGCGCTGGCGGTGACCCTGGTGTGTTTCACCGTCGCCGCGCTGGCAGTGGAGCTGCTGTTCCCCTATCCGTGGATCTTCGTCATCGCCATGGCCCTGGCGGCGTTCTGCCTGACCATGCTCGGCGCCCTCGGCGAACGCTACGGGGCGATCGCCCAGGCCACCCTGATTCTCTCGGTCTACACCATGATCGGCGTGGACCAGCGCGGTGGCGAGGTGACCGACTTCTGGCACGAGCCGTTGCTGCTGGTGGCCGGCGCGGCCTGGTACGGCCTGCTTTCGGTGCTGTGGCAGGCGTTGTTTTCCAACCAGCCGGTACAGCAGGCCCTAGCCCGGCTGTTCCGTGAACTGGGCATCTACCTGAAGCTGAAGTCCAACCTGTTCGAGCCGATCCGCGGCCTCGACATCGAGGCTCGGCGCCTGGAGCTGGCGCAGCAGAACGGCAAGGTGGTGGCGGCGTTGAACACCGCCAAGGAAATCATCCTGCACCGGGTCGGCGGTGGCCGGCCCAGCTCCAAGGTCAGTCGCTACCTGAAGCTGTACTTCCTCGCCCAAGACATCCACGAGCGCGCCAGTTCCTCGCACTACCCCTACAACGCCCTGACCGAGGCGTTCTTCCACAGCGACGTGCTGTTCCGCTGCCAGCGCCTGCTGCGCCAGCAGGGCAAGGCCTGCCATGAGCTGTCGGGGTCGATCCAGATGCGCCAGCCGTTCGTCTACAACAGCGGTTTCGCCGAGGCCCTGGAAGACCTGCACGCCTCGCTGGAACACCTGCGCATCCAGAGCAACCCGGCCTGGCGCGGCCTGCTGCGCTCGCTGCGCGCCCTGGCGGCCAACCTGGCGACCCTCGACCGCCTGCTCAGCGACGCCAGCAACCCCGACAGCCTGGCCGACAACACCGACCCGAGCCTGCTCGACCGTTCGCCACGCAACCTGGCGGACGTGTGGAATCGCCTGCGCCAGCAACTGACGCCTACCTCGCTGATCTTCCGCCACGCCCTGCGCCTGCCGCTGGCCCTGGCGGTCGGCTACGGCATGGTGCACCTGATCCACCCGACCCAGGGCTACTGGATCATCCTCACCACCCTGTTCGTCTGCCAGCCCAACTACGGCGCAACGCGGCGCAAACTGGTGCAGCGGATCATCGGTACCGCCATCGGCCTGACGGTCGGCTGGGCGCTGTTCGACCTGTTCCCCAACGCGCTCATCCAGTCGCTGTTCGCGGTGGCCGCCGGGGTGGTGTTCTTCGTCAACCGCACCACCCGCTACACCCTCGCCACCGCGGCGATCACCCTGATGGTGCTGTTCTGCTTCAACCAGATCGGCGACGGCTACGGGCTGTTCCTGCCACGCCTGTTCGATACCCTGGTGGGCAGCCTGATCGCCATCTCCGCGGTGTTCCTGTTCCTCCCGGACTGGCAGGGCCGACGCCTGAACAAGGTGCTGGCCAACACCCTCACCTGCAACAGTGTCTACCTGCGCCAGATCATGCAGCAGTACGCCCAAGGCAAGCGCGACGACCTCGCCTACCGCCTGGCCCGGCGCAACGCGCACAACGCCGACGCGGCGCTGTCCACTACCCTGGCCAACATGCTCATGGAGCCGGGGCATTTCCGTAAGGAAGCGGATGTCGGCTTCCGCTTCCTGGTGCTGTCACACACCTTGCTCAGCTACCTCTCGGCCCTCGGCGCGCACCGTGAAAGCCCGCTGCCCAGCGAGGCCCGCGAACAACTGATCGACAGCGCCGGGGCGAAGCTGGCCGAGAGCCTGGACGAGATCGCCAGCGGACTGGCCGGCAGGAAGCCGGTGGCGATCCACAGCGACGCCGAGGAAACCCTGGCCGGCGAGCTGGAGCAGATGCCCGAGGAGATGGACGAGAACCTGCGGACGGTGCAGACCCAGCTGGCGCTGATCGCCCGTCACCTTGGTCCGCTGCGCACCCTCGCCGCGCACCTGATCAAGGAGCCGCCACCGGCTTGAGGGCATAGCTTTCGAGGATCCGTGCGTAGCTGCCATCGGCCTTCATCGCGCCGATGGCCTGGTCGAAGGCCGCGACGATCTGCTCGTGCCGCGGATGCTTGAGGCTGACCAGGATATGCAGGTCGTTCTCGCTGACCGGCTTGCCGAAGAACTCCACCATGTCCCGGGCCCTGCCGTGTTCCTTCTGCAGGAACCAGCTGGCGACGTATTCGTCCTCCACCGCCAGGGTCACGCGGCCGGCGGCGAGCATGCCGATGGCCACGGAAAAGCTGCGCACCGGGACTTTCTGCAGGCGCGTGTCGCTATCGAAATCGACGGAATAGGCGTAGTCGCGGACCACGGCGATGGGATGCGGGTAGAGGTCGGCCAGGCGCTCGAAGCGAATGGCATCGGTCTTGCGCTTGAGCAGGCGGATGCGGTTGGTGAGGTAGCCGCCGGAGAACTGGCCGATGCGCGTGCGCGAATCGTTGTACCAGGCATTGACCAGCACGTCGTAGCGCCCGTCGCCGATCCCCATCAGCGCCCGCGCCCAGGGTACCTGTTCGAATTCGCTGGCATAGCCGGCGCGCTCCAGCGCCGCCTTGACCAGCGCGGTCGCCAGCCCGCCGCGGTCGAGCGTGGCGTCGGTGAATGGTGGCCAGGCATCGGCGACCAGGCGAAGCTTTTCTGCGTGAACCGGGGTAACTGACAACATTCCAAGCAAACACAAGACTCGGAGCAAGGGCATGCTCAAATCCTATAGCGGAGGCGTTCCGCACTCTGGTTTGACCGCTGGGAATTGCAGTGCCGATAAATCCAATCGCGATGGCCAGATTACACAAACAGCCGTCCGTGTGGCATCAGCAAATAATAGCCAAGTGCCTCTATTCTTGCCGGTTTTGCGGGCACTTTGACTTTCGACGGGAAGTTGCGACGGGCTATGCTCGGCGTCGAGCCCATTGAGAGATTTCCCCATGTCCATCGACTGGATCTGCAAACATCACACCGACCTTGGCAAGGAGCAGCTGTATGCCGTGCTGCAACTGCGCAACCAGGTGTTCGTGCTGGAACAGAAGTGCCCGTATCAGGACCTGGATGGCCAGGACCTGGCCGGGGATACCTGCCACCTGATGGCCTGGCAGGATGACCAGTTGCTCGGTTACCTGCGCCTGCTCGACCCGACCTCCCAGGGCGGCGACGTGGTGATCGGCCGGGTGGTGGTGTCCGAGGCGGGGCGCGGGCACGGCCTGGGTCATGAGCTGGTGGTCCGGGCACTGGAGCAGGCCCGGGAGAACTGGCCGGATGTGCCGGTGTACCTCTCGGCCCAGGCACATCTGCAGGGCTATTACCGCAAGCACGGCTTCGAGGTGGTGGGCGAGGCGTATCTGGAGGACGGGATTCCGCATATCGGCATGCGTCGCGGATAAGCCATGTCCGAAAGTACCGCTGCTGCTTGTGAGAGCTGGCTTGCCAGCTCTCACAAGGCTTGATGCACGCCAGGGAATCGCCGGGTGTCAGGGATAGCCGAGCACTTCGCGGATCGTGCGCAGGTGCTGGATGATCCATTCCTTGTCGATCGCGCCCCAGTCGCGGATCCGATAATGCCCCGCGTGGTTCCGCGCCCCCGCCTGCTGCTCGAACTCGCAGACGATATCCAGGTCGGCCAGCGCCGCGATGGTGTCCTGCGCGGTGCGCCGGGGCATGCCGGTGGCCGCCATCAGGGCCGGGACACTGCTGGCGGTCTGGCTGTCGATCAGCCAGGCGACGTACAGGCGACGGTAGAAACTGCTCTTGGTCTTGCTCACTTCCATGCCAAAGGTTCCTTGACTCACTGATTGCCCGGCAGGTCGCGCCAGGTCAGATAGACACGCAGGTCGAATTCCAGTTGATGGTAGCCGGGCTGCATGTATTCGCAGAGCTGGTAGAAGGCCTTGTTGTGCTCGGCCTCCTTCAGGTGCGCCAGCTCGTGCACCACGATCATCCGCAGAAACTCCGGCGCCGCCTCGCGAAACAGCGAGGCGATGCGGATTTCCTTCTTCGCCTTGAGCTTGCCGCCCTGGACCCGCGACACCGCGGTGTGCAGGCCGAGGGCGCGATGGGTCAGGTCGAGGCGGTTGTCGAACAGCACCTTGTCCAGGTTCGGCGCATTGCGCAGGTGCTCCTGCCTGAGGCCCTGGGCGTAGGTGTACAGGGCCTTGTCGCTCTGTACGTCATGCCGGCCCGGATAGCGCTTGTGCAGGTAGTCGCCCAGCTGACCACGGGCGATCAACTGGCGCACCTGGTCTTGCAGGGCGGGCGGATAGGCTTGCAGGTACTTGAGGACGGTCATGACTACGGTGGACGACAGGACGAAGGCCGCAGTGTACCGAACTACATCGCCCGCCAGTCAAAAAACGCCGGAAAGCGCCCGGCCTCGACGGCGGTGATCGGCCGTGCCACGAGAAAGCCCTGCACGTACTGACAACCGTGCTCACGCAGCCACTCGGCCTGGTCGAGGGTTTCCACGCCCTCGGCGATGACACTGATGTTGTACTGCTGGCACAACTCGATGACGCAGCGCACCAGCGCCACATTGGCTTGCGACTCCGGCAGCAGCGCCACCAGATGGCGGTCGAGCTTGAGGGTATCGATGGGTAGGTCGCGCAGCAGGCGCAGGGAGCAGTCGCCGGCACCGAAGTCGTCCAGCGCCACGCGCACGCCCAGCTCGCGCAGCTTGTGCAACTGACGCAGGGCGGCGTCGAGGTTGTCGGTCAGCGAGGTTTCGGCGATTTCCACTTCCAGCTGGCTGGCCGACAGCCCCGCGCTGGCGATGACCTGGCCGAGTTCATCGACCAGGTTGGGCATGGCGAACTGCACCTTGCTCAGACTGATGCCCAGGGTGACTTCGTCGGGAAAATGCCCACACCAGTCCCGCCGCTGCGCGGCGCCCTGGCTGTAGATCCAGCTGGCCAGGCGGCTGATCAGCCGCGCCTCTTCCAGCAGTGGCAGGAACAGCCCCGGCGGCACGTCGCCGACACTCGGGTGACGCCAGCGCAGGAGCGCCTCGAAGCCACGCAGGCGACCATCGGAGAAGGCCACCTGGGGCTGGAACACCAGGGTGAAATCCTGGTTGTCGACGGCGGCGCGCACGCTGTCCTCCAGCATCAGCCGGGAGCGCGCGCGGCCGTTGAGGTCTTCGTCGTAGTAGCGGTACTGCTGGCGCCCGGCCTGCTTGGCGGCGTACATCGCCGTGTCGGCGGCGCGCAGCAGGTTGTCGAGGTTGGCACCGCAGTCAGGGTAGATGGCGATGCCGATACTGACCCCGAGGATCACTTCCAGCCCGTCGATGTGCTGACGGATCGACATGCGCTCGATGCACTTCTCGGCGAAGCGCGCGGCCTGTTCCGGGTAGTCGAGATCGTCGAGCAGCGCGGTGAACTCGTCGCCGCCCATGCGCGCGAGGATGCCATGGCCGCCCAGGCAGTCCTTCAACTGCTCGGCGACCCAGTGCAGTACCTGATCGCCGGTTTCATGACCGAGGGAATCGTTGACCCGCTTGAAGCCGTCGAGGTCGAGGTACATCAGCGCGTGATGCTTGTCGGAATGCTCGCTGCGCACCAGGGCGCTTTCCGCCGCCTGGTAGAAACCGCGACGGTTGAGCAGGCCGGTGAGCGGATCGGTGACCGCCTGCTGCTCCAGTTGCTGGTGCAGGCTGCGCACCACCGACATGTCCAGCACCGTGACCACCATCGCCCGCTGCTCGCCAGGCAACGCCGCGCAGGACAGCGCCACCGACAGCGCCTGGCCATTGCTGGTGCGCAGCACCGCGTCGTGCAGGCGGTAGATGTCGCGTTCCAAATAAGCCTGGTAGAACGCCGACTCGCGCCACTGCGTGGCCGCCGGCGACAGCACGAACTCCAGCAGGCTGGCGCCCTGCAACTGATCCACCGAGGCGGTGAGCAGACGCGAGATGGCCGGGTTGGCGAAGCGGATGATGCCGTCCTCGGCCACCACGAGAATGCCTTCGGCGGCGTTTTCCAGGACCGAGGCGTTGAACGCGCGAGCGGCCTCCAGGTCGCGGGTCAGGCGCTGCAGGGCGCGGCGGTTGCGCTGCTGGTCGAGCAGGGCCTGCACCTTGGGCTTGAGAATCTGCGGATCGAAGGGTTTGAACAGGTAGTCCACGGCGCCGCTGGCATAGCCCTTGAGCACCGCGGCCTGGCTCTGTTCGTTGGCGGTGAGGAAGATGATCGGCGTCAGCCGGGTGCGTTGGCTGCCACGCATCAGGCGAGCGACTTCGAAGCCGTCCATCTCCGGCATCTGCACATCCAGCAGGACCAGATCGACTTCGTGCTCGAGCAAGGTGCTCAGGGCTTCGATGCCCGAACTCGCGGTCAACACCTGCCAGTCCTGACGAGCCAACAGCGCCCGCATGCTGATCAGGTTCTCCGGGTAGTCATCAACCACCAGTAGCGTCGAGCCGCTCTCTTGTGTGGGGATTTGAGCGCATTCCATGCTGCTTCTCTTGTGGCAACCGCGTCAGTCTTCGGATTGAAATTCTGCCGGGTTTCACTCTAGACCCGAGTGTTACAAATCTAAAGCTGGCACAAGGCCAATATACCGTTCGCCGACTAACGGTCTAATTCGGAAGTGATAGCGAATGCCCCGCCGTCCGTGGCCCGGGCAAAAAAAAGGACCGCATCGCGGTCCCTTTTTCGTCGAACAACCTGAACTCAGTTGACCTTGGCGGCCAGCTCGCCCTTGGCGTAGCGCAGGTACATCTCGTCCAGCGATACCGGCTTGATCTTCGAAGCGTTGCCGGCGGTGCCGAAGGCTTCGTAGCGGGCGATGCAGATGTCACGCATGGCTTCGACGGTCTTGGCGAAGTATTTGCGCGGGTCGAACTCGGACTTGTTCTGCTCCAGGAAGCGACGGATCGCACCGGTGGAAGCCAGACGCAGGTCGGTGTCGATGTTGACCTTGCGCACGCCGTGCTTGATACCTTCGACGATTTCCTCGACCGGCACGCCGTAGGTCTCTTTGATGTCGCCGCCGAACTCGTTGATGATCGCCAGCCAGTCCTGCGGAACCGAGGACGAACCGTGCATCACCAGGTGGGTGTTCGGAATGCGCTGGTGGATCGCCTTGATGCGGTCGATCGCCAGGATGTCGCCGGTAGGCGGCTTGGTGAACTTGTAGGCGCCGTGGCTGGTGCCGATGGCGATGGCCAGGGCATCGACCTGGGTGCGCTTGACGAAGTCGGCGGCCTCTTCAGGGTCGGTCAGCATCTGGCTGTGATCGAGGATGCCCTCGGCGCCAACGCCGTCTTCTTCACCGGCCTGACCGGTTTCCAGGCTGCCCAGGCAACCCAGCTCACCTTCCACGGACACGCCGCAGGCGTGGGCGAATGCCACGGTCTGCTGGGTCACGCGGACGTTGTATTCGTAGTCGGACGGGGTCTTGCCGTCTTCCTTCAGCGAGCCGTCCATCATCACCGAGCTGAAGCCCAGCTGGATCGAACGCTGGCACACGTCAGGGCTGGTGCCGTGGTCCTGGTGCATGCACACCGGGATGTGCGGGAATTCTTCGATGGCAGCCAGGATCAGGTGGCGCAGGAACGGAGCGCCAGCGTATTTGCGGGCACCGGCGGAAGCCTGGACGATCACCGGGGAGTCGGTCTTGTCGGCCGCTTCCATGATGGCGCGCATCTGCTCGAGGTTGTTGACGTTGAAAGCCGGAACGCCGTAACCGAATTCGGCGGCGTGGTCCAGCATCTGGCGCATGCTAATGAGTGCCATTGTGTATCTCTCTCCCGACAAGCGTCGTTATTTCATGCAAGCCTGCCGCAACGGCGGTTTGCTGTTCAAATTGTGTGGGCCGGCGGAGTGCGCCGGCCCGGCCAGTCACGGTGCCTTGCAGCCCCGCCCTATCAGATCGTTGGTCGCCACCCAGTACACCAGGCCCTCATCGCCCCGGGTGTGCAGGGCCAGCACGCCATCGCTGTACAACGCCCCGGAACCCGAAGGCTCGGGCTTGAGCCGGTAGACCTGGTCGCCGCCGCCAAGGCGTACGTCCATGTCGCTGCCGACCTGGCGCCAGAGCACCTGTGCCTTGCTCTCGCAGAGCCAGGTGGTCCATGTGTCGGCCACCGGAGGCTCGGACTTGAAGCCTGCGCATCCCGCGAGTACCGCCATGGCCATCACGGCCAGAACGCCTTTCATTCCATTCCTCCAGCAGACCACAAAGCCGGCGACAGGTTGTCGCGAACCGATCAAGGGCATCCCTTGGCCCGGCGCTGATGTTCGTCGTCGTACTTTTCCAGGCCGTCCGGGCCGAGGCGCTTGTTGATCACCGGCGCGGTCTCGGCCTGCCATTCGGACTGGTAGCAGCCACCCTTCTCGGCGGCGGGGCTGTCGGGAGCGGCATCCGGCGTGCTGGAGCAGGCGCCCAGCGCGGCGGTGACGAGCAGCAGTGACAGTCGCTTGATCATCGCGTCGCTCCCTTTCCCTGATGCCGGACGAATCAGGCCTTGGCCCGCTGTTCCAGCACTTCGACCGCCGGCAGGACCTTGCCCTCGACGAATTCGAGGAAGGCGCCGCCACCGGTAGAAATGTAGGAGATATCGGAGGCCACGCCATATTTGTCGATGGCCGCCAGGGTGTCGCCACCACCGGCGATGGAGAACGCGGCGCTGTCGGCGATGGCCTTGGCCAGGGTCCTGGTGCCGTTGCCGAACTGGTCGAATTCGAACACGCCGACCGGACCGTTCCACAGGATGGTCTGCGACGACTTCAGCAGTTCGGCGAACTGCTCGGCGGTTTTCGGGCCGATGTCGAGGATCATGTCGTCGTCAGCCACATCGGCGACCGCCTTGACGGTAGCCTCGGCGTCTTCGGCGAAGGCCTTGGCCACCACCACGTCGACCGGCAGCGGTACGTTGACCTTGGCCGCGATGGCCTTGGCGGTCTCGACCAGGTCGGCTTCGTACAGCGACTTGCCGACCTTGTGGCCGGCAGCGGCGAGGAAGGTGTTGGCGATGCCGCCACCGACGATCAGCAGGTCGCAGATCTGGCTCAGGCTGTTCAGCACGTCCAGCTTGGTGGACACCTTGGAACCGGCGACGATGGCGGCCATCGGCTTGGCCGGGGCCTTCAGGGCCTTGCCCAGGGCGTCCAGTTCGGCGGCCAGCAGCGGACCGGCCGCGGCGACCTTGGCGAACTTGGCAACACCGTGGGTCGAGCCCTCGGCGCGGTGCGCGGTGCCAAAGGCGTCCATGACGAAGACGTCGCACAGGGCAGCGTATTTCTGCGCCAGCTCGTCGGCGTTCTTCTTCTCGCCCTTGTTGAAGCGCACGTTCTCGAACAGAACGATGTCACCGGCCTGCACCTCGACGCCGTCCAGGTAGTCGGCGACCAGCGGCACTTCACGACCGAGGGCCTTGCTCAGGTAGTCGGCGACCGGCTTGAGGCTGTTCTCGGCGGAGAATTCACCTTCAGTCGGACGACCCAGGTGCGAGCAGACCATCACCGCCGCGCCCTTCTCCAGGGCCAGCTTGATGGTCGGCAGCGAAGCGAGGATGCGCGCATCGCTGGCAACCACACCGTCCTTCACGGGGACGTTGAGGTCTTCGCGGATCAGTACGCGCTTACCTTGCAGGTCGAGGTCGGTCATCTTCAAAACGGTCATGAATGCAGTCCTTCAGGGCTGTTTGCTGGTGGTGCGGTGGGTGTCAACGACGCGCAGAAAGTGATCGGCGACGTCGAGCATACGGTTGGCGAACCCCCATTCGTTGTCGAACCAGGCCAGCAGGTTCACCAGGCGGGGGCCGGAAACACGGGTCTGGCTGGCATCGACGATGGCCGAATGCGGGTCATGGTTGAAATCGCAGCTGGCATGGGGCAACTCGGTATACGCCAGCAGTCCCTGCAGCGGGCCGCGTTCGGCGGCCTCGCGCAGCACCCGGTTGACCTCGGCCGCGGTGGTGTCGCGACGGGTCTGCAGGGTGATGTCCAGGCACGACACGTTGACCGTCGGTACCCGCACGGCTTTGGCCTGGATTCGCCCGACAAGTTCCGGAAGCAGGCGCTCGATACCCCGGGCAAGACCGGTGGACACCGGAATCACCGACTGGAACGCCGAACGGGTGCGGCGCAGGTCCTCGTGGTGATAGGCATCGATCACCGGCTGGTCGTTCATCGCCGAGTGGATGGTGGTGATCGACACGTAGTCGATCCCGAACGCCTGGTCCAGCACGCGCAGCAGCGGCACGCCGCAGTTGGTGGTGCAGGAGGCGTTGGAGACCAGGGTCTCGGCGCCGCTCAGGCAGTCCTGGTTGATGCCGTAGACCACCGTAGCGTCGACATCCGCCTCGCTGGCCATGGGTTGCGAGAACAGCACCCGCGGCGCGCCGGCGTCGAGAAAACGCTGGCCGTCGGCGCGGCTGTTGTAGGCCCCGGAGCATTCCAGCACCAGGTCGACGTCCAGCGCCGCCCAGTCGATGCCCTCGGGCGTGGCGCTGCGCAGGACCTTCACGCAGTCGCCGTTGATATGCAGACAGTCGCCATCGACCTTGACCTCGCCGGGGAAACGCCCGTGGGTGGAGTCGAAGCGAGTCAGGTATTCGAGACTGGCCTGGTCGGCCAGATCGTTCAGCGCGACGATCTCGAAGCCCGCCTTTGCCCCGCGTTCGACCAGTGCGCGCAGGACACAACGACCGATACGGCCGTAACCATTGAGTGCAACTTTGTAGGGACGCGGTTGAGGCATTGGGGGACTCACGGACAGATCCATCGGTACAACCTGCGAAATTCGGTTGTTTCGCTCCGCTCAACGTAGGAGCTGGCTTGTCGTGTGACGAACCACTGCGAAGGACCGCGTAGCGGTCCCCAATGACACCGCAACGGGGACCGCTGCGCGGTCCTTCGCAGGCAAGCCAGCTCCTACAACATCAGTCTTCCAGCAGTTCTTCAGCAGTACCCAGGATGTTCTCCAGGGTGAAACCGAATTCCTCGAACAAGGCGCCGGCCGGGGCCGATTCACCGTAGGTGGTCATGCCGATGATGCGACCTTCCAGGCCGACGTACTTGTACCAGAAGTCGGCATGGGCGGCCTCGATGGCGATACGCGCGCCCACCTGCAGCGGCAGTACCGACTGCTTGTAGGCGGCGTCCTGGGCGTCGAACACGCTGGTGCTCGGCATCGACACGACGCGGACCTTGCGGCCCTGCTCGCTCAGCTTGTCGAACGCCTGGACGGCCAGGCCCACTTCGGAACCGGTGGCGATCAGGATCAGCTCAGGCTCGCCGGCACAGTCCTTCAGGACGTAGCCACCACGGGCGATATCGGCGATCTGCTGGGCGTCGCGGTCCTGATGCTGCAGGTTCTGGCGCGAGAAGATCAGCGCCGAAGGGCCGTCCTTGCGCTCCAGGGCGGCCTTCCAGGACACCGCCGATTCGACGGCGTCGGCCGGACGCCAGGTGTCCAGGTTCGGCGTGCTGCGCAGGCTGCTCAGTTGCTCGATCGGCTGGTGGGTCGGGCCGTCTTCGCCCAGACCGATGGAGTCGTGGGTGTAGACGTGGATCACGCGCTGTTTCATCAGGGCGGACATGCGTACCGCGTTGCGGGCGTATTCCATGAACATCAGGAAGGTCGCGCCGTAAGGCACCAGGCCGCCGTGCAGGGCAACGCCGTTCATGATCGCGGTCATGCCGAACTCGCGCACGCCGTAGAACATGTAGTTGCCGTTGGCATCTTCGGCGCTGACGCCCTTGCAGCCTTTCCACAGGGTCAGGTTGGAACCGGCCAGGTCGGCGGAACCGCCCAGCAGCTCAGGCAGCAGCGGGCCGAAGGCGTTCAGGGTGTTCTGGCTGGCCTTGCGGCTGGCGATGGTTTCGCCCTTGGCGGCGACTTCCTGGATGTAGCCGGCGGCCTTCTCGGCGAAGTCGGCCGGCAGTTCGCCGTTCAGGCGACGCTTCAGCTCGCTGGCCAGTTCCGGGAAGGCGGCGGCGTAGGCGTCGAAACGCTGGTTCCACTCGGCTTCGACCTTGGCGCCGGCTTCGCGGGCGTTCCACTCGGCGTAGATATCGGCGGGGATTTCGAACGGACCGTGGTTCCAGTTCAGTTCCTGGCGAGCCAGGGCGATTTCGTCGTTGCCCAGCGGCGCGCCGTGGCAGTCTTCCTTGCCCTGCTTGTTCGGCGAACCGAAGCCGATGATGGTCTTGCAGCAGATCAGGGTCGGCTGCGCGCTCTTGCGCGCGGTCTCGATGGCGGTCTTGATCTCGTCGGCATCGTGGCCGTTGACGTTGCGGATCACCTGCCAGTTGTAGGCTTCGAAACGCTTCGGCGTGTCGTCGGTGAACCAGCCCTCGACTTCGCCGTCGATGGAGATGCCGTTGTCGTCGTAGAAGGCGATCAGCTTGCCCAGGCCCAGGGTGCCGGCCAGGGACGCGACTTCGTGGGAAATGCCTTCCATCATGCAGCCATCGCCGAGGAACACGTAGGTGTTGTGGTCGACGACGTTGTGGCCTTCACGGTTGAACTGGGCGCCCAGCACCTTCTCGGCGATGGCGAAGCCCACGGCGTTGGCCAGGCCCTGGCCCAGCGGACCGGTGGTGGTCTCGACGCCCGCGGTGTAACCGTACTCCGGGTGACCCGGGGTGCGGCTGTGCAACTGGCGGAAGCTCTTCAGGTCGTCGATCGACAGGTCGTAGCCGGTCAGGTGCAGCAGCGAATAGATCAGCATCGAGCCGTGGCCGTTGGACAGGACGAAACGGTCGCGATCGGCGAAGCTCGGGTTGCTCGGGTTGTGTTTCAGATAATCACGCCACAGAACCTCGGCGATATCCGCCATGCCCATCGGGGCACCGGGATGGCCGCTGTTGGCTTTCTGCACGGCATCCATGCTGAGGGCACGAATGGCGTTGGCACGCTCACGACGGCTGGGCATCGCTTGTCTCCTGGAAACTGAAAAGGAAGTGACGGAAAAAAGGCGGCCATTTTCGCCCAGGCACACCTTCCGGGGCAATCACGGATGGTCGAACTGGAACGATTTTCCTGTGATTGCAGGGCCATTGCGCGGTTTGACCGACGAAACAGCCGAAAAAGCCTGGTTCAGCAGCCGTTTTCGCTCCGCCCATCGCGCAATATCAAAACTTTTTGATATTGGTCTTGCGACGCCGGTTGGCCCTGACTAGACTGCCGGCCCATGAACATTCGCGTACCCGTTCCCGATCAGCAGCAAAGCGAACGCCTGGCCGCCCTGTGCAAGGCCGGCGGCGATCCCCTGCGCCTGAACGTGTTGCGCGCCCTGGCCAACGACTCGTTCGGCGTGCTGGAACTGGCGCAGATCTTCGCCATCGGCCAATCGGGGATGAGCCACCACCTCAAGGTGCTGGCCCAGGCCGAACTGGTGGCGACCCGCCGCGAAGGCAACGCGATCTTCTACCGCCGCGCCCTGCCCGACAGCCTCAGCCTCGGCGGCAAGCTGCACGCCGCGCTGCTCGAAGAGGTGGACGGCCTGCCGCTCCCCGGCGAGATGCAGGCGCGCATCGGCCAGGTCCAGCAGCGCCGCGCGGCCACCAGCCAGGACTTCTTCCTGCGCGTGGAAGAGAAATTCCGCGCCCAGCAGGACCTGATCGCCGGCCTCGCCCAGTACCGCGAGAGCCTCCTGGCCCTGCTCGACAAGCTCAGCTTCGAAAGCGCCGCCACGGCGCTGGAAGTCGGCCCCGGGGACGGCGAATTCCTGCCCGAACTGGCCCGTCGCTTCGCCCGGGTCACCGCGCTGGACAACAGCCCGACCATGCTCGAGCTGGCGCGCCAGGTCTGCCAGCGCGAACGCCTGGCTAACGTAAACCTGCAACTGGCCGATGCCCTCAGTACGACTGAAGCGCAGGCCGATTGCGTGGTGCTGAACATGGTCCTGCACCACTTCAGCGATCCGTCCGCCGCCCTCGCGCAGCTGGCCGGCCGTGTCAAACCAGGCGGCAGCCTGTTGCTTACCGAGTTGTGCAGCCACGACCAGGATTGGGCCCGCGACGCCTGCGGCGACCTCTGGCTGGGCTTTGAGCAGGACGACCTGCTTCGTTGGGCGTGCGCTGCGGGACTGGCTCCCGGAGACAGCCTCTATGTGGGCTTACGTAATGGTTTCCAGATCCAGGTCCGCCATTTCCAGCGACCGACTGGCGACACTCACCATCTTTAAACTCAGGAACCCGTCGAGATGAGCGAATACTCCCTTTTCACCTCCGAGTCCGTATCTGAAGGGCATCCGGACAAAATCGCCGACCAGATTTCCGACGCGGTGCTGGACGCGATCATCGCCCAGGACAAATACGCCCGCGTGGCCTGCGAAACCCTGGTGAAAACCGGTGTCGCCATCATCGCCGGCGAAGTCACCACCTCGGCCTGGGTCGACCTGGAAGACATCGTCCGCAACGTCATCACCGAGATCGGCTACAACAGCTCCGACGTCGGTTTCGACGGCGCCACCTGCGCGGTGATGAACATCATCGGCAAGCAGTCCGTGGACATCGCCCAGGGCGTCGACCGCAGCAAGCCGGAAGACCAGGGCGCCGGTGACCAGGGCCTGATGTTCGGCTACGCCAGCAACGAAACCGACGTGCTGATGCCAGCACCGATCTGCTTCTCCCACCGTCTGGTCGAGCGCCAGGCCGAAGCGCGTAAGTCCGGCCTGCTGCCGTGGCTGCGCCCGGACGCCAAGTCGCAGGTCACCTGCCGCTACGAAGGCGGCAAGGTCGTCGGCATCGACGCCGTGGTGCTGTCGACCCAGCACAACCCCGAGGTCTCGCAGAAAGACCTGCAGGAAGCGGTGATGGAGCTGATCGTCAAGCACACCCTGCCGGCCGAACTGCTGCACAAGGGCACCCAGTTCCACATCAACCCGACCGGCCAGTTCATCATCGGCGGCCCGGTGGGTGACTGCGGCCTGACCGGTCGCAAGATCATCGTCGACAGCTACGGCGGCATGGCCCGTCACGGCGGTGGCGCGTTCTCCGGCAAGGACCCGTCCAAGGTCGACCGTTCGGCCGCCTACGCCGGTCGCTACGTGGCCAAGAACATCGTCGCCGCCGGCCTGGCCGAGCGTTGCGAAATCCAGGTTTCCTACGCCATCGGCGTGGCCCAGCCGACCTCGATCTCGCTGAACACCTTCGGCACCGGCAAGATCTCCGACGAGAAGATCGTCCAGCTGGTGCGCGAGTGCTTCGACCTGCGTCCGTACGCCATCACCACCATGCTCGACCTGCTGCACCCGATGTATCAGGAAACCGCGGCCTACGGTCACTTCGGCCGCACCCCGCAGCAGAAGACCGTCGGCGACGACACCTTCACCACCTTCACCTGGGAACGTACCGACCGCGTTGACGCCCTGCGCGCAGCCGCCGGCCTGTAATACCCGGTAACCGTGGTAGCGAAAGCCCCGGCCAGTGCTCTGGCCGGGGCTTTTTCATGGGCGCAACACACCTTCTGACAAAGCTGAACGGGCAGTTCGCGGGGGCCTTCCTAGGCTGGGATTTCCTCCCCAAGAGCAAGGACGCTCGCCATGTCACGCCTGATTGCCCTGCTGCTTTCCTGCTTCGCCCTGCCCACCCTCGCCGACACCTGCCCCGACTGGCCGGAGGCGACCGCCAACAGCCGGATCTCGGAACTGCGCGAGCGCATCGGCCAGTGGGACCGTTACTACCACAGCCTCGGCCAGTCACCGATCAGCGACGAGCTCTACGACCAGTACCTGAGCCGCCTGCAACGCCTGCGCCTGTGCTTTCCCGGCATCGACGAAGCCATCGGCAACCCGCTGGCCAGTGCCGCCGGGCCGCTGCGCCACCCGGTTGCGCATACAGGGCTGGACAAGCTCGCCGACGAACAGGCGGTGGGCGAATGGCTGACGGGGCGCCAGGGGGTATGGATCCAGCCCAAGGTCGACGGCGTGGCGACCACCCTGGTCTATCGTGGCGGCCGGCTGGTGCAACTGATCAGCCGTGGCGATGGACTGCACGGCCATGACTGGAGCCGGCACATTCCGGCGCTGCCGGTGAACCTGCGCGAGCTGGCCGCAGAGCAGAACCTGATCCTCCAGGGCGAACTGTTCTGGCGCCTGGACGGGCATGTCCAGGCCGAGGCCGGCAGCCGCAACCTGCGCAGCAAGGTCGCCGGCCTCATGGCCCGGCAGCATCTCGACGCCGAGGATGCGGCGGGGCTGGACCTGTTCATCTGGGCCTGGCCACAGGGGCCGGAGGATCCACGCGAGCGCTTCGCCCGCCTCCGCGCCCTCGGCCTGCCCAACACCGAACGCTACAGCCAGCCGGTCGACAGCCTCGACGAGGCCGCGCGCTGGCGCCAGCACTGGTATCGCTCGCCACTGCCGTTCGCCAGCGACGGCGTGGTCCTGCAGCAGAGTCGGCAACCCGCCGCTGCCCGCTGGCAGGCGCGGCCTTCGCACTGGAGCGTGGCCTGGAAGTACCCGTTCGCCCAGGCCCTGGCCGAGGTCCGCGACGTGGAATTCCGCATCGGGCGTACCGGGCGCATCACCCCGCTGATCCAGGTCGAGCCGGTGCGTCTCGACGACCGCACGGTGCGCCAGGTCAGCGCCGGCTCGCTGAAGCGCTGGAGCGAACTGGATATCCAGCCGGGTGACCAGATCGTCCTCAGCCTGGCGGGGCTGACCATCCCGCGTATCGACACGGTGGCGGAGCGCGGCCCGGCGCGCGGCGCACGGGTGGCGCCGGACCCCACCCGCTACCACGCGCTCAGTTGCTGGCAAGCGACCCCGGGTTGCCAGGCCCAGTTTCTCGAACGGCTGAACTGGCTGGCGGGCAAGCAGGGCCTGAACATGACCGGGGTCGGTCCGCAGACCTGGCGCAGGCTGCAGGAGGCCGGGAAGCTGGAGAGCCTGGTCGACTGGATCGAATTGCCGGCCGAAGACCTGGCGCGCCTCGACGGCATCGCCGAGCGCAGCAGCCGACAGCTGTATCGCACCTTCCAGCAGGCCCGCGCGCAGCCTTTCGCGCGCTGGGCCCGCGGCCTGGGCATACCCGCGCCGAAGGCGCTGGACCTGGGCGATTCCTGGGACGCGCTGGCCGCCCGCAGCGTCGAGCACTGGCAGCAGCAAGCCGGGGTCGGAGCGCTGCGCGCGCGGCAACTGGTGGCGTTTTTCCAGGATCCGCAGGTCAGAAGCCTTGCCGCTCGTCTGCGCGAACAGGCGATCGAGGGTTTCTAAATCCCGTGGATCAGGGCAGCATCACAGGTTCTGCCTGCCCGACGACGGAGCCTTACATGAAATCGACTTCCCCGCTTGCCCTGTTCACCGTCTGCGCCCTGCTCGCCGCGCCCGCCCTGGCCGTCGAGGAACAACCCGGCCTGACCGGCTGCGCGGCCAAGCAGCAGAGCATCAGCGCACAGATCGAGCAGGCGCGCAGTCACGGCAACGCCGAGCAGCAGAGCGGACTGGAGACGGCCTTGCGCGAAGTGCAGGCGAACTGCACCGACGCCAGCCTGCGCAAGGAACGCGAGCAGAAAGTGCTGGATGCCCGCCATGAAGTGGCGCAGCGCAAGAAGGACCTGGACAAGGCCATGAAGAAAGGCGACGCGGAGAAGATCAACAAGCGCAAGGACAAGCTGGCGGAAGCGAACAAGGAGCTGCAGGCAGCGCTGCAGGAACTGGAGCAGTAAGCAAACCTTGTGAGAGCTGGCTTGCCAGTTCTCACAAGGTTTTGTGCAGGCCCGGGAACATCAATGGTTACGAAATTCCGTATGACAGGCTTTGCACGCCGCCTCGACCTTGTCCATCGGCCCCTGCACCGTTTCGGCCCGCAAAGGCTGGGCATTGCTCGCCATCACCAGCTCGCTGGTGGCCCCTTCCAACTGCCGCGCCAACGCCTGGAAGCGCGCCTGTTTCTCCCAGACATCCGCCCGCGCGCTGGTATCATCCGTCTCCTTGACCTGTGGGAAGTGTTTCCACGGCTCGTGGGACAACGCATCGAGCTTCACCGCACCGTCGGCGAATTTCTGCCCGTCGAACGCCAGCCGTCCGCGCAGCATGCCGCCCATGTCCTCGCTGGTCTTGAGCATCTGTTTGAAAATCGCCTTGCGCTGACCCAGCGGCGAATTCGGATCGACGCCGCCACAGGCGGTCAGGGTCAGGCAGGCCAGCAGTACGACGGAACAACGTTTGAGCATCATGGTCATCGGCTCACGGAAAAAAAGGCGGCCAGTATCCTCGCCTGACCGGCAAAGACCAATACCCCCATGAAAAACATGGATTGCGCGCAAACCTTTTCGGCGACGCCATCCCCCAAGGAAGTACCCGCATGAACATCCCTCTGCGCCGCCTCGGCTGGAGCCTTTCCCTGTTCGCCCTGCTGGCTGGCTGCAACGGCGGTGCCCCGGAAAAGCCCACGCCGCACCCGATCGCCACCTACACCCACGCCACCTGGAAAGACCTGCCGACGGTCAGCGACAGCGACCTGGTGGCCGGCTTCGAGTCGTGGCGCAGCGCCTGCCAACGGCTGAAAAACGACCCGGTGTGGGCCGCGACCTGCGTTGCCGCTGCCGATGTGCCGGCGGATGCCCGCAAGATCGGCGAATTTCTCGGTGCACAGCTGGAGGTCTACAGCCTGCGCTCGGCGCAGAACAGCGCCACCGGCCTGATCACCGGCTACTACGAGCCGGTCTATCCCGGCAGCGAGAGCCGCACCGAGCAAGCCCATGTGCCGGTCTATGGCATCCCCGACGATCTGATCGTGGTGAACCTCGACAGCGTCTACCCCGAGCTGAAGGGCAAGCGTCTGCGCGGCCGCCTCGAAGGTCGCGTGCTCAAGCCCTACGACACCGCCGAGGTGATCCAGCGCCAGGGCGTCAAGGCGCCGGTACTGGCCTGGCTGACCGACCCGATGGACCTGCAATTCCTGCAGATCCAGGGCTCGGGCCGCATCCAGTTGGAGAATGGTCGGCAACTGCGCCTGGGCTATGCGGACCAGAACGGGCATCCGTACCGTCCGGTCGGGCGCTGGCTGGTGGAGCAGGGTCAGTTGAAGAAAGAAGAGGTGACCATGGGCGCCATCCACGCCTGGGCCCAGGCCAATCCGGCGCGGGTGCCGGAGCTGCTGGCGAGCAACCCGAGCTATGTGTTCTTCAGCACCCGGCCGGACAGCAACGAAGGCCCGCGCGGCTCGCTCAACGTGCCGCTGACCGCGGGTTACAGCGTGGCGATCGACCGCAAGGTGATTCCGCTGGGCAGCCTGTTGTGGCTGAGCACTACCCGTCCGGATGGCAGCCCGGTGGTAAGGCCGGTGGCGGCGCAGGACACCGGTGGCGCGATCACCGGCGAGGTGCGCGCGGACCTGTTCTGGGGCACGGGTGAAGCGGCGGGGAAACTGGCCGGGGACATGAAGCAGCAGGGGCAGATCTGGTTGCTGTGGCCGAAGGGGATGGCGTTGCCTGAAATGCCGCAGACCGAGGCCAGGTAAGAGGTTGTTCGTCAGGGCCTCATCGCTGGCAATGCTCCCACAGGTTCAGGGCCGCAGCTGACCTTGTGGGAGCAACTGTCTTCGAGGACTTTTTTAAAAACGATTCCTCCAGACATAGCTTCGCCAGCAACACAGCTCTCCGGTGTTGCTGGCGAAAACCCCGCTCAATATTTCAGTCCTGGTGCTTTTTCAGGCAGCG